>NZ_JBPPGJ010000013.1:0-191400 GCF_051594765.1 Oryzibacillus soli
CGCTTCCCTCGTCCGCAAAACTCCGTTGATGCTTTCGATGCCAGTTTTGCTCCACCGCGTGACGAGGTCACGCTTCCCTCGTCCGCAAAACTCCGTTGATGCTTTCGATGCCAGTTTTGCTCCACCGCGTGACGAGATCACGCTTCCCTCGTCCGCAAAACTCTTAGGAGGTACCCCACCATGAGTTTGACAACGTGCACGATCCTGGTCAACCGTCAGCCGGGCAAAACCGTGATCATGAGCCGCACGCTGGCCAAAGCCCTTCAGGTGTCATCCGGCCGCACGGTTACGCTTCGGCTTGGATCCAAGGAAACGGACGTAACCGTCCGCACCTCGGCCACCCGCAAGGATAATGAGCTGGTGCTCCCCGCCAATCTCACGGCGCAGCTCCGTCTGCCGAGGACGGGCAAATGCTATATCCGCAGCCAATCCGGCAAGGAGCTGCAGCTCGGCCCCGTCATCGGCATCCTGACCCATGCCACCCCCGAGGGCGGCGCCCTCTTCGGCTCCCGGACCAGCTTCTTCCGTGAAATTTTCGCCACCGGCGAAGGCAAAGCCTTCCACGTGGCCTTCTCTCCCAGCTCAGTGAACTGGGAGGATGGAACCGTGTACGGCTATACGCTGGACCGGTCGGGCAAGTGGGTCCGCAAAACGTTCCCCATGCCGGATGTGGTCTATAACAGGCTTCCGAGCCGCAAGGCGGAGAAATCCGCTTCCATGGAAGCCTTCAAGGAACGCTTCGTCCGCCGCCGGATCCCTCTGTTTAACTGGAGCTTCTTCGACAAGTGGGATGTATATAAGCTGCTGGACGGCGAGTCGGAGGCGGAAAAACACGTCCCCGAATCGCTGATCGATCCGAGTCCCGACGACATCCGCCGGATGATGGAGAAGCACCGCTTCGTCTACCTGAAGCCCACGGGAGGCAGTCTCGGCATCGGCATCTACCGGCTGACCTACAGCCCGGGGCGGGGCTACTTCGCCCGATTCCGGCGCAACGGCAGCAACGTGCTGATCCGTTTCGGCAAATTCGACGGACTGATGAAGCTGCTCCGCCGCCATAACATCCAACTGCGACATTACGTCATCCAACAGGGCATCCGCCTGATCGAGCTGGACGGCTGCCCGCTGGATTTCCGCTTCCACATGGTCAAGAACGGCAACAACCAATGGGTGGCCGCCGGCATCGGCGCCAAAAGGGCCGGACGGGGCAGCGTCACCACCCATATCCGCAACGGCGGCGAGCTCATGACTCCCGAGCATGCGCTGACCCGGGTCTACGGCTCCTCCAAGGCCGAGGAGATCCTCACCACCGCCAAGCAGGCCGCCATTCGTCTGGCGGAGGCCATCGAGAAGCGCTATTCCCACCCGCTGGGCGAGCTGGGCTTCGATCTGGGCATCGACCAGAACGACCGGGTGTGGATGTTCGAGGCCAATGCGAAGCCGGGCCGCTCCATTTTCAAGCATCCTTCGCTGAAGGCACAGGGGAGGGCTACGCTGACCAACCTGTTCGAGCACTGCCTGTACTTGGCCAGGTTCCGTACGAGGAGGGAGGGGTAAGTGGACATCTTCCTTCATGAGATTCCCCCCGTACCGCAGTCCTTCATTGCGATTCTGACCATGGATGACGACGAGCGACCCTTTAGAGGCAACCACCGCAACTTCATCGATCTGATCCATGCCGGACGGGAGCAGGGCGCCACCGTTTACGTCACCCGGGTGAAGGACTTGAAGCTGGGTCAGAAGAAGATTAACGGCTTCCTGTACCAGACGGAGACCCGGACCTGGTCCCAGACCATGGTTCCTTTCCCCCAGGTGGTCTACAACCGGATACCGAACCGCAAGGATGAACAGAGCCCCGAGGTGCAGCAGGTCATCAAGGCCTGCATGAAGCATTCGAAGCTGAAGATGTTCAATCCGAGCTTCTTCTATAAGTGGACATTGTTCGAGTGGCTCAATAAGTCCAAGGTGACCAAAAAATACGTGCCCGCCACCAAGAAGCTGGCCCATGCCGAGGAGCTGGAGCAGATGCTGGCCCAGTACCCTTCCGTCTACCTGAAGCCGGTCAAGGGCAAGGCGGGATCCGGCATCATGCGGGTGGAGCGACCCAAGAGCAAGGGAGCCCCGTATATTCTCCGCGTGCAGGCCCAGAAGAAAAGCCGCGTCACCCATCACGCCACCGTCGCCAAGCTGTGGAGCTCCATCAAGCCACTGATCGGTTCCGAGGAATACATTGTCCAGCAGGGGATCACCCTGGCCAGCTTCGAGAACCGACCCTACGACCTGCGGGTGCTGGTGCAGAAGAACAGCAAGGGCGAATGGGATCTGACGGGAGTCGGGGCCCGGGTGGCCGGGAAGCTGTCGATCACAACCCATGTCCCCCGAGGCGGTTCCATCAACGAGCCGGAGAAGGTTCTGACCGCCGCCTTCGGCTCCGAGGCCGCCAAGCGTACGCTCCAGCGGATCAAGCGCGCCTCCCTCTCCATCGCCAGACAGATTGAGAAAGCCTCCGGGCATACGCTGGGCGAAATGTCCATGGACCTGGGTGTGGACACCTCGGGGCAGATCTGGTTCTTCGAGGCCAACTCCAGGCCGATGAAATTCGATGAGCCGGACATCCGCAAGAAATCGTTGGACCGTATCATCGAATACAGCATATATCTATCCAAAAAACGGAAAAAGAGCAGGTGATCCCCTTGCCGAGCCCGACTCTTGGCATCATGGCTCTCTATCTGAACGGCGGCAAGATTGAGGAAATGTCGTACTTTCGCAAGCTCAGCCAGGCGGGTACCCGATTGGGGATCCGCGTGGTTGTCTTTACCCCGGAGGATGTGGACGGAGCAACCCGGACCATCCGGTCTTGGATCTGGCGTGACACGGAAGGCAGGTGGATCCGGGAGCGGGTCCGGTTTCCGGATATCATCTATGACCGCTGCCGCTTCCAGCGCAACCACCGCTTCCAGCTTCTCCGGAAGTTCAGGACGGACTATCCGGAGCTTCGGCAGATGAGCCGGCCGCTCCTGCATAAGTGGGGCATCCACCAGGTGTTGTATAAGAACAAACGGATCCGTCCGTACCTGCCGGAAACCGTTCCCTATTCGACTCCGTCCGCCCTCTTGAAGATGCTGGAGCGCTTCGGTCTGGTCTACGTGAAGCCCATCGACGGCACCGGAGGCCGCGGCATCCTTCGGATCGAGCGGGCCGGAGACGGAACGTACCGCATTCAAGGCAGGGACCGGAGCCGGAGAATCATCGCCCCCTTCACCGTCTCCGACCGCCAGCTCGGAGCCCGCATTGCCCGGTTCATGAAGGTCGGCCGGTTCATGGTTCAGCAGGGCATCCAGATCAAGCTGGAGGATGGTAGGGTCCATGATTACCGGCTTCTGATCCAGAAGAACGGCAGCGGCCAATGGGAGGTTACGGGCAGCGCAGGGCGAATCGGCGCCCGGCGGAGCATTACCTCCAACCTGCACGGAGGCGGATCCGCCGTTCCGACCCGCAAGCTGCTCGCCATGCGCTTCAGCTCCGAGGAGACCATCCGCGGCATCCAAGAGGATATGTCGCAGCTGGCCCATCTCATTGCCAATCATATTGAGCGTCAGTTCGGCTCCATGTGCGAGCTGGCGCTGGACATTGCCGTGGACGGCAAAGGGCGGGTCTGGCTGATCGAGATCAATCCGAAGCCAGCCCGCGAGGTCTTCTCGCGGATCGGCGAGAAGGAGACCTACCGGAAGGCGGTCCAGCGCCCCCTCGAATATGCGCTGTATCTTCTGAAGGAATAGCCAAAAAAAGGAAGGAGCTAAGCGCCATTCATAGCCGCTTGGCTCCTTCCTTGTTCCTTCTGCTATTTCCCGGCATCCCACAGCTCCAACAGCTCCTGGAACCGGGTGATTCTCACGTCCGCCTGAGCCAGCTCTTCGCCGGCGCCGAAGCCGGCGTAATCGCAGCCGATCACCGTCAGTCCGTTCCGATGCCCGGCCTCCACGTCGGACGAGCGGTCCCCTACCATCCAGGCGGAGCCGATGCCGTATCGGGACAGCAGCATCCGCACCAGGTCCACCTTGGTGGACGTGGCATATTCCCCCGCGCTGTACAGGTCCTCGAAGAGACGAAGGATGCCCTTGCGTT
Source organism: Oryzibacillus soli (assembly GCF_051594765.1). NCBI lineage: Bacteria > Bacillati > Bacillota > Bacilli > Caryophanales > Paenibacillaceae > Oryzibacillus > Oryzibacillus soli. Next base: position 4,126 of record NZ_JBPPGJ010000013.1, read on the forward strand.
CCGCTACGCCCTTGACATACCCTTCCAGACCGTTGCTAGCCACGAAGAGCCGGACTCCCCGTTCCTTCAGCGTCGTGAGAGTGGCTTCCACCCCCGGATACAGGTCGCCGAAGCCCCGGTCCAGATATTCCAGCTCATAATGCATGAACAGCTCGTCCGCCCGGTTGCGGACGCGATCGTCCGCCTCGGGGAGCACCTTGCGCCAGATCTGGTCCAGCAGCATACCCAGACAGCCCATGATGATCCGCTCCGGCGGAGTTTCACCGGTGTACGAGCCTTCCTCCTTCATCCTGTCGAAGGTGGCATGGTACGCCGGGACCAGCAAGGTTTCCGTCTGAAACAGCGTTCCGTCCATATCGAAGATCATGGCCTCCGGACGTTTCAACATTGTTCTTCCTCCTCCACGCTGCGAGATGGCCTGATTTTTGCATGCCACTATGTAAGCACGCTTTGCCTCCGATGTCAACCATCCGCTCCACCTTTCCCTCCCCCACAAAAAAAGGCCGCTCCTTATAAGGAGCAGCCTGCCCATTACCAGAAAATGCCCGGATAGCCTCCGTACGCACCGGGATACCCGTATCCGCCCAGGCCGCCGTATCCACCATATCCACCGTATCCTCCGTATGCGTAAGGAGCGGTACCGATGGCCAGCAGGTCGAACAATACCAGGGGAATGACTGCTTGAGTACGGACCTTCTTTCCTTTGGGTTGGGCCAAGAACAGGCGGGTTCCGCTAATCTTGACCAGCTTGCCGGATGCCACGGTGCCGTCCTTCTTCAGGCAATATACCTCTTTGCCGATTAACTTTTTCGCCTCTTCCACGCGTACATGCTTCATCCCGCCAGCTCCTCCCGGATTCTTAGTGAAAACCTAATGGTTCCGATCTTCCCTATATCCTATTCGGAGGGGGCATTTGGAGCTTGGACAGGAGTGGATAGGCCTCAAAATGGACATTCGGGCGAATGTCACGATATCGTCGATTTTCCGGTACATGGGATACTCCCCCGCCGGACAACCTGTAGATGAATCTTCTGGGAAAGGAGGCGCTGCATGGCACTTGCGATGGACGGAGATGCTTGGGATCTGGACAGCGTGAACGATGATCGGTTGGATGACGATGCGGATCTGGATGATGATGCGGATGATCCGGCCGATGCCCCGGACGAAGATTGGAACATGGATTGATCCAGCTGCAGGCACCAATACAGGAACGACGTAAGCCAAACGCTTCTGCTGACCGGCTCCTTCCCGGCGGCGGGGGCGTTTTCTTATGGGCATGGATCCGAAAAGGGGAGTGAATATTTGCCATACGGTATGGTATGATAATCCCCAAAACAGGCCGGGACAAGACCGGCTTCAGGGGAGAGGTATGCCGCAATGCTGGATATTCGCAGGGTTGACACGAAGGATCGGGACCTTCATGGACTGATCGCCAAGCTGGACGAGGATCTGTACCGCCGTTATCCGGCTGATGAAGTGTTTGTGCTGGATTTCAACGATCCGGACATTGCGGAGGTGCGCTTCATCGTGGCATACGACGGAGAACGGCCTGTGGGCTGCGGAGCAATCCGTCCTCTCGACGATGAGGCGGTGGAGCTGAAGCGGTTCTACGTAGAGCCTGAGGTCCGCCGGCGAGGGGTTGCCGCCCGGATGCTGGCCTTCCTGGAGGATATGGCCCGGGAGCTCGGGTATGAGATTCTGCGGTTGGAGACGGGTACGGAGCAGCCGGAAGCGAATGCCTTCTATCAGAAGCATGGGTATGTTCCCATCCCGCTATATGGAGAATATGTTGGCTGTCCCAGCAGCTTGTGCTATGAGAAGAAGCTGGCTCTGGCCCGTGCCTAAGCTCAGAAATGCCCGGATTCCGAACAGCAAAAAGCCCCTGCCGATGAAGGCGGGGGCTTCGATTCGCTATAGGCCCGGTGGGGGTCGAACCCACAACCTACCGGTTAAGAGCCGGTTGCTCTGCCATTGAGCTACGGACCTGCTTGAAGAAGACAAGTAATAATATAGCACCATATTTCACCAATGGCAAGCCCTTGTCACAAAAAATACACCTCCGGTCGTCATACGACGGAGGCGTTCACTCCTTCCGGCGGGGCCGGCGGTGATTTCCTCGCCAGAATGATCATCATAATGAGACTTGCCGCGATTATGGTCATGCTCGTCCACTGAGCGGCCGTCCAATCGAACAGGTATCGGGGCGTATCTCCCCGCAGGAGCTCCAGCAAGAAGCGGCCGAGGGAGTACAGAATATTATAGGCCAAGAACAGGAAGCCCCGGAACCAGACCCGGTTCTTCAAGATCAGCAGCAGGCCGAATACGACGAAATCCCACTGCCCCTCCCACACCTCTGCGGGGAACAGCGGCTCGGAGCCGTAAGTGTCAAATGCAATGGTACCCGGCGGATATACGACGCCATAACCCAAGCCGGTGGGGGATCCGAAGGCATCCCCGTTCAAGAAACAGGCAATCCTTCCCACTCCCTGTCCGAAAATGATGGCCGGCGCCATGATATCCGCCAGCTCCCAGAACGGAATCCGGTGCTTCCGCGTGTACAGCGCACCGGCCGCGAACCCGCCGATCAGGCCTCCTTGGATGGATAGCCCTCCGTTCCATATTGCAACGATTTCCAGCAGATGATGGGAATAATAGCTCCATTGGAAGAAAAAAACCTCCCAAGCCCGTGCCCCGGCGATGGCCCCGGCTACCACCAGCACCACCATGTCCAGAATATGCTTCTGGTAAGGCGTTCCTTTGGCCAAATAATAGGCCACTCCGGTACCCAGCAGAATCGCGATCGCCACGATAAGCCCGTAGGAATGAACCGAATATCCGAATATCGAAAATAACGTAACCCGCATCGAACTCTCCCTCCTGCTGTCTGGCTTTCTCGCTCCCCATCATACCATATCCATTCCATGAATGGGTACGCCTTGCAGCGCCTGGGTGGGGCGGTTTTGTCTAAGACGCAGTATAGCCGGGCTGCTATTATGGGGACCCAGCTGTTCATTATGCGATCAGGCCGTCTTAAGTCTGTACGTTGCGAGCCAGACAATGACTGCTAGTCCCAATAATCCGGCCGACAAGCTGTATACCGCATCGACGTCGTACAACTCCACTAGTGTATAGGCAAGAATCGGTCCAACGGCCGCTCCTAGGTCAATCACCAAGGTGTATGCCGTCATGAAGTATACCGTTCCGACCTGAGACGCCGTATCCCCCGCTATGGCGTCCAGCAAAGTGGTGATCAGCGTATTGCCGATCAGCAGGCCCACCAGCAGTAAGAAAAACAGAGGCAGCGGCAGGCGGACTGGTGCTAGGGCGAAGGTGCACAACGCATAGATGAGGGAAGCTAGGAGTATGGAGCTGCGACTGAACCGCCGGTCCGACAACCGGCCGATCCATGGGGACAGCAGCGGGTTCCAGAGCCATCGCAAGGCTTGGAGCATTCCGCTCAGGGAGACGGCCCCCAAAGCCCAGCCAGCAACAAGGATGGGGTCTGGATGGTGCTCGGCTATATATAGACTGAACGTGGATGGCATCAGGCCAAAGTAAACGACCGAGACAATTACGGTGATTCCTAACGTTCGGATCGCCTGCATTTTTTGGCGGGTAAAAGACGGTTTCATCTCCAATTTCCTTGAAGATTCCTTAGCAGTCTGATGAGATTCTGCGGGAAGCACCATCCATGTCAAAGGGATGCCTAGGAGCGTGACTATGGAAAAAGCTATCCCAATCGGGACAATCCCGATCTGTTCGGCCCATAATCCGCCAGCCAACATGCCAACTAGGGAACCCAACCCCCATAGACCATTGTATAGCCCCATCCTCTGTCCTCGGTTAGCATCGTTCGAATGCTCCATAACGACCAGGTATCCTCCAAGTCTCAAAAAAGACCAGGCAAGCCCCCATAAGCATCTCGCCAGCAACAGCCACCAGAACTGATGAACCAGCGCGTAGATTCCAGTAACGACCGCTGTGATACAGACGGACAATAGAATACCGGAGCGCCGACTTATCCGGTTATAGCACCAGCCGACGACTGGACCCAAGGGCAGCCGGACCAGACGGTTAGCGGACAGCAGTACACCGATCTGCCATACTTCGGATAAACCGAACTCCTTCCAGTAAACAGGCAGCACGATGTACAGCATGGAGTCTCCCAACAGACACAAGGCCGTTACTAAGGCAACGATAACGATGGGACGTTCAGTATGGTTACTCATCCGGGGATCTCCTTCTGGTCCTTCTTTCTTATGTGCTCATTGTAGGGGTTTAATAGGTGAATAAAAAGTGCAATAATGGTCCTATCGAAGCTTCACCTTTTCGTGTGACTGTTAGGAGGTCCCCATGAGTGTAAGACATGAAGCTCTCCGCAAGCTGATGGAACATTTTAGCCCCATTCGTGTGGGAAGACGCGTGGTAACCTCTTTAGAGGAGTTGACTCAGGTGCTTGGCTGCACAAGAAGGGCCGCTCAACTGATGTTAAAGCGGATGGGCGAGGAAGGCTGGATAGCCTGGCAGCCCGGTTCCGGCCGAGGCCGCTTCTCCAGCCTAATCTTTCTGCAGTCCTATGAGGAGATGATCCGGTCTGAAGCCCATAAGCTGGCCGCGGCTGGACAATGGGGACTTGCATGGCGACTTCTGCAGAATGAGCAGGTCGGTGAGTCGATCCGTGAGGACTTTGCCCGGTTCCTTGCCTCCGGAAGCGTGGGGACAACCGCTCCGGGTGAGGAGAAGGATGTTCTTCGTTTCGTGCTGTACCGCCCGATTTTGTCGCTGGATCCGGGGGAGGCCGCACGCCGGACGGAGCAGCACTTGGTATCCCAGCTGTTTGACACGCTGCTGATCTATGATACAAAAGCTGGCTGCATCAAACCACATCTGGCGCATGGCTGGGATTGCAAGGACGGGGGAAAGACCTACCTGTTCTACCTGCGTAAAGGAGTCCGATTTCATGATGGCCGGGAGTTCACTTCGGAGGATGTTGCCTACACCATGAGAAGACTTGCCGGAGGACAAGCCGGAGCATGGATGACCGCTCTATTGGAGACGATTGTCCGGATCGAAGCGGTAACTTCCCATACGCTCGCGATCCACTTGAATGAACCGCTTCATGCGCTCCTTGATTTTTTAACGCTTCCCGGAGCTTCCATCGTGCCTAGAGGCTTTACGGACGGAGACCGGCCGGTGGGAACGGGACCTTTTCGACTGATACATAAGGATGATCATAAGGTGGAGCTGGCCGCACATGCAGCCTACTTTGGTGGAAGGCCATTTGTAGACCGGGTGGACATGTGGATTCTTCCCGCCATATACGAATCCGGCCATGCCACATCCAGCACGGAGGCCGACCGGATGGCGGTGAACCTTCAGCAGTACCTTTATTCAGAAGCACCCAAGGAATGGATCGGACAGGAATGCACGGATCGGGGATGTAAGCTCTTGGTGGCTAATCTGCGCGATTCGGATTCGAATATCGTACGCCGTCGAACTGCTCTTATCAGCCGCCTATTTTCCATATTGGATCGGAAACGTATGGTCAATGAGCTTGGGGGCAACCGATATACGGCCGCTGATTCGCTTACTTCCACCGGCATCGTAAATTCTCGTCTTACACATGACAACGATTCAGCATGGCAAGGCATCATGAACCGGGCATCGCTCACCTTGGCTGCGGGTCATGGGGCAGGCAACGAGCGCGATGCGGAGTGGATCCGGTCAGAGGCCCTGTCGGCAGGGATCTCCGTCACCGTACACTACCTTTCTCACGGCACGCTGTATCAGTCTACCGCCTGTCCGGAAGCAGATCTGATCCTGCTGGAGCAGCCGATCGGCAATGATGAAGAAGCTTCACTGGCGCTGATCTTTCATAGTCCCTCCAGTATGCTGCGACGCTGCTATTGTAAGGAAACAGAGGCCTATTGGCATCAGTTGTATCAAGAGAAGTATATCCGGGAACCGGACAAGGTTAAGCGCAGGGCTCACCTCCAGAGCATGGAGGATCGGCTTCTTCAAGAACAGGCTGTTTTTCCCCTCTACCGCTGGCGCCAAACCGCGCACTATCCGCCCCATGTGCGCAATGTCGCTTTTGATGCATACGGCTGGGTAGACTACAGATCAATCTGGTTTGGAACGCAGCCTGACTTCCACACAAAGAAATAGACCGCCCTCCTCCAAGGTTGCGGTCCTCATACAAGTCCGCGATGGGATCGCCCCTTGGTCAGCTTGTTGATCATGGTGGCGATCATCTCGAGGTGTGCGGATTCCTAAGTACACTATAGTTGTAGGTGATGAAAAACCTTGATTTATCTAAGTCCTTTTAACATTCTGACGGCAAAAGTTTACTCCATTAGCTTAACGGGCAGGAGAGTTGAAGATTATTGGCGGTGAACCGGAACATAACTAACGGCAAAGTTTTCTTGATATAATAGGTGGAAAGTGCTAACGGGAGGTTTAGTATGAGATCGGTGTTTAAAAACGAAACATTCGAAAAAGAATACTATCTCTGCTACGAGAAAAGTTTAGAGAACTTTGAAATGGATTTCAAGTCCGATTACGTGTCGACAACCTTCGGTGAAACGCATGTACTGCGTTTCGGTGATCCAGGGAAGAAACCACTTGTTCTTCTACATGGCATGACCATGAGCAGTACGATGTGGTATCCAAATATGAAACAGTTCGTTCAGGAACGCTGTGTATATGCTATTGATATTATCGGTGACTTTGGGAAAAGCAAACCGACCGTTCCCATAAAACTCAGGAAGGAGGGTCAACTGTGGTTGCTTGAGGTGTTAGATGCCTTGCAGTTGAATAAGATCGATTTGGCAGGTCACTCGATGGGGGGATTTTTATCGTTAAATTTTGCCCTTGCTTACCCGGAGCGTGTATCGAAACTCATTCTATATGCCCCTGCTGGGACTTTCCATAAGATGAGCGCAAAGTTCTTTACAAAGATCTATCCGGCTTTATTATTTCATACGGAAAAAACGATAGATCGAGCTTTTCGATGGTTTTCAGGTAAAGGCGAACCTTTAGAGCCCGTATTTCGCTCTCAAGTCATCGCTGGTTACCGTTATGCGAAACCGCTTTTACAAGTGATGCCTTCCGTATTTCCTAAGGAGGAATTTCAGAATTTCCATACGCCTACCATGCTTATAGTAGGAGATAAAGAGGTAATCTATCCTGCACATAAGGCGGTTGCAAACGCGAAAACCGTAATTCCTCATCTTGAGGCACGAGTGATCCCCGGTGCAAGCCATTCTCTAACAATAGAGCATGCGGGAAACATTAACGAACTGACAAAACTTTTTTTACAGATATGAACGTTTAGGATTGATGGAACTGAAAACTTGCCGTTACAGAAAGCTCGATTATTACCTACATTTATTATGAAACCTAACCGACCCATATGAAGCGCAACAAAAGACCAAGAAACCTTCGCCCACCCGGACGAAGGTTTCCTAATGCTTAAAATATCTTCTGCGCGTCCCGTTCCGCCTTCAGGATTTCCACGGCTTCGCGGAACCGCAAGCTGTGTATAATCTCCCGCTCGCGGAGGAACTTCAGACCGTCCTGCAGATCCACATCGTCGGTCATGTCGATGAGCCACTGGTAGGTGGCGCGGGCCTTCTCCTCGGCGGCGATGTCCTCATACAAGTCCGCGATGGGATCGCCTTTGGCCGCGATATAGGCTGCCGTCCACGGTACCCCCGCTGCATTATGGTAGAACAGCGCTTTGTCATGGTTGGCGTAGTGGTCGCCCAGCCCCGCCGCCTTCAGCTGCTCCGGAGTAGCGTCCTTGGTCAGCTTGTAGACCATGGTCGCGATCATCTCCAGATGTGCGAATTCCTCCGTACCGATATCGTTTAACAGCCCCACAACTTTGTCCGGAATCGTATACCGCTGGTTCAGATAACGGAGGGCAGCGGCCAGCTCTCCGTCGGCACCGCCGTATTGCTCGATCAGGAATTTGGCCATCCGGGGGTCGCATTTGCTGACCCTTACCGGGTATTGCAGCTTCTTCTCATAAATCCACATGGTTCACAGCTCCTCCTGTCTTAGACCTGCCACGGCCACGGCGTATCAATCCACTGCCAGGGACTCCGGGAAAAACTGTGTCCATATTGAAGCAACGGGCCATATTTCATCTCGAAATGATGCGCCATCTGTTGCCGCTTCTGCGCCAATTGGTTAAACTGTTGAATAGCCGGAGTGTCCATCGGATGGGTGTCCAGGTAAAGCGTCAGCTCCACCAGCACGAAGTCGATTTCCTGCAGCTCCTTCAGCTCGCAGTAATAATCGTCGGGCATTTGTTTTTGCATAGTCTGCTCCTTTCGCCAAGATGGCATCTTACTTCACCGCGGGTCCCGGATACGGCGCATAGAGTGCCGGCCACAGGGTGCCCAGCTTCAAGGCTTCGCAGGGAGAGAACTGGGGCAAATTCATCGGCTGGTAATTCATATACAGCTGCGGGGGCGTGTTGTACGTCTTCACACAGATCGGTGGACATGGGTCAAAGGGGCTGACATAGGGCTGATACATCTTGAATTGGGATTGCACGGCTCCTAACCTCCTTAGGGATGGCAACGCTTGGGATGGGCATATAACCATGCTTTACTTTATGACATCCGCCTACGATTGGTTTGGGCTTCAGAACAAAGTTATGACACTGGCAAGAAAAATATGTAAAAAATCGGGTGATCCGGCAATGAGTTTAGCTCCGAAAGCAAGCAACGTATCCCGCTCCGTCCAGTCGACCTATGTCATGCCTCCGGATACGAATAACCATCAGACGTTGTACGGCGGGAAGCTCATGTCCTACATTGACAATGTGGCCGCCCGCGCCGCCATGCGGCACGCCCGTCAGCAGGTGGTGACCGCCTCCACGGACTCCATCGACTTCCTCTATCCGATCAAGGTCGGCCAGGAGGTATGTCTCGAAGCCTTCGTCACTTGGACGCATAAGACGTCCATGGAGGTCTTCGTGAAGATCATCAGCGAGAATCTCCTGACCGGGGAACGGATGGTATGCGCCACCTCGTTCCTGACCTTCGTCGCCATTGGCGAGGACGGCAAGCCTACGGAAGTGCCGGGTGTCATTCCCGGAACACCGGAGGAGAAGCACCTGCACGAGACGGCGCCGGCCCGGGCTCAGGCCCGCAAGGAGCGGCGGCTGGAGAGTCGAAAGCTGGCGGAGGCCTTCGGCACAAAGCGTCCGTGGGAATGAAGAAAGAGCTGGAACCAGGGGTGCAGCCCCCGATTCCAGCTCTTCTTGTTGTCGGTTATGCCAGCGTAATCCGCTCCCGCCTTTCCGCTGACCGCAGGCAGGCCTCCACCACCCGCATGTTGGCCACCGCGTCGGAGGCCGGAAACCGGGCCTGCCGCTCTCCTCGGACCACTGCGGCGAATTCATCCGCCTGCAGCGAATAGCTGTTGGCCGGCCCCGCCTCCACCACTCGTTCTTCGCCGCGGGTACGCAGCACGACCACTGCCGGTGCATCGAAGGATGGCAGGAACGGAGCGGGCAGGTTAATCGTCCCTTCCGTTCCTACAATCTCGAGACTTTGACGATTGGCGGCCCACATCCCGCAATCGAACAAGAGGGAGACGCCGCCGGCGAATTCCAGGGTCCCGGAGGCGACCATATCGACTCCGCCATGGGCTTCGGAGAAGAAGCCGTGAGCCGTAACCGCTTCCGGCTCCTGCCCAAGGAGATAACGCGCCGCATGGATCGGGTAGCAGCCAACGTCGAACAAGGACCCGCCTCCCCACTCCTTCACATAGCGCACATTGCCGGTATCTGCGGCATTGTGGAAGGTGAAGGACCCCCGAATCAATCGGACCGTCCCCACCGAGCCCTCCTCGATCAGCTTCTTCGACAGGCTGATCTGCGGGTGGTACCGGTACATGAAGGCTTCGGCCAGCACCACACCCGCTTGGCGGCAGGCATCGGCCATTTCCTCCGCCTCGGTAGCGCTCAAGGCTAGGGGCTTCTCGCACAGCACGTGCTTGCCGGCCTCCGCCGCCCGGATGGTCCATTCCTTATGCAGATGATTCGGCAGCGGAATATAGACCGCCTCCACCTCGGGGTCCGACAGCAGCTCCTCGTAGCTGCCATACGCCTTCGGAATGCCGAACTGTGCTGCCGCCTCCCGGGCCTTCTCCGGTCCCCGGCTGGCGATGGCGGCGATCTCCGCCGTTTCCGACTTCAGCATTCCTGGGATGACCTTGCCGATGGCGATGCTCGCACAGCCCAGAATACCCCACTTCAGTTTCTGCATGCATGCTCCTCCTTGTCCCTGATAGGCCCATTATCTCCCAGTCTGCGCTCAAGAGCAACCAAAAACCCCCGTTCCATTTGGAAACGGGGGCGCTGCTGTTAGACCTTAAATTTCTCAATGAGCTGCTGGAGCTCCTCTGCAAGACTGGAGAGATAGGTTGCCGAAGCGGTGATCTCCTCCATCGTAGCCAGCTGCTCCTGCGAGGCGGCAGAAGCGTTGTGGGTGCCCTCCGCCGTTGTATCCGCCAGGGATAACAGAACCTGGATCGACTGGACCACATGACTTGCTCCTTCGGACAGGTGGTTAACGGCTTGAGAGACCTCCTCGATTCGCCCGGCCGTATCCGATGCAGACGTTCGGATATCCACGAAGGCGTCTCCTGCGGATTGCACCAGCTGCGCGCCTTCGCCCACTTCATACGAGGCGGATTCCACCGTGTACGACACCTTCTCCATCTGACCCAGAATGAGGCGGATCAGCTCCGTAATCTGCTGGGCGGAACGTCCGGACTGCTCCGCCAGCTTCCGGATGGAATCGGCCACCACCGCGAAGCCTCTGCCGTGCTCGCCGGCACGGGCAGCTTCAATGGCCGCATTCAAGGCCAGCAGATTGGTCTGGTTGGCGATCTCCGTGATCACTTCCACGATGGAGCCGATCTCCTTCGAATGCTCGCCCAAGGCCCGTACCGTACCGGACAGCTCCGACATAGTCCCATTGATGGCCTTCATCTGCTCCACGGCGCTGCGGGCCGAGTCAAGCCCCGCCTCTGCCTTGTCGGATGTCTCGACGGCTGTGCGCGTAACCCCTTCGGCATTGTGGGCGATCTGGCCTACCGCGTCCGACATCCGGCTGATAATCCCGGAGGTCTCCTCCAGACTGCGCAGCTGCTTCTCTGCTCCCGCCGCCAGATCCTGCGAGACCAAAGCTATGGACTCGCTTGCTTTGCCCGTCTGCTCCGCGCTGGCGGTCAGCTCCTCCGAGGAAGCCGCCACCTGCATGGAGGTCTGGTTCACCTCCCGGATCAGCTTCCGGAGGTTCCCCGTCATCTGGTTCACGTCACTGGCCAGCTTGCCTACCTCGTCCTTGCTCTTGAACACCAGCGGCTCCATCGTCAGGTCTCCTCCGGCAATCCGGTTAACCTGCCCCGAGAGCTTGACGATAGGCTTCACCATCTGGCGGATGACGAAGAAGATCAGGATCATGCCGACGAGCATCGCAGCACCGCCGGTATACATCGGCACCTTGATGGTATCCATCGTCCGGCTGTCGATGATCTTCGCATCGAAGTTGATCGCCATTAAGGCGATGACCTCCTTGTTCGGGTCATGATCCTTGTAGATCAGGCCGTAGCCGGTCTTGAGCTTCTCTCCTCCGAATTCATAGACATCCGAATAGAGGGAATGCTTGTGATCCCGGATCATCGCCCGATCCTGGGGGTCCAGGTAATAGGCATCTCCGGCCTTGATGCCATGTCCCTTCAGCCGCTTGTCGGCGGCGAGCACCTTGCCATCCAGCGTCAAGATGAAGGCTTCCTTGAATATATCTTTATGATCGACCGTCCAGTTCAATTGTTCTTCGATCTTGGCAAGTACGGAAGTGTCCCCTTTGGCCAGCTTCTCAATATCGCCCGGATTGACCAATCCTGTCGTAATATTGGCGCAGCCTACAAGCTCGATTCCCACCGCTTCGTCCACTTGTTTGTAGGTAACCTGATAACCGATCGCGGCAATGGCAGCCCCGACCAAGAGCAATACGGCGACGATAGCGGATGTCATTTTGGCTGCGAAGCCCATGTTAGTATTCCCTCCAAGGAAATTGTATTGTAGGACTATGCGACTATAACTTATGATTCTATTTATACCATTATAGTCGAAAATACTCGAATTTTCGCTTGTTTTTTGTTAAGAATACATTAATTTCTGTACAATTCCTACTAAAATGTTTAGATTATCGATAAAAAATTAAAATAATGTTATATTTTCTATCACATTAGCGCTTTCCTTCACTACCGAACCGCACCACAGCATGAAAAAACCGGCCGTCTGCATTACGCAAACGGCCGGCAGTAACCCTAGAGGATCTATTCCAGCTTGATCTTGATATGGAACAAACCGACTTTCCGCATGGCGGTATAGATGATCACGACAATAGGTCCCAGCATCAATCCCACCACACCGACCAGCTTAAAGCCGACATACAGGCTGATCAAGGCGGGAAGGGCTCCGATGCCTACCGCATCCCCCAGCACCTTGGGCTCCACGGTTCTGCGCACCACGGTGATGACGATGAACATGACGATGAGTCCGATCCCCAAATACGTATTGCCGGTTACGAGACTGAACACCGCCCATGGCATGAGAGCCGACCCGACCCCTACGATGGGCAGCAGGTCGACGATGACGACCAGGAGCGCCACGGCCAACGGATAATTAACCCCCAGGATAAGAAATCCGATCAGCGACATGACGTAGACGATCACGCAGAGGATGAATTGGCTCTGGATGAAGCCGAAGATGGCTTGGCGCAGATCATCCAGGACGGAAGATACTTTGGTCCTGGACTTCTCCTCGAAGAACGCCAGGAAATTGTCCCGCAAATTCGGCATCCCCATGGACAGCAAGAACAGTGCAACCAAGAAAACGATAAACCAGATGAACATATTCGGAAGGGCCCGTGCCACTCCGAGCAGATTGCTGGAAACAGCCCCCAAGATGCCGCTCAAGGAATCCGTCAAGGACGATACACCGTTGGTCGTCCACTCCTTCAGCTGATCCGCCAGATCCGCGGGCATATCGTCATAGAACCCGTTCGTCCGGCCCTCGGCCATATCCTTCACGTAGCCGTTGACCTCTTGCAGATAGCCAGGCGCCTTCTTGGTGAAGTCCACCACCTCCGAGAACACCTTGGCTCCCAAGAGATAGAAGAAGAACAGCAGCAGCAGCGTAAACACGGTGCACACGGTGACCGAGGCCGCTACCCGGTTCAGCTTGAGAGGCAGCCGCATGATCAGCTTGACCAGCGGTTCGAGGAAGATGGCGAACACCATCGCCAACAGAAAAGGCGACCCGACCGTAAACACGCCGTACAACAGGAACAGCCCCAGGGCAATTCCCACAATGGTTCTGAAATTCATCCGTTACCTCCGACCTTTATTCGGGTTGCTCCCTGTAAATCTGGACGCGGAGAATCCGGTACCGCTCCGCCTCCGTCACTTCAAACACCAGTCCATTCCAATGGATGCGCTGCCCGACCGCCGGCATGCCTTCCGTCTTCTTCAAGAGCCATCCTCCGATGGAGTCCACTTCCTCGTCCTCCAGATCAACGGACAGCATATCGCTGAGCTCTTCGAGCAGCACCCTGCCGTCCACCGAGATTCCCCGGTCAATGCTCTCGATCATGGGACGCTCGTCCACGTCGAACTCATCATGGATTTCGCCTACGATCTCCTCCAGGATGTCCTCCGCAGTCAACAGGCCGGCCGTTCCGCCGTACTCGTCGATCACGACGGCAATCTGGGAATGCCGCTTCTGCATCAGCTTCAGCACGCGGGACAGCTCCATGGACTCCGGCACCGTCAAGATCGGCCGCATGAAGTCCTCCAGCACATGAACCTCCTCCGGGTCTGCGGTCAGAAGGTCCGTAATATGGACGAAGCCGATGATCCGGTCCTTGTCCTCCACGGCTACCGGGTAGCGGGTGTGCTTCGTTTCGAAGACCAGCTTCATGTTGTCCTGGAAGGGCAGGTCTGCGAACAACACGTCCATGTCCGTCCGCGGCAGCATGATCTCCCGGGCCACCCGGTCCGAGAATTCGAAGATATTATCGAACAGGACCATCTCGTCCTTATCGATATGACCGCTCTCCACGCTTTGGTTCATCAATATGCGGATCTCTTCCTCCGTATGCGCCTCCTGCTCCGCTACCGACCGGATGCCGAAGAGACGCAGCAAACGGTTGGCCGCCCCGTTCAGAAGCCAGATCGCCGGCATGAACAGCTTGTAGAACATCATAAGGGGCAGGGAGAGCCAGATAGAGGTCGCCTCCGACTTCATGATGGCCAAGGATTTGGGCGCCAGCTCCCCAAGTACGATGTGCAGGAAGGTGATGACGGCGAATGCCAGGGCGAAGCTAATCGTATGGGTGACGGCAGCTCCCGGCTCCATGCCGAACGCTTCGAGCAGAGGCTCGATGATCAGCTTGGAGATCGCCGGCTCTCCGACCCAGCCCAGACCGAGCGACGCCAGGGTAATGCCGAGCTGCGTGGCGGACAGATAGGCATCCAGCTTCCGGGTGACCCGAAGAGCATGCCTGGCCTGCTTGTTTCCTTGCTCCGCCAGCTCCTGAAGCCGCGTAGCCCGGACACGGACGAGAGCGAACTCCGCAGCCACGAAGAAGCCGTTCAGCAGCACCAAAAACAGGACCAAGATCAAGTTCCAAAAAATCGAGCCCCATTCCAAATGTATGTTCACCGGCTGCTCTACTCCTTTTTTGGATGAAAACCATTCCTGTCCATTATACAATAGCCGAGCGCTTTGTAAAATCGACGTCCCGGTAGTACGTATGGGCCACCAGCAGATTCGGGCCGCAGCACGCCGCCTGGGGGCAATGGCAGCCGACGCTTTGGGCCAACGGATGCTCCAGCCACCGCCCGAACACCTCGTCCAGCCGATCGGTTCCGATATTGCCCAAAGCCGGGAAATCGGCGAAGTCCGTCACATAGATATCTCCGTTAAACAGATTCACATTCAGCCGGTTCCTGCCGTCCGGATCGTTGCGCACCGTCACGTTAGGCTCCCTGCGCAGACGTTCCACCAGTCTCCGGTCCTCCTCCGTCATGCTGCATGCGAAGAAGGGCAGTGTCCCGAACAGCATCCAGACCCCAGGATCCCGGGTGTCCAGAAGACCGTGGATGGCCGACCGCAGCTGATCCAGCGTGATCAGGGGCAGATCCTTCGCGAATGCGCTGGGATACATGGGGTGGACCTCGTGCCGCTTGCAGCCCATCTCAACGATCATCCGGTGGATCTCCGGGAGATGCTCCCACGTCCTGTAATTGATCATGGATTCCGCCGAGACGAAGAGACCCCCGTCCGCAAGCGCACGCGCATTTTCCACCATCCGTTCGAAGAGCTTGGCGGAGGCTTCCGCACCGACCGGACGAGCGGCTTTGGCGAAGCCTACTTGATGGAAATCGCCGGCATCCCGGTAATTGTAGGAGATATGAAGGACATCGAGATAGGGAGCCAGCTCCTCGTAGCGTTCCAGATCCAGTGTAATATTGGAATTAAGCTGAGTGCGGACGCCCCGTTCCTTGGCATACCGCAAGAGGGGAAGGATGGTCCGGCGCACCGTATCCAAGCGGAAGGTCGGCTCCCCGCCCGTAATGCTGATGGTTTCCAGATGCTCCACCTCATCGAGCCTACGGAGCATAGGCGCCAAGGGCATCAGCTCCCCTTCGGACATCGCAAGGGCATCTCCGACGGCGCAGTGCTCACACCGCATATTGCACAGGTGGGTGACGGTCATCTCCACACTGGTCAGAACGTGCTTGCCGTACTGGGTTAGAGACCGGATCGGATCCCATGGATCGTGCCGGGGGCTCAGCGGCGTCAACGGCCGGTTGCGAATCATTTCGTTCATGCTTTCTCTCCCGTTCTCTAAGTTTCTCTGTAGGGTCCGGGGATCCCGGACGGTTCTCTGTGTTTCATTGTATCGAATCCCGCGGCAAAATGGAATGATTCCAACCTTGGATACGAATCAAACAAAAAACGAACCGGCTCACGCCGATTCGTGCTTGAACTGATTGACGGAATGAATCATGACATGGAGCTTCTTGGACAGGTCCACCTCGTAGGGAACCTCCAGGTCATTGCCGGTCTCGTCGGTCAGGATCCGGACCACCGGACGGTGCGGCACATTGGCATTCAGGTCTACAATGACGCCGGATTCGCCGGAATCCAGGGTAACCGTTATCCCAAGGGGATAAATGGCGATCTTGTCCCGGAACCGCTCCACCTTGCGGGTCTCGAACTTGGTGCCGGCCTCAGTATACAGGATCTCCATCACCTGATGTGGCAGCATAGCTGTCCGGTATACCCGATGCGTCGTCATGGCGTCATACGCATCTACCAGCCCGATCCAGCGTGCGTATTCGTGAATTTCCTCCCCCTTGATGCCGCGGGGATAACCGCTTCCGTCCAGCCGTTCGTGATGCTGCAGGGCACAATGGGCCGACAGCAGCGGAATGTTGGGCTCATCCTTCAGAAGCTGGAAGCCCAGCATGGCGTGTCTCTTGATCTCGGTGAATTCCTCATCCGTCAGCCTACCGGGCTTCTTGAGCGCCTGCAGGTCCACTTTGGTCTTGCCGATATCATGGAGAAGCGCTCCGAGCCCGATGGTCGTCAGCTCCTCCCGGTTATAGCCCTCGGAGATGCCGAGCAGCGTCGAATAGATGCAGACGTTCATGGAATGCTGGAACAGGTAATGGTCGGTGATCTGCATGGAGGTCAGCATGATCATGGCGTCCTTGTTCCGGCTCAGATCGTCGATCATCAGATTCAGAATATTCTTGAAGTCCTTGCTGATGTTCCCTGCGTTGACCGCCATCTTCTTGCCCGAATCGTCCATCATCTTGCTGAAGTGGGATCGGATCACCTTGGTGGCCGCCAAGCGGGTCTCGTCGCTCAAGAGCTCCGGAATGACGATGTCATCTGTTCTGGGGTCATCTATGTAGAGGAAATCGATACCGTGATGCTGCAGCCGCCGGAGCATCATGCCCGTCAGTTCCACATGTTCCGAAAGGAGAACCAGCCCTTCTTCATTATAGAGTTTTTTTCCCAGCCGCATTCCGGGCTTGCACATGCTGATCGGCATCAGTCTCATAAGGATTCCCCGCGTCTTTCTACTTTAGATTCATTCTCCCAATACTCAATAATGTAAACCAAGACCAGCAAAAGAGCAAATAAAAAACCGCATCTTCCGACGCGGTTCTTCCTTATTCCCGTAGAGTCATAGGTCTTCCCGGGACTATTGCAGGACGACGAAGTAGACAAAGACGACGGCTGCAAGCACGAACCTGTAGTAGGAGAATACCGTCAGCTTCAGCCGGCCCACCAGCTTGATGAAGGTGGCTACGGCCGCAAGTGCCACAATGAAGGATACCACGAAGCCTACGGCGAAGAACAGGATATCGTCGGAGGACATAGCGTCCATCTTCAGCAGCTCATAACCGGTGACGACCGTCATGATCGGGATGGCCATGAGGAAAGTGAAATCGGCGGCAGCGGCACGGCTGGTGCCAGCAAGCATCCCTCCGGCGATGGTGGAGCCCGAACGCGAGAAGCCTGGCCACAAGGACAGAATCTGGGTCAACCCGATGTAGAAGGCTTGGCCGTAAGTGATCTCGTCCATGGTCTCAGCCGTTACCTTCGGCTGCCATCTCTCGGCTACCATCATGAGAATGCCGCCTACGATCAGGCTGATGATGACCGTCTCGGGCATAAAGAGCATCTTGACGTAATCTTTGAAGATATAGCCCAACCCCAGTGCGGGAACGATGCCGATGGCGATATGGATCAGATTCAACCGGGGTCCGCCCGCCAGCTTGGCCTCCCGGCTCTGGATTCCGAACAGCCGGAGCACTCTCTTCCAATAAAGCACGACGACCGCAAGAATGGCTCCCAGCTGGATGATCACCTCGAAGCTGTCCGCTTTGGCACCGGTGAAATCCATGGCATGGCCTGCGATAATCATGTGTCCGGTCGAGGAAACCGGCAAAAACTCCGTTAAGCCTTCAATAATTCCGATAATAATCGCAATCCATAGACTCATGTGGTTCCTCCCATTATTATGGAGAACGGCAGGCCGTCCATCCTTTCTATCTATCCTATTCTATAATGCCGGGCAGCATGATACAACCGCCTACGTGGAGAATCTTGGGACCTGGCACTCTTCCAGCGCTTGCCTGTCGTTTAACTCCCGTTCCAGGATATCCCTTAGGAATTCAGGCAGCCAGTAGCGGGGATCCCGTCCCTCCTTCAAGCTCAGATACCCGGTCCCGAAGGTGAACATATCCGCCGTCCCTACCAAGTATTCCTGTTGCGGATCGACCGGTACGCCTCCAGCGGATGCCGATGTGATTCTGGCCCCTGCCGGAAGGCTGGGGTCCCAGCGGATCTCCATTCCGTCCACGCATAGCCCCCCCAGATACTTGCCCCGAAACCCGTTGCCATAGACCGTCATCTTCACGAAGTCGTCCTGCAGGGACTGCTCCAAGGCGCTTAGAAGAGCATAGCCCGGCAGCCGGATCAAGCAGGGGTTGATGGGTGAAGGACACAGCTCCAGCAGGGTTCCCTTGGTCACGGTGCCCGCACGCAGGCTCTGGAGCAGCTGCCCCGAGTTGATCAGGCCGATCTGAGCACCCGTCCACTTCCGGAGACCAGCCGCAAGCAGATTGCCGAAGGGAGAATCCCGCTCCCAATCGACAGGCAGCTCCGAGGTCAGCACCGCAGCCGGACGGTTCATCGCTTCTTGACTCTCCCCGGTGATACTCCCGATCAAGTGCCGAAGGGCTTCCGAAGCAGGCGCTTCATCCGTCCGATGCAGACGCCCCTCCGCGTGGGAGAACCGCTTGGTAACGGGATCCACACTGAGCACGGCTTCCCCCACATACTTGCCCAGCAAGCCGCAGCCGAACAAGTACGTGTTTCCCACTCTTAACGGAGCCTCCAGCACGTGGTGGGTATGACCTCCGAGAATCACGTCGATTCCCGCGATTTCCCCGGCAATCCGCTGGTCCGCCGATAATCCCAAGTGCGAGAGCAGCACGACGATATCCGACTGTTCCCGGATCGCCTCCACCTGACAGCGGACGGCCTCCATCGGCTCCTCCACCATCCAGCCCAACAGCCGGTAAAAGATGGGGTATCGGGCCGTAGCGCCGATAAAGCCGATCCGGATTCCTTCCCGCTCCACGATCCGGTGGGGTTCCATCCATGCAGGCGGACGGCCGGTCGAGGCATCCTTCAGGTTGGCGCAGACGACGCCGAAGGGCAGCGGACGTCCGTAGAGCTCATCCACCCGATGCTTGGGCAGGGTGAGCCCTTCGTTGTTCCCTAGCGTCACCACATCGTAGCCGGCGGCTTCCAGGACGCGGATATGGGCTTCCCCGCCCGTTCCTTCGGTCAGGAGGCTCATGCGGTCCAGATGATCGCCGCAATCTGCGGTGAGTATAGGGGTTCCCCTCCATTCGGCCCGGATCCGGTCCATAGCACCCGCAACATGGGGCATTTCACGGAAGGCGCTGTGAATATCACTGGTATGGATCAAGACGACCTTGCGGGATGCGCCGGACATGGCTTCCCCTCCCCTCACGTTCCCACGTGCGCGTATTGGCTACAATCATGATATAGTTTATAGTTAAAGTACCGGATCATGCAAACGTTAGGAGGATGGACATGAAGGTAACCATACGTGTATTCGCAGGGCTTGCCGATAAGCTGGGCGGCTCCGCCGTAGAGTTGGACACAGACGCAGAGACCCTCACGGCAGGCGAATTGAAGATGCTGCTCTCCGAGCGTTACCCCGAAGCGGCGGGGACCATCCGCATCTCATTCGTGGCCAAGAACCAGGCCTACGCCAAGCCGGAAGAGCTTATCCGGGAAGGTGATGAGCTGGCGCTCATCCCCCCCGTATCCGGAGGCAGCGGCCTCACTTCCCAGGAGCAGACGGACCGCATGCCGGATGCCCCCATATTGTACGAGCTTACGCGTGACGTGATCGACGCGGGTGCCGTATCCGCCAAGGTCGCCGATCCGAACCACGGTGCGGCGCTTGCTTTTATCGGCACCACTAGGGAATTCACCCAGGGACAGCGGACGCTGACGCTGGATTATGACGCCTATGAGCCTATGGCTCTGGCTACGATGGCTCAGATCGGGGATGAGATCGGCCTGAAGTGGCCCGGCACCCGTTGCGCCATCACCCACCGACTGGGACGGGTCGCCGTCGGTGAGACCAGCGTCGTCATCGCCGTTTCCTCGCCGCACCGGGCGGAATGCTACGAAGCCAGCCGGTATGCCATCGAGCGTCTCAAGCAGGTGGTTCCTATCTGGAAGAAGGAGCTGTGGGAGGACGGGTCCGAATGGAAGGGACACCAGCTTGGTCCCTGGGACCCCACCGCACCTGCTGCCGAGGGAGGCATCCCCGGATGACGGAATCCATGTTTCCCCCCGTCCCTTCCCGCTATTCCCGTCAGCTTCTGTTCGCTCCCATCGGGGAAGAAGGCCAGCGGAGGCTGATGAATGCCCGAGTGGCCATTGTCGGAATGGGCGCTCTGGGGACCGTGCTCGCCAACCACATGGTCCGCGCCGGGGTGGGTTACGTCCGGATCATCGACCGGGACTTCGTCGAAGAGAGCAATCTCCAGCGCCAGATGCTGTATGTGGAGGCCGATGCGGCGGAGTCCAAGCCCAAAGCCGCAGCCGCAGCGGAGCGTCTCGGACGGATCAACTCGCTGGTGCGGATCGAGGCTCATGTGGCGGATCTGAATCCGTCCAACGCGGAGGAGCTGCTCACCGGTGTGGATCTGGTCCTGGACGGCAGCGATAATTTCTCCGTCCGCTTCCTTGTGAACGATGTCTGCGTGAAGCATCGAATCCCTTGGATCTACGGAGGCGCCGTAAGCTCCCGGGGCGTCGTCATGCCCATCCTGCCCGGCGAGACTCCCTGTCTCCGCTGCATGTTCGGCAATGTGCCCGAGCAGGGTACCGCCGAAACGTGCGATACGGCCGGAGTTATCGGCCCCATCATCCATATCGTAGCTTCTTATCAAGCCACCGAAGCCCTGAAGCTTTTGACCGGCAGCCTGGACAAGGTAAACCGCAGCATGCAGCACATGGATCTCTGGAACAATCATTACGGCTCCGTCGACATATCCGGCGGAAGACAAGCGGATTGCCCCTGCTGCAGCAGTGGCCGCTACGAGTTCCTGACCTCCGAGCTGGAGGGGGAGTCCATCCAGTCTCTATGCGGACGCAATTCGGTCCAGATCGTCCCGGTCCGTTCCCGCAAGCTGGATCTGACGGAGTGGGAGACCACCTTCCGGAAGCTGGGCCCTACCGAACGCAATCCATTCCTGCTCAAGTTCCAGCCGTCGCCCGACCTGACCTTGGTGCTGTTTCCCGATGGACGGGCCATGATCCAAGGGACCTCGGACCTTACCGCCGCCAAAACGCTGTACAGCAAATATGTCGGAATGTGACGATTTATAGGGGGTGTAACCGGTTTCGTTATTGCCAATCCTCATATTCGCTGGTACTATGGAATTACCTGATCTGTAAGGTTTATACAGGCTTCGTTCCCTAGGAGGATTTCCCCATGAGAGTACACGTGATGGATTTACAGCCCGGAGATCAGCTAACCAAGGATATATTCAACGCATACGGACTGCACGTGCTTTCATCCGAGACAGTCCTTGATGGGGAGTCCATCTCCAAGCTGTTCTGCCATAATATTGATTATGTAGACATCATAAGGCCTGATAAGAGCACTGCAAGGGAAGAATCCAAGAGGACCCATTCCTTGGTCGCCATGTCCTACGAAGCCGGCTTAGCGGGGGTCAACGCTATCTTTAGCCAAGCCTTCTCGGAGGGCAAGATCGACCCCAAGATCGTAGACACCAGCTTCGAGCCGCTGGCGGACAACTTCCGCAAGGAGAACAACCTGGTGTCCCTGATGCTCTCGCTGGACAACGGAGATGAATATACGTACCAGCACAGCCTGCAGGTCGGCATGTTCGCTTATTATATCTCCAAGTGGCTGGGCCATTCGGAGGAATCCGCCCTGCTCGCCGGTAAGGCCGGTTTCCTGCACGACATCGGCAAGAGCAAGATCGATCCGGAGATTCTGCAGAAGCCGGCCAAGCTTACGGAGCAGGAATTCGAGATCATCAAGCAGCACACCGTCTACGGCAAGGAAATTCTCGAGCAGACGTATGATTCCCAATCTCCTATCGTGTTGGGCGCGCTCGAGCATCATGAACGGTATGACGGCAGCGGATACCCTCACAACGTGCGTTCCGACAAGATCCATCCCGTGTCGAAGATCCTGGCCGTAGCCGATATCTACAGCGCGATGATCAGCTCCCGAATCTATCAGAAGGAGAAGGACATGCTTTTCGTTCTTCGCGAGCTGCACCGAATCAGCTTCGGCGAGATCGATCCTCATATCACGCAGGTATTCATCCGGCATATGGTTCCCAATTTCGAAGGCAAGAGCGTCATCCTGAATACCGGGGAGCAAGGCGTCATCCTATTGACGAACCCGACGGATTTCTTCAACCCCCTCATACAGGTGGAGAACCATTTCGTGGACCTGTCCAAACGGCCGGATCTGCATATTCATAAGATCGTGAACTAATGCCAAAACCTTCAAGAGTGAGCTTAGAGCTCCTCTTGAAGGTTTTGTTGTTGTGAACGAAGGATTAATATACGATCCGCTTGGCAAACAGGAAGGTTTCCTTCCAGTACGCTTTGTTCAGACTGATGATCTGGACGCCGTCCTTCGGGAGCGGAGAAGCATTGATCATCTTCATGTCCCCGATATAGATCCCCACGTGGCCGACGGTCTTATTGGACTTGAACCGGCCCGGCACATAGAAGTAGACCAGATCGCCCCGCCGCAGGCTGGTCCGGCTGACCGTATTGCCCAGCTTCGCTTGAGCCCGGGCGGTACGCGGCAGGGTGACGCCGTATTTGCCGAACAGATATTGGGTGTAGGAGGAGCAGTCAAATTTGCCGGATTGCGGATAAGGGGATGCGCCGAAATCATATTTGACACCCAGATAGGTTTTGGCCCGTGCAATAAGAGACGGAATGTTGATGTTCTTGAGAGCTGCTGCCGTTACGGCTCCGTCCGCGTCGATGGCCATGGAGGAAGGTGCTTCGTTGGTAGTAGCGTCCTTGAAAGGATCATCCGGATCCTCGCCGAAATTCAACGCATCTCCCTGGCTTAAGGGGCCATCCTCGTCCACCTTTAAGTGAACCGGGTTGGGCTGTGCGTGAAAGACCAGCTGATCCCCCTGCCGGGTGAAGCTGACCTCTTCCGACAGCAGATCGGATATGGCGCTCACCGGCAAATACGGAATGCCATCCACCGGAATGGCGGCATGAGACAAGTTGAACTTCTCCTCTTCCTTCCGGGCTTCAGTCGTGTTCATCTTAATCTCATAAGCGGCATCATGGTTCCCGAATTTCAGCAGGCTCTGATTGGCATCCCATACGTTGCGGAACCCGATGATCTCCAACAGCTTGGTCGCCTGGACGTAGTCCGTGCCGCTGATATGGCGGATCGGTACGCTCCCGTCCGATTCCACTTGCAGGGGAACGGCACCTCCTCCGGCGATGGACGTCGTACCCCCTTGGGGCTGAGACTGGGACTGTGCTTGAGCCGATGCCCCCGGGCTGGGGGACGCTCCTTGACCTTGACCGGATTTGTTCCCTTGGTCGGTGCACGCGGCGGACAGGGTCAAGGTCATGGCCATAACGGCCGCCATAGTCGGACGTAACGCTTTTGGCTTCATGGTCGGATCTCCTCTATTCATCTGAATTAGACACTGTCTTTAGAATCAGATAACGAAGGCTCCTTTATGAATGGAAAAAAAAAGCTCCCGATTGCCTCGGAAGCGAAAAATAAGCTTGTATATCGGTACGATCCGGTTACCCGATACGGAATTGTCCCACAGCGTGCTGAAGATCCTCCGCCAGCTGTGCCATGGAGCGCGCATTCCCGCTCATCTCGTCCAATGTGGCATGCTGCTCCTCATTGGCTGCCGCGGATTCCTGGCTTAAGGCAACCCCATTCTGCGCGGAATCCGTAACCAGCTTCATGGAACGGGTCACCGTTCCGCTCTCCTGAGCGATCACCAGAATGGAAGAAGCAACCTCCTCCATATCCGTAGAGAGCTCCTCGGCCAAGGCGTGGATGGATTCAAAGGATTGGTCCAGCTTGTTGTCTCCGACGACCTTCTCGAGAAGGCTCCGCCCCTCCCGGCTGAACACAACGGCATTTCGGACATCCTCCTGAATGGTCTCGATGAGTGAAGCGATTTCCGCGGTCTGGTGGCGGGATTGCTCGGCCAGCTTCTTCACTTCGCCTGCCACGACGCCGAATCCCCGTCCGGCTTCCCCGGCACGGGCCGCTTCGATGGAGGCATTCAGCGAGAGCAGATTGGTCTGGGTGGCAATATCCGAGATCATCTGGATGATACTCTGAATCTGTTCCGAACGGGCCGCCAATTTCTCCATCTGCGCGCTGGTCTGCTGTGTAGTTTCCCCCATCATCCCCAGCGCCCTTCGGGCCAGCATCAGCTGTGTCTGGCCGTTCTCCGTCATTTCATTGGTCCGGGAGGCCAGCTTGGCTGCCTTCGCGCTCTGATTCACGATGCTCGTAATGCTTCGGTCCATATTCAGGATGGAGGCATTGGTTTCTTGAACCCCGGACATCTGCAGCTCCAGTCCTTCGGCCAGACTCTGGGTAGATTGGGAGATCTGTTCGCCGGCCATCTTAGACTGCTCCGCATTAGCCATGAGCTGCTCCGAGCTGGCTGATAAGGTCAGCGCACTCTCCTGAATCAGCGCAATCATATTCCGTATTCCATCAATCATGCCATTGAAGGAGCGGGTCAGTCGTCCGATCTCATCCTTTGACCCATAGCTTCCTTGAACCGTCAGGTCTCCCCGCTCGGCCTGGGCCATCAACCGTTCCATATCCCGGAGGGGGCTGCATACCGAACGGTACAAGCCATAGCCCGTTACGGCCAGCAGGAGAACGGAGGCGACCGCAACCAGGATGAGCACCGCCCGTTCATGGTCCACTTCTTCATCATTTATCTGATCCGTCTGTTCTATACTATTCAGATGATTCTGCTTGATAGCCTGGGAGATTTCCTCCAGCTTGGCCTGAAGGGGCAGCACCTGACTTTTATAGACCTCCACGATTTTTCCGGCTCCTAGTGCAGGGGAAGCGGCGCTGGTCCCTGCCTCGGATACGGAAGCGAAGATGGCCCGCTGCTTCTGGTAGTTCTCTTTGAATTCATCCAGCAGCCGCTTGTTCGTTTCCTCATGATTGGCTGCTTCTTCGTACCGTTTCACCATCTCATCATTGCTCGCGATGATCTTCTGGGCTTCCGTCACAATTTCTTTGCGCCGGTTGTCATTGGCAAGCGTGATATATTCCAAGAGCAGACTATTTGTTTTCACTAGATTCCGTTCCACTTCTGTCATCCGGGTCAGCGGCTCTATCTCCTTCGAGAAGGCTGAATCCCAACGTTCGTCGGCTTGGACCAGATCTTGATAGTGCAGGGTCATGGCTATTCCGATAATCACCAGCGATAACAAGACCAGTACGGCAATTTTGGCGCCGACCGGTCTGTCTTTCCATAGGGAAAAGCCCCACTCTCTTGTGCTGCCTAGCTTCTGAAACCAATTTGTTTTTGACATCGATGTCACCTCAAGGTTATGTAGAAATTGGTCGTCATTACGAGAGAATTGTAACATTTTGTCGATGACGATATCAAGAAAATATATTTTATCGCTTTTCATATCATTTCTTTGCAGAGAAAATATATTTTCATGATCTCAACACAAAAGGCCCCCTAAGAATAGGGAGCCTTAGCCACCGCCTTCCGCGGAGGCTTTGTATCTATTTCAGAGAGCCATGTTCTCAAATCTTCGGGGCCTGATAATAATTCATCACGGACATTTCCTGAAAGCCGCAGGCGGTGTAAAGATGGAGGGCGTTGGCGTTTTTGCATTCCACATCCAGCTCGGCCTCGGGAATATTCCGCTCCCGGATCAAGAGCAGTGCTTCCTTCAGTGCCGCCTTGCCCAAGCCCTGTCCCCTCTGATCCGGAACAATGCCAAAACCGCTGATAAAGGCGGTTGAATCGGCATAAGTGATCTTGATCCGGCCGACGTCCATCCCGTCCCGCTCTACCAGATAGGTGACCCTATTGCGTTTTTCCTCCTCCTCCGGAAGAACATCCACCTCCCCATTTCCGCCGAAAATAGCCACATCCAGCCGTTCCAGACTCGATATATCCTCGTTGCTGGCCTTCCTCAGGGCTACCAGCTCTGAACGCTCCTCCGTACTATGCTCACGCAGCCGCATGCGGTATTCCGAAAAATCATATGTTCCGCTTACCGAACGGATAAAGCCTTGACCAGATTCGGATTTTCCGTCGGACAAAAGCAGGATTTTATCGAAGCTCCGTCTTCTGCATTCCTCCACAGCCAATCCACAGAGCCTG
Source organism: Oryzibacillus soli (assembly GCF_051594765.1). Taxonomy (NCBI): domain Bacteria; kingdom Bacillati; phylum Bacillota; class Bacilli; order Caryophanales; family Paenibacillaceae; genus Oryzibacillus; species Oryzibacillus soli. The sequence continues at coordinate 30,718 of NZ_JBPPGJ010000013.1, forward strand.
GTGAAAATCCCCTTCCTCCGGTAATCCGGATGGGTCATACCGTTGAGCTCCGCCGCATTGCCGCCTCCGAAGCTGGCAATGCCCAGATAGGATACCAATTCTCCATCCGCATAATACAGAAATTCGTTCAGCTCTGTGATACCGGGCACGGCCGATTTGGGGCGGTGAAGCCGGTAATCCGTCTCCAGCTTCAGGTTGGTGCCGTCGTGGGCGTGGCAAATGGCCTCCAGCCGGTTAATCTCAGCATATTGTGTGTGGGTGATATATTGCTTAATCACGATACTGTCGTTGCGGAGCGCTTCGTTTCCAGTCATGCGCATTCTCCTTTCCCTTGCCCGATAAGCATAGTATGACAAAAGAGAGAAGAACAGAGGCGACTTCCGTTTTAATTAAAGTTGCCGCGGTCTTTAGGGCACGGTGTAAATATTCGGCTGGGTTACGGCGCCCATGCCGTCTCCCAGGTAGAAGCCGGTATGCGGCGGCTGGTTATAGGCAACATTTTGCCAAGCCACACCCAAACGGTAGATGGGATCATGCATCAGCGTATATATTTTTTGGGTGGTCACCGCCGTTGTGGTGTAAACCCGCAAAGCGCTGCTGTCGGCAGTCCGCCAGATAGCTTCCTCTCTCCAGTCCCCTAGGAGGTCAGCCTGCAGGGAGGGGTTGCCCTTGGTACCGTTATTGGAGCTGGTGCCGGTGGCCGTCAGCAGGTTGCCGGTGGTTTTGGAGGTGTAGTTCCACTTGTCGATTTTACCCACATTGGAGCTGTGATCCAGCAGCTCGCGGAGCAGATCACCGTCCCACCATATCCCGAAGTTAATGGAGGAAGGAATCGTCGAACTGATCAGCGTGCCTGTAGCCGAGCGCAGGCCTACCCCGTTGGAGGCCCAGACCTCCTCTCCCTTGTAAGTGGGATCGATATCGGCGGACATGCCGCGTCCCGTATCTGCACTGGTTTTGACGCCCCACAGAACCGTTCCGGTCTTAGCATCGAACATATACGCACCATAAGCGGCGGAGGTGTTTTCATTGACCTTGAACACCTCGAGGCCTGCTCGGTCCGGGTTCAGGTCCCCCATGTGCATGGCATCTCCGTGACCCATGGCCGTGTTGTACAGCTTGGCCCCGTTGTCATCGATCGTCAAGGCGCCGTAAACAATCTCGTCCTTGCTGTCCCCGTCCACGTCGCCTACGCTGAGATTGTGGTTGCCTTGACCGGCGGTGCCGGAGTTGGTAGAACTGTTGCTATCGAAGGTCCACTTGCGGGTCAGAGTATTGTTCCGCCAGTCATACGACACCACTACAGAGCGGGTATAATAGCCCCGGGCCATAACAATGCTGGGACGGACACCGTCCAGATAGGCGACGCAGGCCAAGAAGCGGTCCACCCGGTTGCCGTAATTATCACCCCAGTCGGAAACATTGCCCCGGGCGGGGAGGTAGTCCACGGTGGTGAGCGCTTTGCCGTTGGTGCCGGAGAACACCGTCAGGAATTCCGGCCCGCTCAGAACATAACCACTGGAATTGCGGTAATCCGCGGAGGCGTTACCAATGACCACACCCGTACCGTCCTTGGTGCCGTCCGCCGTTTTGCAGACAACTTCAGCCTTGCCGTCCCCGTCAAAATCATAAACCAGGAACTGAGTGTAGTGGGCTCCTGCCCGGATATTCCTGCCCAGGTCGATACGCCACAGGCGGGTGCCGTCCATTTCGTACGCGTCCAGATAGACATTGCCCGTATAACCGGACTGGGAATTGTCCTTGGAGTTGGAGGGGTCCCACTTGAGGATGATTTCATAATCTCCGTCTCCATCCAGGTCGCCTACGCTGGCGTCATTGGCGTTGTAGGTGTAGGCCACACCGTCCGGGGTGGTGCCGCCTGCCGGCTTCTGAAGCGGGATATCCAGATAATTGTTGGCCCAGACCGTAGCGGTAGGTGAAGCGACCTGCTCGGTGCCGTTGACCACTGCCTTCACATAATAGGTGGAGGAAGCGGCGCCGCCAGAATCCTGGTAATTGGTGCTGTTGGTGATGGGCGTGGAGTTCAGCTTGGTTCCGTTACGGTATACGTTAAAGCTTGTGCTCAAGGACTCCGTTCCCAGGAGACGCCAGCTGAGAAAAACACCGTTGCTTGTTTTAACGGCAACCAGTCCCCGGTTCAGCTTTTCCATCTGTCGGGCGCTCGCGGCCGATACCGGCTGGGGGGCGGGACTTAGTCCCAGGGGGATCAGCAGGGCGGCGGCAAGCAGAAAACAGGCTGCTTTTTGGGGCTTCAACCATTGGCGCAACATCATCATTATTCCTCCTTTGATTTGAGAAGTAAGCGATTACATAAATTGCTGTTCGAATCTTGGCCTACTTGACCTCCTTTCTATGGAATAATGGGAATATATGGCTTTTCTTGGTGTATAACCCTAGTATAGGTAAATGCAAAAAGGATGCACTCCAAAAAACAGATACGATTGTTCAATAATCAGGGAACTTGTCCATTTTTAGGCAAAAAAAACCTCCCCTTTGAAAATGGTTGGGTTGTTGCACCCCCATTTTACCAAGGAGAGGTTACTTTTTTATGAGACGAGGCTATTATCCGATACTGCCTTCCATCTCGAACTTGATGAGACGGTTCATCTCGACGGCATATTCCATCGGCAGCTCCTTCGTGAAGGGCTCAATGAAGCCCATGACGATCATCTGGGTGGCCTCGGCTTCGGAGAGGCCGCGGCTCATCAGATAGAAGAGCTGGTCTTCGGATACCTTGGATACGGTGGCTTCGTGCTCCAAGGTGATGTTGTCGTTCAGAATCTCATTGTACGGAATCGTATCCGAGGTGGATTGCTTATCCATGATCAAGGTGTCGCACTTGATGTTAGCCTTAGAGCCTTGGGAATTGCGTCCGAAGGAGGCAAGACCGCGGTAGGTCACCTTGCCGCCATGCTTGGAGATGGACTTGGATACGATGGTGGAGGTCGTCTCAGGAGCCAGGTGAATCATCTTCGCACCTGCATCCTGATGCTGTCCTTTGCCTGCGACGGCGATGGACAAGACGCTGCCTTTCGCGCCGCGGCCCTTCAGCACAACAGCCGGGTATTTCATGGTCAGCTTGGAGCCGATGTTGCCGTCCACCCATTCCATGGTGGCATTCTCTTCGGCAACGGCACGCTTGGTAACCAGATTGTAGATGTTTGGTGCCCAGTTCTGGATGGTGGTATAACGGACGCGGGAGTCCTTCAGGCAGATGATCTCCACGACGGCGCTGTGCAGGGAGTTGGTGCTGTAAACTGGTGCGGTACAGCCCTCAACGTAGTGCACGAAGCTGCCTTCGTCGGCGATAATCAGCGTACGCTCGAATTGGCCCATATTCTCGGAGTTGATCCGGAAGTAAGCCTGCAGCGGAATTTCACACTTGACGCCCGGAGGCACGTAGATGAAGCTGCCGCCGGACCATACGGCACTGTTCAGCGCGGCGAACTTGTTGTCGGCCGCCGGAATGACGGTGCCGAAGAACTTCTTGAAGATCTCGGGATGCTCACGGAGTGCCGTATCGGTATCGGTGAAGATGACCCCCTGCTCCTCCAGATCCTTCTGCATGCTGTGATAGACAACCTCGGATTCATACTGGGCGGATACGCCGGCCAGGAACTTCTGCTCAGCCTCCGGAATCCCCAGCTTGTCGAAGGTTTCCTTGATCTCGGACGGTACCTCTTCCCAGGTTTTGCCCTGGTTCTCGGTCGGCTTCACGTAATATTGGATATCGTTGAAGTCCAGGTCGTCCAGATCGCCGCCCCAACGGGGAAGCGGCATCTTATTGAAGAGCTCGAGGGATTTCAAGCGGAATTCCAGCATCCACTCCGGTTCATTTTTCATACGGGAGATCTCTGTGACGATTTCCTTGGTCAGGCCTTTGCCGGACTGGAACACTGCCTTGTGCTCGTCCCGAAAGCCATATTTATACTCTTCCATTTCAGGCATTTGCTTGGCCACTATGATTCCCTCCTATCGGGTTTGTTCGATCCCCTTGCGCAGCGCGTTCCAGGCCAGGGTGGCGCATTTGATACGGGCCGGGAACTTCTTCACGCCGGTCAGGGCCTCGATATCTTCGTATTCGAATTCAACATCCTCGCCCTTCATCATGGAGGAGAAATTCTCCGCCATCTTCAAGGCGTCATCTAGTGTTTTGCCCTTTACGGCCTCCGTCATCATGGATGCGGAGGACATGCTGATGGAGCAGCCTTCTCCCACGAAGCGGGATTCCTGCACGATGCCGTTCTCCACCTTCATCTGAAGAGAGATGCGGTCCCCGCAGGTCGGATTGTGCAGATCCACGGTCACGCCGCCATCTTCGAATCGGCCTTTATTCCGGGGGTTCTTATAGTGATCCATAATCACTCTGCGGTATAGGTCATCCAATTGCATGGCTGAAATACTCCTTTGTCCGCTTGAGCGCATCCGTCAGGCGGTCGATGTCTTGCTCCGTGTTGTAGAGGTAGAAGCTGGCTCTTGCCGTGGCCGATGCCTTCAGCCAACGCATGAGAGGCTGGCAGCAATGATGGCCGGCCCGCACTGCAACCCCTTCGGCATCCAATACGGTCGCGACATCGTGGGGATGAACGTCACCCAGATTAAAGGTAATGAGTCCGGGACGCTTGCCCTTCGGGCCGTAGATGACGAGATCCGGGATCTCGGACAGACGGTCCATGGCGTAGGCTGCAAGCTTCTCTTCGTGGTGATGGATGTTCTCCAAGCCGATGTCCTGCAGAAAATCAATGGCGGCGCCCAGTCCTACCGCACCGGCGATAATGGGCGTCCCACCCTCGAATCGCCAGGGCAAATCTTTCCAGGTGGATTCGTACAGATCCACGAAGTCGATCATTTCCCCGCCGTATTCGATAGGCTCCATATTCTCCAGCAGCTCTTTCTTGCCGTACAGTGCACCAATGCCCGTAGGGGCACACATCTTGTGACCGGACAACGCATAGAAGTCGCAATCCAGATCCTGTACATCCACCTTCATATGTGGCGTACTCTGGGCCCCGTCCACCACCATCTTGGCTCCATGACGGTGGGCGGTGGCTGCGATTTCCTTCACCGGGTTCACAACTCCCAAGACATTGGAGACATACACCACTGACACGATCTTCGTCTTGTCGGTAATGGTATTCTCCACGTCCGTCAGGCTTATGCTGCCGTCCGGTTGAAGCGGAATATACTTCAGGGTGGCGCCGGTGGCTTTGGCGGCCTGCTGCCACGGGATCAGGTTGCTGTGATGCTCCATGGGGGTAATGACGATCTCATCGCCCTCCCGGCAAACGCTGCGCGCGTAGCTTGATGCAACCAGGTTCAGAGCGGTCGTCGTTCCTCTGGTGAAGATGATCTCTTCGGTATGTCTCGCATGGAGAAACCGCTGCACTTTTTCCCGGGCGCCTTCGTAGGCGTCGGTGGCTCTGGAACCTAAGGTATGCACACCGCGGTGAACATTTGCATTATCCCGCTCATAATATTGCTTTATGGCTTCAATAACCTGTACGGGCTTCTGTGAAGTGGCCGCGCTGTCCAGGTACACGAGGGGATGCCCGTTCACTTCCTGATGTAAGATGGGAAAAAGCTTGCGGATCTCCAAGGCGTTCATTGCTCCAGCTTCCTTTCAACCAGCGCTTGCAGCTGGTCCTCGATTTTGGCAATCGGAATTTCGGATACCACCGGTGCCAGGAATCCGTAGATGATGAGCCGTTGGGCGATTTCCTTCGAGATGCCGCGGGACATCAGGTAATAGACCTGCTCCGGGTTCACTTGGCCGACGCTGGCGGCATGGCCGGCTTTGACGTCGTCTTCGTCGATCAAAAGAATCGGGTTGGCATCGCCCCGGGACTTCGGCGACAGCATGAGGACCTTCTCGGTCTGCTGGCCGTTGGCGCCGGTTGCGCCCTTCTCGATCTTGGTAATGCCGTTGATGATGGCGGTGGAGCCGTCTCTCATAACAGCCCGGGTAATCATGTCGCTGGAGGACATCTTGCCGAAGTGTACGGCACGGGTAGTCAGGTTCAGCTTCTGCTCTCCGGTGCCGACGCAGATGACCTTCGAATCGGAAGAGGAACCGTTCCCCTTCAGTAGAGAGGTCGTGTCGGATACGGCGTTGCCATAATTCATCTCACCGACGGTCCATTCGACGCGGGCATCGTTCTCGATGATCGCGCGGCGGTAGGCGATGTCGGTCATCTGGGTGTTCAGGTTATGAACAGAGGCGATCTGGACCTTGGAGCCTTGCTTCGCGAAGACCTCCACAACGCCGCTTACGACCCGTTCTCCGGTCTCGCCTAGGGACAATACGTTCTCCACGTAGGTTACGGAGCTGTTCGCTTCGGCCACGATAAGCACATGGGGAGCGCAGGAGGCGTCGGCGCCTTCGGTCAGGAACAAGGCTTGCACAGGAAGCTCCACTTGAACGTTCTTCGGCACATAGAGGAATACGCCGCCGTTCCAAACGGCACTGTGCAGAGCGGTCAGACGGTTCTCCCCCTGCTCCACGGCTTTCATGAAGTAAGGCTTCACCAGGTCCGCGTGTTCGCGTACAGCGCGCTCCAGCTCCATGAAGATTACGCCCTGGGCAGAGGCCGCTTCGGACAGGCTGCTGTAGATGGCACCGGAATTGCGCTGGATCAGGAGGCTGTTGCTGAAGTTCTCACCGAACAGCCCTTTGGCCTCCTCCGGCAAATCCGTTACGGCCGCAATGGCCGCCGATTTATGATAAGAGCCGTAATGGCTCAGATTCCAACGGTCGAGCTTGGTCTTCTCCAAGGCCGGGAGCTCCAGCGATTCCGCCAGCTCCAAGCCCTTCAATCTCAGCTCCGCCATCCATTCGGGTTCTTGGTTGCGCTTGGATAAGTCGGCAACGGACCCCCGGTCAACGGGAAGAACGGTTTGTGCACTCATTTCCTTCTCCTCCTCGTGAACGGTTTAGACCTCTGCCCCGACGGTTTCGTCAACAATGCCCAGCTCTTCCTTGACCCAATCGTAGCCCTCGGCTTCCAGACGCTCTGCAAGCTCGGTGCCGCCGGACTTCACGATGCGGCCTTGCATCATGACGTGGACGAAGTCAGGCTGGATGTAATTCAAGAGACGCTGATAGTGGGTGATGACCAGGAAGCCGCGGTCCGGGCTTCTCATGGCATTACAGCCGTTGGCTACGATGCGCAGGGCATCGATGTCCAGACCGGAGTCGATCTCGTCAAGGATGACGATCTTCGGCTCCAGCAGCATCATCTGCAGAATCTCGTTCCGCTTCTTCTCGCCGCCGGAGAAGCCTTCGTTCAAGTAGCGGTGGGCGAACTCGGTATTCATCTCGAGCTCCTTCATCTTGCCTTCCATCTGGCGGATGAACTTGATCAGGGAGATCTCATTGCCTTCGCCGCGGCGGGCATTGATGGCGCTCCGCAAGAAGTCGGCGTTGGTGACGCCGGTGATCTCGCTCGGATACTGCATAGCCAGGAACAGACCGGCCAGAGCGCGCTCGTCTACGCCCATCTCCAGCACGTCTTGTCCGTTAAGGGTTACGGTACCTGCCGTGACTTCATATTTAGGATGGCCCATCAGTGCGGAAGCCAGGGTGCTCTTGCCTGTACCATTGGGTCCCATGATAGCATGGACTTCGCCGCCTTTGATTTCCAGGTTCAAGCCTTTCAAGATTTCCTTGCCTTCGACATTGGCTCTCAAGCCGTTTATCGTGAATACAGGCGAATTCGACATGGTTCATTTCCCTCCGGGTTTATGGTTATTTTTCTTATTTGGAATTAATCTTGTTGATTATCAGTGATTCTCAATGGAATAATTTTATTATAACTTACAAAATCAAATCAAGAAAGGGCAAGCGGCAAATTTTTTATACTTTTTCGTTTGTAAAGTTTATTACAATGTAATGAAACGAATTATCATCACAATTTAGACACATTCTCCAATTTCATGCAGCGATTGATGCTGGAAATCCACCTTCAACCGTCTGGCATTCGCCTTCAACCGCGGAAAAAATCCCGGCCGGGCTACGGCTTATGCCAGCCGCACCCTCCCGGGAATCCGGTTCATCCAGCTTTGATTTTGCCTAAGGCTTCCTTCACAGCTTGAACCTTCTCGGCGAACGCCTCATCGCTAAGCACCGGCTTGCGGCCGACCTCCGGAAGCGGCGCGGCGATCTCGACCCAAGACTTGCAGCCCAGGTATTCCGGCTCGATCTTGATCTCCACAGGCTTCTCCAGCTCGTACACTCTCAGCAGCAGCACATGCAGCGGATTCTTCTTCTTCCATTTCAGGCGTTCTTCGGCAAACTGGTCGGTCCAGATGTGGAGCTCCCCCAGCTTGTTCAGCTCCTCCTGGTCGAACACTTCGATATCCTCCGCCACTTCTGCATAGGTGGTGAGAACGACAGTCGTGTCCTCGGGCGTCCAACCGACCATGGTCCGGTGGATCTCCTCTTTATAACCGTCCTTCATCAGATCCTTCTTCTGATGCTCATAGGTCGGATACAGGTAGAAATGATGGCTCTCCACCTGAAAATCCCGGGTTTCCTCCACAATGCCGCCCTTGCGCATGATGAGAATCTGCTTTCCTTCCCGCAGCGCATTCACCGCCACGGCCCATTCCTTAAGCGCGATCGGTTTCCCGTTTGCAGCCATTTTGATTCACTCCCTTTGATTTATCCATGGATCAGATCTCGTCCTGAAGCGTTATTTTTAGCCATTATATAAAAGAAGCGGAATTGAAAGCAAACGTTCCAGCCGTATAAGGTTCACCCTAAAATACAACCCTAATGATTGTTCCATACCCCATCACTTCAAAGGAGAGATCATTCATGCGCGAAGGTTTGATTCCTACTGTACTCGGTACTGCTGTAACGGCAACTGGCGCTGCGTTCCGCGGCAAATATCCGATGGCCTCCACAGCGGTCATGGGCTTTGGTCTGGCTCATGTGGTGCTTGGTGCCATTGACCTGGTCGAGCATCGGAACCAGCCTTGGTTCAGATAACCGTATCGCCCTTATAACCGTCAAGCAGGCATGCATCGGGAGCCCGGAATGTCCGGGACTCTCCGTTACATATGGATTTAATATTAATTTATAATTATTTCAATTAATTTTCAAGTGAAACGAGCAATCTCCCTTCACCGCTTGACGCTTCCGCCGGAATCCGCCATGATACTTGGAAGATGGCACTTCTATTGGAAGGCGGTGGATCCATGAGAACGGAACAACAGGTGAAACGCAAGCTGAACGAGCTGGCGGTCCAGCGCAAGCAGCTGGCGGACAGGTTGATATCTCTGGGCGGACAGAACGATGCATCCCTTCAGTCTCAGCTGGAGCAGCTCGACGCCATGGTCACGATGCTGGAGTGGGTGCTTCACGAGCCGACCGGGAGCTATCATGTGTAAAAGAAAGAACCCGCTTTAGAGCCATAAGGCTCTTGAAGCGGGTTCTGTACTTATTTCCCTTCCAAGCAAAGCTTCAGGAGATCGTCCACATGAGCGGTTGCGAGACACTCAACGGTGTCGGCTCCGCCGTAATAGATTTTCACTTCTCCGTCGTCCTCCAGAATCATGCCGCCGGGGAAGATGACGTCGTTGCGAAAGCCCTCTCTCTCATAGACCGTTTCCGGTGCGATCAGCGGCTCCCTGGACATGCCGATGACCTTCTGAGGATTCTCCAGGTCCAGCAGCGCGATGCCGGCGGTATAGCGTTTTTTCCAGGTGGCTTCCCAGCCGTTCTTTCCGCGGTTCGGGTCGATGTCGACGGCATGGAAGGTGGTCAGCCAGCCCTTCTCCGTCTTGATGGGAGGCGCAGCCGGACCGATCTTGTCGTTGGCGAAGGGCACATGCTCCACGCCCATCACCAGCTCCGTCTCGCCCCAATACTTCAGATCCGGGGAGTTGGAGATCCACATGTCGAAGCGGTCGACACCCCCGCGGCCATATACGGGGAACGGACGCTCCAGGCGGACGTACTTGCCGCCGATCTTCTCCGGGAACAGCACCATGTTGCGGTTGTCGGGAGCGGACATGGAGAGGACGTCGAACTTCTCGAAATCGTCGGTCACGGCGATGCCGCCGCGCACGCCATGGCGCGTGTCCACCGCAAAGCACATATAGATACGTCCGTCCATGACCGTCAATCGGGGATCGTATACGCGGACGATCTCATCGGTGAGCAGCTTCCAGCAGGGCTTATCTTGCACCTTCCAATGGATGCCGTCCTTGCTGTAGGCCAGTCCCAAATCGGTGGTATGGGAGGGCTCCAGAGTCTGATTTTCTACAGAGCCGTGGTCGTTGCGGAAAACCATGACGTACTGCCCCTGGTACTTCGTTACGCCGGCATTAAAGGTCAGCGCGGTGGGATAAGGCACCTGGGAGGCGGTCAGAATGGGATTGGCCGGATGGCGCTTGATGACGGAGCTGGAACGCAGTTCACCTATCATTTGAGTCATTATGGGTCTCCTCCTTCAACTTCGTATGGTTATAGGTTAGAATATTACGTATCCGCATACATGCCGATTCTTGAACAAACCTCTCATTTTTTGAACGGAGGGATGATCCGTTTGACTTTTCCCATTCATAAGCACCTGTCGGATTACCCTTTTATCGGCAAGTTCCCCTTTCATCTCTCACGCAACCGGGTGGAGCAGCACTTTCCCCAGCACCGGCATGATTTCTTCGAATTCAGCTATATCCTGGAGGGCGAAGGCTCGGAAGCGGTAAACGGAGAGAAGCATCCTCTGAAGCCGGGAACCTTCACCTTTATTCTCCCTTATCAGGTGCACGAAATTTTCGCTATGCCCGGCAAGCCGCTGATCCTCATGAACTGTATGTTCGGTCTGGAGCTGCTGGGAGAAGCGACCGAGAAGCTGCTGCTGTCAGAACACAACCCGATCCGCACCCACTATGATCTGGCAGGCGAGTCTGAACAGGAGATTCGAAGACTGCTGGAACGGATGGAAAAAGAGTACGCCACCCCCGACTTCTGGCAGCAGGCCATGCTGAAGGGCATGCTGACGGAGCTGGTAGCCCATCTGGAACGGAGCCATAGGCAGCCTCGTCCGGATGCGCCTCCGGAATCCGGCTCCCTTCAGCCCCCGACTCCGGCCTGGGACCTGATGAGGTATATCCACATTCATTACCGGGAGCCGCTGACTCTGGCCCATCTCGGAGCCCGGTTCCAGTGCCATCCTACCCGGATCACCCAGATCCTGACCCGTCACTTCGGCGTGTCCTTCCTCTCGCTGCTTCAGGAGGTCCGGATCCGTCATGCCTGCAGCCTGCTGGCCTCCACGGATATGAAGGTGGTGGATATCGCCTATGAGGTCGGCTATGAGTCCTTCTCCAGCTTCAGCAGAAACTTCCTTCGGAAGACGGGGGTCAGTCCGACGGAGTACCGGGTAGCCAACCGGGAGCTTCCGCGGTCTTAGGGGAGGCTTCCCGCCGCTGCAGCGGAAATAAGGCGGACTGAAGCCTTATTCCTGCGGATTCCGCGACATCGCAACTTTTCGGCTTCCCGCCGCCTTATTGGCTTAACGCAAAAGAAGAGCGGCCCGCTGGGCCGCTCTTCTTCTATTCCTCATCTCCGTACACGATAGACAGCCGCTCCGCCGCTTCCTTCGCCTGCTTCCGCGCCTGCTCCACCGTCTCGGCGCTGCTGAGCGCCACTGCCATCCTCCGGCCGATCTTGGTCTCCGGTTTGCCGAATACCCGGACCTGGGTGTGGGGAACCTCGAGAGCCGCCGCCACACCTTCGATCCGGTAATCCTTCCTTGCTTCCCATGCCTTCAGTGTATGGGAGGCACCGGGAGTCAGGAGCCGGACGGCGGGAATCGGGAAGCCCAGAATGGCCCGGACATGTAGGGCAAATTCGGACAAATCCTGCGTCGCCATGGTCACCATGCCGGTGTCGTGGGGACGGGGGGATACCTCGCTGAAGATGACCTTGTCCTTCCCGAGGAAGAGCTCCACTCCGTACAGCCCGTAGCCGCCCAACGCGTCCGTAACCTTGCGGGCGATCTCCTGCGCTTCCCGGATCTGCTCCGTCGTCATCGGATGGGGCTGCCAGGATTCAATGTAGTCCCCTTCCTTCTGGATATGGCCGACCGGCGCACAGAAGGCCGTACCGGAGACGGAGCGGACGGTCAGAAGGGTAATCTCCGATTCGAAGGAGATGAACTCTTCCACGATGACGCGCGTCTTCTTGGCCCGTCCGCCCTCCATGGCAGCATTCCAACTGATTTCCACCCCTTCGGGGGTGCGGCACACCGTCTGCCCTTTCCCCGAGGAGCTCATGATCGGCTTGATCACACAGGGAGTGCCTACGGTCTTCACGGCCTCCTTCAGCTCGTCCAGACTGTCCGCAAAAGCGTAGCGGGCCGTTGGAAGCCCCAACGTCTCGGAAGCGAGGCGGCGGATCCCTTCCCGGTCCATAGTCAGCCGGGAGGCCCCAGCCGTCGGGATCACCCGGTACCCTTCCTGCTCCAGCTTCACCAGTTCATCGGTAGCAATGGCTTCGATCTCCGGAACGATCAGCTCCGGCTTCTCCCGCTCGATCAGCTCCCGCAGAGCTCGACCGTCCAGCATGTCGATGCAGTAGCTCCGGTGGGCCACCTGCATGGCGGGGGCATCCGAATAGCGGTCCACCGCAACGGTTTCGATCCCCAGCCGCTGCGCTTCCAGCACCACTTCCTTGCCGAGCTCGCCTGAGCCGAGCAGCATGATTTTACGAGCATGGGGGGATAATGGGGCACCGTACAAGATGGATCCTCTCCTTATTGGGCTTGTTTTCCCCATTGTGACGAAAAATGGGAGCTTTTGCAAGATACCGGCAAAGTGCTGGATGAAATCCATTCTCATTTGTCATCAAACGGACATTGACACAGCCGTTAATGGAACTCTACACTTAGGGACATATGATGTTACGGAATAGAATAAAACCCTTGCATACGGAGGAACTATGAGCGGAACCCATTCCCACAGCGGTCATGCCGCGGAAACCGGCAGCCGGCACGACCATGACCATGACCATGACCATGACCATGACCACGATCACGACCATGAGCATGGTCACAAGCACCACCATGGGCACCACCATCATCATCATCACGGCAACAAGAACGGCCTCGCCATCGCCTTGACGATTACCGCAGGCATCATGCTGCTGGAGTTCATCGGCGGGCTGTGGACCAACAGTCTGGCCCTGCTGTCCGACTCCGGGCACATGCTCAGCGATACGGCTGCACTGGTGCTGAGCCTGGTGGCCTTGAAGATCTCCCAGCGTCCGGCCAGCCGATCCAAGACCTTCGGCTACCAGCGGTTCGAGGTCATCGCCGCGCTCCTGAACGGACTCACCCTCTTCCTGATCTGCGGCTGGATCCTCTGGGAGGCAGTCGAGCGCTTCCGTCATCCGCCGGAGGTGGCCAGCGGCCCCATGATGGGCATTGCCGCCATCGGCTTCCTGGCCAACGCTGCCAGCGCCTGGGCGCTGCACCGGAACAGCGACATCAACGGAAACATCAATGTGCGCAGCGCCTACCTCCACATCTTGGGCGATGCGCTGGGCTCTCTTGGCGCCTTGGCCGCCGGCGGGCTGATGCTGCGCTTCGGCTGGTACGTGGCCGATCCGATCATCAGCGTGCTGGTGGCGGCCCTGATCCTGAAGGGCGCCTGGAGCGTTATGTCCCATTCCCTGCACATCCTGATGGAGGGGGCTCCACACGAGATCAACGGCGCCGCGGTGCAGGAGGAGCTCTTGAAGCTGAACGGTGTAGAAGAAGTCCACGAGCTTCATCTGTGGACCGTCACCTCGGGACACCATCAATTTACCTGCCACCTGGTCCTGGCGGAGGGCGCTGACGATCAGCAGGTGCTTCAGACCGCTGTGAATATGCTGGAGCACAAATTCGACCTGGATGACGCCACCATCCAACTGGAGAGAGCCGGCTTCCGGCATCCGGAACATGACGAATAACCCCAAAAAAGGAGCAGGCTCCGGAATAATCCGGATGCCTGCTCCTTTTTTGGGGTTTGGGGGATCAGCCGTTCAGCTGAGTCACTTCGATCTTCCGGTCCCGCAGCTGGCGGATCATTTCCTTGTCGCTTCGGGCGTCCGTGACCAGATGATGGATCTCCTTCCAATCGGCCACATGGGTGAAGGACCGGACGCCGAATTTGCTGTAGTCGGCCAAGAGGTACACCCGGTCGGATTGCCGGATCATCCTCCGCTTGACCAATGCCTGCAGCTCGTTAGGCTCCGTCACGCCCCGTTCCAGATGCAGCCCCTTGCAGGAGAGGAACAATTTGTCCACATGATAGGTTTCCAGAGAACGCTCCGTCAGCGGGCCGACGAAAGACATGGAGTTCGGAACGAGGATCCCTCCGGTGGAGATCACCTGGATCTTCTCCTTGGAGGCCAGCTCCAAGGAAACCTTCATAGAGTTCGTCAGCACGGTCAGGGGCTGGTCCGGCATGAGCCGGGCCATCCACCAGGCCGAGGTGCTGGCATCCAGCATCACCCGGTCGCCGGGCTCAATAAGTCCGACAGCGGCCATGGCGATCTGCTTCTTCTCCTCCACGTTGGTGATCTCTCTCTCGGAATAAGGAACCTCCTGCTGGGTGTCCTGCACGCTGACCGCACCGCCATGGCTCCGCATGAGCTTGCCCTCAGACTCCAGCTTGTCGAGGTCCTTGCGGATCGTCTCCTCCGTCACTCCGCACAAATCGCTGAGCTCCGTTACCCGTATACTGCCCCGTTCGTTGACGAGCTGTACGATTTTTTGCAGTCGTTCGGCCACCAGCATACTTCCTTGCCTCCCTTATGGTTCCGAGTCATCCGCTCCGGGGACCCGGATTCGTCGGGTCCGTCGCTTACTTACCGGGCATGATGCTCATCTTCGTGATGCTCAAGTACCGTTCGAACGCTTCATCCCACACCTCTGGCTGCTCCGGCTCGTAGATATCCAGGGGATAGCTTCGCTTGATCAAACCGCGGGCCTCCGTCATGTCGGCCACCTCGCCCAAGGCGATAAGCTGAGCCGCCATGTTGCCCAAGGAGCTGGCCTCCACCGGCCCCGCCCATACGGGACGTCCGATGGCGGAAGCGGTCATCCGGCAGAGGAACTTGTTCTGAATACCGCCGCCCATCATATGGAGGCCGCCGTAAGTGTTGCCGGTCAGTGCCTCCAGACGTGCCAGCACCAAGCGGTACTGCATGGCCAAGCTCTCATAGATGCAGCGGGTAATCTCGCCTTCCGTCTCCGGAACCGGCTGACCGGTCTCCCGGCAGTAGCGGCGGATCCGGTCCGGCATGCCGCCCGGCGGCAGGAACAGGAGATCGTCCGGATCGATGAAGGAACGGAAGGCCGGTGCCTCCTCCGCCAGCTTCACCAGCTCGGCGAAGGAGCGGGGCGTAACGGATTGATCCCATTCCCGCTTACATTCTTGAATGAGCCACAGGCCCATGATGTTCTTAAGCGTACGGGCCGTTCCACCCATGCCGCCTTCATTGGAGAAGCCCAGAGCCAGAGCGGCCGGATCCAGCACCGGATCCGCCAGCTCCGTACCGAGCAGCGACCAGGTGCCGCAGATGAGATACGCCAAGGGTTTGCCGTCCGTGGAAGGCACGGATACGACGGCGGCGCCCGTGTCGTGCTCCGGCACGGCAACCGCACGGATCGGAGGCAGCTTCAGCTCGGCGCATACCTCGTCCGAGAGGGCGCCTACGACGGTGCCCGGCATGACGACCGGCTTCAGAATGTCCGCCGGAATGCCCAGCTCCGACAGCAGCTCCTCATGCCACTCCTGCTTGCCGGCATGCAGCAGTTGGGACGTGGAAGCGATGGTGTACTCGCTCTGCTTGACCCCGGTCAGGAGATAGAGCAGGAGATCGGGGATGAACAGAAGCTCCTTCGCATGCTTCAAGGACACGGATCCGCTCTCCGCCGCAGCGTGCAGCTGCATGACGGTATTGAAGACCAGCGGCTGAAGTCCGGTTTCCGTGAACAGTCTGTCTTGCCCTATTATACCATGGACCTTCGCCACTGTGTCATGAGTCCGGCCGTCACGGTAATGGTACGGGTTGCCCAGAAGCTCCCCGTCCTCTCCCAGAAGACCGTAGTCGACGCCCCAGGTGTCGATACCGAAGCTCTCGATGTCCCGCCCCTCCGACGCCTTGCGGAAGCCGGTCTTCATCTCGTGCAGGAGACGAAGAATGTCCCAGTACAGGTGCCCGCCCGCTTGAACCGGCTCATTGGGGAACCGGTGAACCTCCTCAATCCGGAGAACGGGTCCTTCCGGAGCCGTACGGTCCAGGGTTCCCACCATGGCTCTTCCGCTGCTGGCGCCCAAATCAAATGCTAATACGTGAATAATCGGTTTCGTTGACATCTTCAGCTCGCACCGCCTTTTTGCGGCAAAGGGCTGACGTACGTCCGAAGGACGTCCCGCCAGCCCATGCCTCTATTATGAGTGGTTCCGCTGCAAGGTCAATTACCGGGTAAATGCCGCAGGTACGCCGCCGTCGACCGTAATCATGCAGCCGGTGGTCTTGGCTGCCTTGGACGAGGCCAGGAAGGCGACGGATTCTGCGATATCGCTCGGATAAATGTTCACGAGCAGCGTCGTACGCTTTCTGTAATATTCTTCGAGCTGGTCGGGAGCAATGCCGTAAGCCGCCGCCCGCTCTTCGCGCCAGCGGGAGTTCCAGATGGCCGAGCCCTGCAGGATGGCGTCCGGCAGCACGGAGTTGACGCGGATGCCGTACTCGCCGCCTTCTGCGGCGATGCAGCGGGCCAGGTGAACCTCGGCCGCCTTCGCCGTGCTGTAGGCGGAAGCGTTTTTGCCGGCGTAGACGGAGTTCTTGGAGCCTACGAACACCATGCTGCCGCCCGTCGCCTGCTGCTTCATCAGCTTGAAGGCCTCGCGGGCCACCAGGAAGTAGCCGGTGGACAGCACGTTCATGTTCAGGTTCCACTCGCTCAAGGACGTCTCATCGAAGGGGCTGGAGGTGGCGAGACCCGCGTTGTTCACGACGATATCCACGCCGCCGTATGCCAATGCCGTTGCAGCGTAGGCTGCCAGCACATCCTCTTCCTTGGTCACGTCCATCTTCACGGCGACGGCGCGGCCTTCACCGGCTTGGGCGTTAAGCTCGTCGGCTACCTTCTGCGCCCCCTCCAGGTTCAGGTCGGCCAGCACCACGTGGGCCCCTTCCTTGATCAGACGGCGTGCCGTCTCGCTGCCGATGCCGCCTGCGCCGCCGGTGATGAACGCCACTTGACGGGAGAATTCGGCTTCGGCCGGAGCCAGCGTCAGCTTATACAGCTCCAGCGGCCAGTACTCCACGTTGTAGGATTCGTTCTCGGACAGCGATACGAAGCGTCCCAAGGCCGTTGCCCCCCGCATCACGGAGATGGCCCGGTGGTACAAGGCGCCGCTGACTTGAGCCATGGACCAGCTCTTGCCGGTGTTGACCATGCCCACGCCAGGAATGAGGATGACCCGGGGAGCCGGCTCGAACATCTTGTCGCCTTCGTGCTTGTTGCGCTCGAAGTATGCTTTGTATTCTTCCTTATATTGGGCGATTCCTTCCTTCAGGGCTGCCTTCAGCGCATCCATATCGCCGGTGGAAGGATCCCACTTGACGAACAGCGGCTTCATCTTAGTATGCACCAGATGGTCCGGACAGGCGGCGCCGACCTGAGACAGGTCCAGCGCGTCCGCACTGTTTACGAACTGCAGGATGTCCTCTGCGTCATCGAAGGTCAGAATCATTTTCTTGGAGTCGGTTACGGCGCCCCGGATGACGGGCATGACCTGTGCGGCCACTTCCTTGCGCTTATCCGCAGACAGGGCTTCGGTTACCGCACCGCCGAACAGCTTGGTCTGCTGCACCCGCGCTTCGATGAAGCTCTCCGCCTCTTGGATGATGGCCAGCGTCTTATGGTAGCTCTCCTCGGAGGTTTCGCCCCATGTGACGAGACCGTGCTTCTCCATCAGGACCAGCTCAGCCTTCGGATTCGCAAGCACCCCTTGGGCGATCATACGGGACAAGGTGAACCCGGGACGGATGTAGGGCACCCACACGAAGCGGTCGCCATAGATCTCCTTCGCCAGCTCCTTGCCGTTATCGGCGCAGCAGAGACCGATGATGGCGTCCGGATGGGTATGGTCCACATGCTTGAACGGCAGGAAGGCATGCAGCAGCGTCTCGATGGATGCGCGGGGATGCTTCGGATCGATCATACAGTTGGCCAGATAGGCCACCATCTCTTCGTCGCTCATCTCTTCCCGCTCGAACAACGGTCCGATGTCGTCCAGACGAAGCCCGGTGAAGTGCTGGGCCTTCATGGTCGCCAGATCGGAACCGCTTCCTTTTACATACATGACTTCCACCGGCCGTCCGCGAAAATCCTGAACGGTCGTCTTCATGGACGTATTGCCGCCGCCCCAGTTGGCTACGCTCCGGTCGGAGCCCAACAAATTCGAGCGGTAAACCAATTCCTCCAAGCCCTTCTTCAACTCGGATGCCGATTCCTTGCTCCAACGATTCGCAACCATACTATAATGCCTCCCTTAATCGTACCCCCACGGGGAAATGATTTCACGAGATCATTGTAGCATGGTTTTGTTTTCTTTTGAATAATTATTTTTACGTTTGAATAATTTTATTTTCCCAAAAAATAACGGGAGTTTGTGCTTTTTTTCACCTCCAAATCTTTGTTTGCCTTTATTATATCACCCGTTTATTTTTGTTTCTGTAGATAAGATGTGAATATCCGATACGGAGTCCCAAACCGAATCAGTTTTTATCGAGTGTGTGAAATCGTATAAGATTTCGGTTTAAATCCTCGCATTATATCGTCATTTTTAAAAGTATAATACCATTTTGAAGGCTCCGGTTTTAGTGTCTTGTTGGCCTAGTGAAAATCAGAAAGGTTGATCGTTCTATGATCTTACACCCAGAAGAGTTTAGAAGACACTTCGATACTTTTAACAAGCATGACGAAGAAACCGTAATCCAGCATATTGATAATGCCACAGCCTGGGATTGGATGCGCGATCAGATTCCTCTATTCCATTGTCCTGACAGCTGTCTGGAGGAAACGTATTATTTCCGCTGGTGGTTGTACCGCAAACATCTGAAACAGACTCCTGACGGATTCGTGGTCACGGAGTTTCATCCATCCGTCCCTTGGGCGGGCAAGCATAACACGATCAACTGCGCTGTTGGGCATCATTTAAATGAAGGCCGCTGGTTGAGAAACCGTCAGGATTATCTCAAGGATTATATTCTGTTTTGGTTCAGACGAAACGGAAGCCTCCGCTCTTATAGCTGTTGGATCGCAGATGCCGTATGGAATTACTGCAAAGTAGACGGTGACTTCCAGCTTGCCATAGATTTACTGCCGGATATGATCGCCAACTATACGGAATGGGAAAAAAGCCACCAGAACCCAAGCGGTCTATTCTGGTCCCATGACGACCGCGACGCGATGGAGATATCCATCAGCGGTTCAGGACTCCGACCCACTCTGAATTCTTATATGTACGCCGATGCAATAGCGATTGCCAACATCGCACGCCTGGCTGGGGACATCGAGTCGGAAGGGCGGTTTCGGGATAAAGCGAATCGGATAAAACAACTGGTCCAAGAATATTTATGGGACGACCAGGCACAGTTTTTCAAAGTCATCCCTCTGAAGACCGCTGCAGACCAAGTGGAACAATGGGAATTTCACAACATGGACCCCGCTCACAATGTGCGCGAGCAGCTTGGATATATCCCTTGGGCCTTCCACCTTCCCGACGCAGGTTATGAGCAAGCATGGGCGCAGCTCATGGATCCTGCCGGATTCTATGCGCCGTTCGGGCCAACTACTGCGGAGCAGCGTCATGCCCGATTTATGTTCTCCTATGAGCACGAATGCTTGTGGAATGGTCCATCTTGGCCATTCGCCACATCCCAGACATTGACGGCTTTGGCCAACGTACTAAACGATTACGACCAGCAAGTGATCCGGAACGAAGATTACTGGAACATTTTGAGTATCTACGCCCATAGCCATTATCGCACGATAGCGGACGGGACACGGGTATCCTGGCTGGACGAAAACTTGGAGCCATATACAGGCGAATGGCTGTCCAGACGGATATTAGAGGCGTGGAACTGGCGTGAAAGCAAGGGAGGCCGCGAACGAGGCAAGGATTACAACCATTCCACATTCAACGATCTAGTCATTACCGGATTGATCGGCTTCCGTGCAAGAGATGACGGCGGCTTTGAGGTAAACCCGCTTGTCCCGGATGGGCTGTGGGAATATTTCTGCTTGGACCGTTTGTATTATCGCGGCAAGAACATCACCATTCTCTATGATCAATTCGGCCGACAGTACAATAAGGGGGCAGGCTTAGCCGTCTATATCGATGGTGTGAAGGTTTCCTGCTCGGCGGGATTGGGTCGTCTTGTCGTGAATGCTATGGAGTGATAACGATAGAGGGACTCTGTTAAGTGTCGCTAAGTTACGACGACATAACAGAGTCCCTTTAATCGTTTCGTCTCTCAATCGGAGTCGGATGAACGGTTCGGTTCCTCGGGAGAACCGGATTGGATCCGGTATACGGGAAAATCGATGGAATAGACGACAGCCAGCACGCGCACCGTAAAGGTGACGAACAGGCAGATATACATGGAAAAAGTCATCGGCATATAAGGCTGGGAAGCCAGCATGCTGACGGCGCCCAGGATCGAAGCCACCGCATAGACCTCCTTGCGGAACACGTAAGGGATCTCCTTGGCGAACACATCCCGGATTACGCCTCCGCCAATACCCGTGATCAGCGCCATGGACATGACGAGGAAGGCTCCGTCGAATCCGTTGGTGATGGCGGCGCGGGCCCCTACGGCCGTGAACACCCCCAAGCCTACGGCATCGGAAACCATGAGAAGACTGTTAAAACGGCTCACATAGGGATAAAATACCCATGTCGCCAATCCTGCTCCCAGGCTGGCGATGAAATAGCGGGGATCGATGAAGGCGACGGGCGGCAGAACGCCGATCATGATATCCCGGGCGATCCCCCCGCCCAGGGATGTGGCGACGCATAGGCTGACGACCCCGAACAAGTCCAGCTCCTTGCGGATGCCGACCACGGCGCCGGATACACCCGCGGCCACGATACCCAGATAGATGAAAATTTCAATCAGCAGCATGCTCTTAGTTGTCCTCTCTGTTAACGGTTGCTTTCATTTTAACCCAAAGTCGGCCGGGGAGGAACATGGAGCTTCAGATCCTCGATTTTCTTTCACATCTTCCTATTGTTCACGTTAACAATTTACGGTAGACTGTAGGAGAGAGATCATCATTCGATCCAAACACTAAAACGAAGGTGGCGTAAGAGAGAATGAAACCGTTTATGGACGAGAACTTCCTGCTTTCCAATGAAACTGCCGTGCGCTTGTACCACGACTTTGCCAAGAGCATGCCGATCATCGATTACCACTGCCATTTGAACCCGCAGGAAATCTACGAGAACAAATCCTACAAGAATATTACCGAGGTATGGCTGGGCGGCGACCACTACAAGTGGAGAGCCATGCGTTCCAACGGCGTGGAGGAGCGCTTCGTCACAGGTGATGCCCCCGACTACGAGAAGTTCCTGGCCTATGCCAAGACCTGCTCCGTCGCCATCGGCAACCCGCTCCACCACTGGTCTCACCTGGAGCTTCAGCGCTTCTTCGGCATCTATGACATCCTGAACGAGAAGAACGCTCCGGCCATCTGGGAGAAGGCCAATGCCAAGCTGACCGCACCGGGCTTCGGCGCCCGTGATCTGATCACCAACTCCAACGTCAAAGTGGTCTGCACCACTGACGATCCTGTGGATTCCCTGGAATGGCATATCAAGCTGCGCGAAGACAAGTCCTTCGAGTGTGCCGTGCTGCCTTCCTTCCGTCCGGATAAGGCGCTCGAGATCAACCGTGCCACCTTCCTGCCTTGGATCGCCAAGCTCGCCGAAGTAAGCGGCCGCGCCATCAAGACCTACGACGATCTCTTGGCTGCCCTGGAAGGCCGCGTCAACTTCTTCCACGAAGTCGGCTGTCTGGTATCCGACCACGCGCTGGATTATGTGCCATATGCCGCAACAACCCGTGAAGAAGCAGCTGCCATCTTCGCCAAGGGCCTTCAAGGCCAAGGCGTCAGCCTCGAGGAGGAAGTGAAGTACAAGACCTTCACCTTGATCTTCCTGGGCAAGCAATACGCCAAGCACGGCTGGGCCATGCAGTACCACATCAACGCCGGACGCAACAACAACACCGTGATGTTCAACAAGCTCGGTCCGGACACCGGCTATGACTCCATCAACGACAGCACCATCTCCTATCCGCTGGGCCGTCTGCTGGACGCCATCGACCAGGAGCCGGAGAGACTGCCGAAGACCATCCTGTACTCCCTGCACCCGAAGGACAACCATGTCATCGGCACCATCATCGGCGCTTTCCAAGGCGGTGGCGTAGCAGGCAAGATCCAGTTCGGCTCCGCTTGGTGGTTCCTGGATACCAAGGAAGGCATGATCACCCAGATGAAGACCTTGTCTGACCTGGGCCTTCTGAGCCGCTTCGTCGGCATGCTGACCGACTCCAGAAGCTTCCTCTCCTACACCCGCCACGAATACTTCCGCCGCATTCTCTGCAACCTGCTCGGCGAGTGGGTGGAGAACGGCGAGTATCCGAACGACATGGAAGTTCTCGGCCAAGTGGTTCAGGACATCTGCTTCAACAACGCCAAGAATTACTTCCAGTTCCCGACCTTGAAATAAGCTAAACCAAGAAGGGCTGTGCTCGCCATCCATCGATGGCCGCACAGCCCTTCTCTTCGTCAATCCCACATGCGCTTCAACGCTTCGAGACCGGTCATGCCCGGAACGATGCCCCTCGCCGCGGCTTCGTGAGTCACGGATTCCAGCGGCGCCGCGATCAGCTCCTCCAGGGTCCGCACGCCTACGGCACGGCCTGCGATGATTTTGCGGTCGCCAAGCTTGTCATTCAGAAGACCCACATCCAGCGCTCCGCACATAATGTAGCCGATGTCCGTCGAGACCGCCAGCAGTGTGGTCTTGGGCAGCTTGACCTCCACTCCCAAGGCCACCCGGTCCTCTACGGGTACCGGAATCATCCGCATCAATGCCAACACCCCCAGCATCATGGTTTTGGCCATTATATGCGGGAGGACGGCCAAAGGTGTGGACCGTTTCACCGGATTCCCTCGACCGGCTACTGTTCCTCACTCGGCACCACCATCGCCCGGATCTCCTCGTAGGAGACGGGACGGTAATTCCACTGCTCCACGCTGACATTGACGTATTGGAGCCCCTCGTACTTCTGGCCATGGATATGGCCATGGATATTGACGTAAGGCATATGCTTATTCATATACATGGGCTCATGGCTCAGGAAGAAGAAGCCGCCGTATACGATCGGATGCTCGCTTACTTCGTCGAAGCCGGCCTCCAGCCACCATCTCCGGGAACGGCCGCGGTCATGATTGCCCATAATCAGAATCTTATACCCATTCAAGCGGTCTAGGATAGCGCGGGTCTTCTCCTTGTTCAGGAACGAGAAGTCCCCCAGATGGTAAACGCGGTCCTCCGGTCCAACCGATTCGTTCCAGCACTCGATCATCCGCTCGTTCATCTCCTCCGTATCGGCGAAAGGACGAGACTCAAAATCGATGATGTTCCTGTGCCCAAAATGATGATCCGATATCATAAATACGTTCGGCATCGTTTCCCTCCTGTCATCATCCTAATCAATAAGCCGGAAGATTCAGCTCCTTGCGGAGCTGGCGGACCGTTTTCTCCCCGCTCAGGTATGTATCTTTGCCCTTCTCCAGCAGGGTGATCCGAAGCTTCGCCTTGTCCGCTTGCCGCAGATAGACCGGATCGTTCTCCCGCTCCGACCGCTCCTTGAGCTCCCTCGCGCAGTCATACAGGGTTCCGATCGAGGTGTCCAGCTGGTTCAGGAATCCTGCTTCGTTATCCGGATCCAGCTCACGGCGGATCCTTCCCCTCTCCATATCCAGCTGCTTAACCAGCTTCCCCTGCAGAACCACGGCTTCCGTTTCCTCTTCGGTTGCAGCAGGCATCGCGGACATCTTCATCTGTTCTGCGGCGACCTGCGCGTCGAGCTGCGCCAACCGCGCCTTCAGGCTTGAAGGGGAAGAGCCGGCACTCGCGCCGCATAGCCCGATGGATGTCAGAACCAGCACGGATAGGGCAATCACTGTTCTCCTCAACGTCATACCTCCCCGGTATATGTACCAAAAGAAGCCGAACCATCCGTTATGAATGGTCCAGCTTCCTTATACGCGGCCGCTTGTTACGGCGGTTCCGCCATGCTTACACGCCGAGCGGCACTTTCTTTTGGGCCGCGCCATGCGGCTTCCCGTCGTACACGCGGCCTGCCGAAGCGGCTCCGGCCAGCTCTGCGCATTCACGGAAGGCCAGGTGCTTGCAGCCTTGGCACTTGTGGGTGTCGACATGCTTCATAGCATAGTCGATGGCTTCGCCCGTATGCTCGAAGAAGGAGGACTCCCCGAGCCTTGCGTACAAGCCGGTGGTCTGCAGAACCTCCAGAGGCTGCTTTTGGATGCCGGCCACCAAGAGCTTGCCGCCGTGTGCTTGGAAGTGCTTGACCAATTCCGCCATGTTGCGCTCCCCGGTGGTGTCCATGAACGTGACTTTGTTCATTAGGAGCAGCAGCACCTTCGGCTTGTCGTGAATCGTCTCCATAATCGTATTCTCAAAATACCGGGCCGCTCCGAAGAACAGCGCCCCCTCTACGGTGAACATGCTGATCTGCGGGCAGTCATGACCCTCATACACCATATGCGGCATGGCCTTGGCATGCTTGTCGGCGGGATCCGGCAGCACCTTGGACACCGTCAGCGTATCGCTCATCCGCTTGACGAACAGCACGACGGCCAGCACCAGCCCGGCCTCCACGGCAGTCGTCAAATCCGTGAACACCGTCAGCAGGAAGGTGATGACCAGCACCAGGGAGTCCCCCGAGCGGGTCTTCAGGACGTGGGCGAATTCCTTGCGCTCACTCATATTCCACGCGACGACCATCAGCACGGGAGCCATGCTCGCCAGAGGGATCAGAGAAGCGTAGGGTGCGAACAGCAGCAGCACCAGCAGCACCACGACCCCGTGGAAGATCCCCGACAGCGGAGAGAATGCCCCGTTGCGGATGTTGGTCGCCGTCCGCGCGATGGCCCCGGTGGCTGGAATGCCTCCGAACAGCGGAGTCACCATGTTGGCGATCCCCTGCCCCATCAGCTCCCGGTTGCTGTTATGCCGGTCGCCGCTCATGCCGTCGGCCACCACGGCCGACAGAAGAGATTCGATCCCGCCCAGCATGGCGATGATCGCAGCAGGCTTCCACAGATGCAGGAGATTGTCGAGGCTCACATTCGGCATATGAAGGGCCGGCAGGCTGCTCGGAATGTCCCCGTAGGTGGAGCCGATGGTGGCTACCTGGCCGTCGAAGAACAAGGCGGCCAGCACGGTGGAGACCAGGAGACCGACCAGCGGCCCCGGGACCTTCTTGACGAAGCGGGGAGTGAGCAGAATGCAGGCCAGGCTGATCCCGGCCGTTAAGAGCGCATACCCGTTCAAGGTGTTCATGCGGAGCCCGAGCTCCTTCATGTTATCGATGAAGTATTCATGCTTCTCCACGCCGGACAGGCCCAGGAAGCCCGCGATCTGGCCGGAGAAGATGGTGACGGCGATCCCGGTGGTGAAGCCGATGGTGACGGGACGGGGAATGAACTTCATCAGCGCCCCCATCTTGAACAGTCCCATCAGGAAGAGCATGACCCCGGCCATAAATCCGGCGATCAACAGATTCTCGTACCCGTAATCCATGACAATGGCGAAGAGGATGGGGATGAACGCCCCTGTCGGTCCCCCGATCTGGAACCGTGATCCCCCGAGCAGGGAGATCAGAATGCCTGCAACAATGGTCGTGTAGATGCCATACTCCGGCTTGACGCCCGAGGCAATGGCAAAAGCCATTCCCAGCGGAATGGCGATAATCCCTACGATGACCCCGGAAACCAGATCTTTGCGCAGCGTATCGACGCTGTACCCCGCATAACGCCCAGTTAACGTGAATTTCATATGATCCCTTCTTATGTAAGAGTGCGCATGGATGCTCCATACTTACCCCCCATGGTAGACCTCAACCGTATTCCCGTCAATAGTAAAATCATAGGAGGCGGCCAATGGGGCGCCACTGGACCGGTCAGCAGGTCGGCTTCTGCATGGGGTGAAGTACGGACTCAGACCCTCCGCCAGGAAGCCGCCCCTGGTGCAAGCGCATCATCTCTTGGAACCGCCCCGCCGTAACAGGCGGGCTGAACCAGTAGCCCTGGACCTCGTTGCACTGGTTGCGGTGGAGGAAATCCAGCTGCTCCTCGGTTTCCACCCCCTCGGCGATTACTTTCAGATTCAGATGGCGCGTCATGCTGATGATCGTGGCCACGATGGCCGCATCATTGGGATCCACCATGATGTCCCGGACGAAGGAGCGGTCGATCTTCAGCTTGTCGATGGGGAACCTCTTCAAGAGATACAAGGAGCTGTAGCCGGTTCCGAAGTCATCGATGCTGATCTTCACCCCCAGCTCCTTCAGCTCCCGCAGCACGGCGGTCGCAACCTCCACATCCATGGTCATGCTCTCCGTAATCTCCAGCTCCAGATAACGCGGCGGCAATCCGGTTTCCTCCAGGATCGAACGAATGCGCTCCTTCAGATGCATCTGGAGAAACTGGCGCATGGACAGGTTGACCGAAACGGGCACCGGAGGAATGCCGGACAGCTGCCAGGCGCGGTTCTGCTTGCAGGCCTCCCGGATGACCCAATCGCCGATGGGAACGATCAGACCGGTCTCCTCGGCGATCGGGATGAAATCCTCGGGAGAGATCATGCCCCGCTCCGGGTGATTCCAGCGGATCAGCGCCTCCATTCCGACGATCGTGCCGCTTTCGGTATCCAGTTGGGGCTGATAATAGAGCTGGAATTCGTTCCTCTGGATCGCCCGGCGCATCTCATTCTCCAGCGTCAGCCGCTTCAGGGAAACGGCGTGCATCCCGTTATGGAAGGCTTGGAAATTATTCTTGCCCGACTCTTTGGAGCGGGACAATGCGATATCCGCATGCTTCATCAAGGCATCCGCATCCACGTCCTCCTCACATCCCGTGAAGCGGGCCATGCCGATGGAGGCGGTAATATGGATCTGGTACTCCCCGATGGTGAAGGGCTCCAGAAGAGCCTCCGCCACCTGTTCGGCCTTCTTGGCCATCTCATCGTCGGAATCCACGTTCCGGTGGAACAGGGCGAACTCATCCCCCTCCGTACGGGCCAGGTAATCCTCCTCCCGGATGCAGCGGGTGAAGCGTTCGGCCACTTGGACGAGCAGCAAGTCGCCGTATTCGTGTCCGAAGCTGTCATTAACCAGCTTGAACCGGTCGATGTCGAGATACAGAACGGCCAATCCGGCGCCACCCCCCCGGGTCGCTCTCATAGCCTGCTCCAGCCGCTCCCGGAACAGCCTACGGTTCGGCAGTCCGGTCAAATCGTCATGGTAGGCCATATGCCGGATCCGGCTCTCCATTTCCTTGCGCTCGGACAGATCACGGGCCATAGCCAGGAATGCCCGCCGGCCGTTCAGGCGAATCAGCCGGAGATGCAGTTCCACCGGCACCAGCCTGCCGTCCTTGGTCCGGTATTCCAGCTCCCGGCTGATTCCCTTGGCCAGTCTGCCGGCGCTGAGCAGGTACGGAGTCCATTCTGCTGCGGATGCCACATCCGCAATGTCTCCTGCGCCCAGCCCGAGAAGCTCCTCCCGCGTGTAGCCAAGCCGTTCGCAAGCCGTCCGGTTGGCCTCCACGATGCGGTTGGGCTCCCGGCATTCCATCACCAGGATGGCATCGTTCACTTGGTCCAGCAGCTCCTTATATACCAAAGCTACCTCCAGCTCCCTCATCCTTTGGTCCAGCCCGTGGATGCGTCCATAATACACGGCGGGGGTAAGACCCGCCAAACACCCGAAGAAGGCGGCCAGAAGCGCGGACTGTTGGGATTGAACGGCCCATACCGTTCCGGCGGTTCCGATGGTAAGGCCGGCTGCGGCTAGAGCCAGGACGGTTTTCTTGCTGGTGCGGAAGGCTTCTGCATAGGACATCAACGGACATTCGACTCCTCTTCGCCATACGCCGCGGCCGCGAAAGATTGCGCTTACATTTTCAGGCGTGGCCGGGCGGCGGCAGGATGCAATAGGGAATGATGTGGCATGTTTTGCTATGGAAGTTCTACATTCCTCTTGCATATTCCTGCCAATCCGCCAAAAAACCTGTCCCCGGTCATATCCCCTTCAAGGCACTGGGCCAAAAGACAAAACCGTCCCGGTCCCTCTCCCCTCCGAGGGACAGCAGCATCCCCGCCGCCTCTGATTGGGCGGCCTTGGTCCCGTTCCAGCGCTCCACCTGGATCTTGCGCAGATGATACCGGGCCAGCAACAGCCGGAAGGTGTCCGCCAGCATGGCCGCCAAGCGTTCACCCGGCTCAAGACGGTCTTCCTCCTCCGAAGGGATCGCCGCAACGCTCTTGCCGAAGCCCTCCAGCCATAAGACGGGCCGGTCACCGGCATAGACCAGGAAATTCCCCGGCTTCCGGGAGAAGGCAATCTCCGCCGCGTCCGGCCAATCGATCCAGGCTCCGTAAGGATTGGCGGGGTCCACAGCCGCGACGGCCACGATCTCTTCTCCGGGGGCGGGCAATCCCTGCAGGTTCTCCACCTGCTCCCGGGTGGAGAACTGCATCGCTGCAATCGTCCGGACGAAGAAGCCCCGCGTGACCATGCCCCAGTCCTCCAGGCGCTTGAGCATCGCCGAGAGCATCTCCCAGGAATAGGGCAGGGCTCCGTAAGCGGTTCCGGCCCGGGTCAGAAGACCGTATTGAGCCATCCAATGCCTGCAATAGGCCAGAGCCGGCGCTTCTCGACCTTCTCCCCCGGGCGCGCTGTCCGGGGACCTCGGGGAAGTCGGGGTGTCGGGAGCGTCGGGGACAAGAGCATACCATCGTCCGAGCCCGGACTGGAAGCCGCCCGCCTTATCCGGCTTCCCCTTGACGGCTGCGGCCGTCCTGAGCGGGGCGAACTGATCGTTGGCTACCCGGCCTTCCCAGACCAGCTCCATCAAGCGGCCCATCAGCTCCGAGGGCAGCTGTCCGGTCTCCCGGGCAAGCGCCGAGAGGAAGCTGGCTCCCCGGCGCAGCAGCACCGCGTACAGCTCCGGCTGGGCAGAGCCGGCCTCAGGCTCCTGCGCCGCCTGCTCCAGGTAAGGCGCAGCCAGCTCCTTGGAGTCCGTCAGGAAGAAGGCCAGCCTCCCCTCCTTCTCGCCGGAATCCTTCCGGCCGATCCAGAAGACCTCGCCCGAGGCGCACAGCCGGTCGAGCATTTCCTTGCGGTAGCCGGACACCCGGGCCGGCAGGATATGGGCCTCCCAATAAGACAAGGGCAGGAAGAGCCCCTGGAGCATGCGCAGCGCCTCCAGCAGCCCCTCGTCTCCGTCCAAGCGGAGGCGGGGCGTCAGACGGTGGCGTTCCAGCAGCCATCGGGCGTACCGGTTCGGCTCCACCGCCCGGTGGCTCTCGCGGAACTGCTGCACGGAGGTCCGCACGACCCGCTCCGCCACCTTGGAGGCGGTGTACAACTCCTGAGAGCTGTCCTCGCCGAAGGGGGACCTCTCGATGACCCCATCCTGAAGCCAGCGGCGGATCCAGTACTCTGTGCGGCTGCCGTCCAGCGCGTACCTGCGGGACAGCTCCTCCTCCGTGAAGATCAGCCGGTGTTCGACATAGCGCTTCAGGATGAACCGCGCAGCGTTCTCTTCCTCCGGGAACGCCGCATAGAACCCCTCTTCGTCCCGGCAGATCCAGCGCTCCTCTCCCGCCAGAAGGAGTCTGCACGCGGAGCCCGTCCGCTCCAGCTCGGTGAGAAATGAGCCAGCCTCTTCCCCCGCCGCTTCGGCCACCTCGGTCCCGGTCAGATCCCCCCGTTCCTTCAAGAGCCGCAGCACGGCGTGCCCGTCCAGCTCGCGGTCTCCGGCCAGGGAAAGGGACTCGAGACGTTCCCGGACTGCGCCTAGCGCCGCCGGGGAGATCAGTCCCCGGAGCCCTTCACCGCCGAACCAGGCGGACGCCAAGCTCCGGTTCACGTTCAGGAGCTTCATCTGGACGTCCCGGCCCAGCGCATCCGACTCATAGAGGGCCGTCATAATATAGTCGCCCGTAAACCTCATGGCGAAGGGGGAGGGCGCCAGCGATTCTGCGGTTTGCAGCAGAATGCGCCCCTCGCGGATGCCGTAGAGCAGCCCCAGGAGCCCGGGTACGTCCAGCTGCTCGTCCAGGCAGACCCGGTATGCCTCGCGCAGGAATGGGAACCGGTCCGCATAGGGCAGCGATTCCTTCAAGAGCTCCTCGCTCCGGTACCGTTTCTTCCAGGAGGACTGCCGGACGAAGCCCTTGGTCAGCAGGAGCGCCGTCTCGGCCACCTCGCGGAACGCCTTGCCCAGCATGGAGGTGCCGGGAAGCAGCTCCCAGAGCAGCCGCTCCACCTGTTCGGGAGCAAGGCGTGTAATCTCCGACAGCCAGGCGGGGTCCCATTCGGGGAAGACGAACTCGATGCCGTCGTCCTTGGCCGCCGAATACACGGGAAGCCGGCAGACGGCGTCGAACCGGGCCCGCAGCGCCATCTCCCAGGTCCGGTTGATGCGCCTCCCGTACAGGCTGTGGAGGACCAGATGGTGCCGGGCAGCATCGTCCTTATAGTGCTCCGCCACGATCAGCGTGTCCGTTGGCACGGCGCATACGGCGGCCTGTCCCCGGACGTAGGCCAGAAGCTCCCGGGCTGCCTCCTCCTCCATTCGGTACTCGTCCGTAAGCCGGAAGAGCATCGCATCCCCGCCTGCCTCCGGCTGGGGCGTGCTGCGGATCTCGTTCAGCAGCCTGCCGATCCGGATGCCGATCTCCGGACTGCGCCCGCCCGCTTCCGCCCGCCAAAAAGGAATCTCGGACAGCGCGTTGCCCGATTCCGCCACATAGATCCGGTCCTGCTTGATGGACCGGATGATCCAGGAGCTGGTCCCCAGCTGGAACACGTCGCCCACCCGGCTCTCATGGACGAACTCCTCGTCCAGCTCGCCCAGATGAACCCGCGACTCCACATGGTGGACCGGAAAGGCGGAGCTCTGGGGTATGGTTCCGGCCCCCATGGAAGCCGCCATGGGGGTGGCGGGCAGCTTGTGGAGCCGGTTCTCCGGTCGGTTCCAGCCGATGAGAGGCTTGGCATAAGGGTAGAGTCCGCTCAACACGTCCAGCACGGAGAGGAAGCGTTCCCGGCTTAACTCCCGGTAGCAATCGCTGCGCGTGAAGAGACGGTACAGCTCCTCCGGCGACCAATCGTCCGCCGCAACCGCCGATACGGTCTGCTGAGCCAGCACGTCCAGCGGCCCCTGCGGGATGCGGATCTCCTCGATATCCCGCTCCATGATGGCCTTGGCCAGCACGGCCGCTTCGGCCAGATCCCCCCGGGAGCGCACCGCAATGACGCCCCGGCTGGCATCTCCCACGGAGTGGCCCGCCCGGCCGATGCGCTGAATGCCGGCTGCCGCCAGCTTGGGCGAGTCCACCTGGATCACCAGATCCACATGGCCCACATCGATGCCCAGCTCCAGGGTGGACGTGGCCACCAGGCAGCGAAGCGCCCCGGACTTCAAGAGCGACTCCACCTCCAGCCGCTTCTCCCGGGACACGCTCCCGTGATGGGAACGGGCCATCTCATGGCCCGCATAATCGTTCAGCCGAAGCGTCAGCCGCTCGCAGAGCCTCCGGTTGTTCACGAAGATCAGCACGGACCGGCAGCCTTCCATCCGCTCCATAAGCCGCTCCACCAAGGGAGTCCAGACCGCATCCTTGTCCAAGGCACGGACGCCCCGCACGGGGAGCGTCACCCGGACCTCGAAGCGCTTGTCCATCGCGCTCTCGACCACTGTGACAGGGCGGGGCTCCATCGGGGCCTCCGCCCGGGACGCCGCAGCCGCAACGGCCCCTGCCTTCTCCTGCCGGGCTTCCAATCCCGCCGGAGGCAGCAGGGTCTCCGCCTGTTCCGGCCGCTCCTCCCAGCCGCCCAAATACCGGGCGACCCTCCAGATCGGCTTCTGAGTGGCGGACACGCCGATCCGCTGGACGGGTTGTCCGCACAGCCGGTTCAGCCGCTCCAGCGACAGAGAGAGATGGACGCCCCGCTTGTCCGCCGCCAGATCATGAATTTCATCCACAATGACCTGCCGGACCGTCCGTAGAATCTCCCTCCCCTTCAGGGAGGTCAGCATCAGGTAGAACGATTCGGGAGTCGTGACCAACAGATCCGGCGGATGCCGGAGCATGGACGCCCGGGTGCTCTGCGAGGTGTCCCCGGTCCTTACACCGATGGTCAAACCCGGCCAATCCAGTCCCCGCTCCCGCGCCAGGGCCGACATCTCCGCCGTAAAGCGGAACAGATGGTGGTGAATGTCATTATTCAGCGCCTTCAGCGGGGTAATATACAGGATCTTGACTCCGGGACCGCCTTCGGACCGGACCACCCGGTCGAGGCAAGGAAGCAGGGCGGCCAGCGTCTTCCCCGATCCGGTAGGAGCCGCGATCAGCGTATGCTCCATGGCGGAGATGCGGCGCCAGGCTTGGCTTTGCACATCCGTCGGGGCGCCGAAGACCTCCGTGAACCATGCTTCCAGAACAGGGTGAAACGGTACGATCGATTCCATGGCGGTCCTCCGGTGCGAACATATTTTCTCTATCATACCAAGATTAGACAGCAAAAGAAAAGAGGCCTCCCGGCCTCCTCCCGTTCACTATTCATAAGCCGGAGCCCGGCTTCTATGATTACCGCCGCCATCCGGCCGCCGCAAGCATCGCCCAGCCCGCCAGAAAGCTCACGCCGCCCAGCGGCGTAATCGCTCCCAGCACCTTCACCCCGCTGACCGCCAAAGCATAGAGGCTCCCCGAAAAAAGCAGAATGCCCGCCGCGAAGCACCAGCCCGCCCGCACAGCGAGTCGCTCGGACGCCTTCCCTGCCAGCCTGTCGGCCAGCAGCGCCGCAAGAACCATAGCCAGCGCGTGGGCCATATGATACTGCACCCCGGTCTGGAACACCGCCATGGCGTCTTCATCCAGACGTTCCTTCAGGATGTGGGCGCCGAACGCTCCAATCGCCACAGACAAGAAACCGAATACCGCACCCCATGCCAGAATCCGCTTCATAGCTTATCAGACGATGCCGACGTCATGCTGGCCTACGATCAGCTTGACCGGCTCCAGGAAGACGCGGGTCTTGTTGGTATCGCCCAGGAGGTCGATCTCCATATCCATGATCTTGGAACGGCTGGTCTTGCCCTCCCGCTTATCGTACACCACCTCGAATTGCTTCAGACCCAGCTGGTACGTGATCACGGTCGCCCCGATCACCGGCTGCGGCGTTTCCACGACTCCGTGCTCAAAGAGGACTTCCGTCAAGATCTCATCGTTCATATCCACAATTCGGACCGTTTGGCATAACGTATATTTCATATCGATTCCTCCCTTTTGTACCCGATTAGTATACAGCGCACCTACGACAAATCATACCACATTTTGGCGGAAATTGCCTAAATTTCTGTAATTACCTCCCATTGCGCTACCACGATTTCCCATGATACGATGAGCAAAACAGCTTACGAGGTGACCCCGATTTGGACAATCCATGGAAGAACGATTCATCGCAAGATCCCCAGGGGCAGGAGAATGCACAAGAGAATGAACGGACGCGCCCCCAGGAGCAGGATCCCTTCAGCTTCACGCCTGTGCAGTCCTCCCCCATCCCCCACGCCGGAGGCTTCACGCCCGTGCAGGACGATGTTCCTCCCGTCCGCAAGCATTCCGGGCTCGGCATTGCTTCCTTCATCCTGTTCGGCGTGATGGCCGTCGCCTTCGTAGCCCTGCTGGTCGCATTCATCACCCAGCTGGCCAGCGTCATCGACTTCAGCGATCCGGACGCGGTCCAATCCGAAGAGGTGACCCAGCGGATTCAGGATATGCCGGAGCTGGCCGTCATCCTCTTCCTGATGCTCGGCACCTTCGCCGGCAATCTGATCGGGCTGGTGCTGGGCATCGTCGGCTGCGTGCAGCGGGAGCGGAAGAAGGTCTTCGCGGTGCTGGGCACCGTGTTCAACGGTCTCGTCATCGGTTTTCTAGCCTTGATGTTCATCATCGGCCTGATCCTGGCCTCCGCCGTGTAACTGCTTGCGAACAAGCAGGCGCGGCAGTGTCCGAAGCACCCTTCACGGGTGCTTTTTTTCGTTCGCCGGAGTATCCTGCAGCTGTCAGCGGATGGTCAGATTGCCGGCCGTGTCCATGTCCTTGCCGGAACGGTATCGCCCCGGCGAGGTGCCGACCCAATGCCGGAACACCTTGGAGAAATAGTTGCCGTTGGCGAATCCCACCTGCGCCGCAATCTCATCAAGCGTACGGTCCGTGGTCCGCAGCAGGACCGCCGCCTTTTCCATCCTCAGCTTGTTGAGATGCTCCACGGGAGTGGTCCCGGTTGCGCTCCGGAAGAGGCGGAGAAAATGGTAGCGGGACAGTCCCGATACCGCCGCCAGATCGTCCAAACCCCCGATGCGGCCGTAATGCCGCTCCATATACCGAAGGGCCCGGCTCACCGCCTCCGGCAGCCCGGATTCGTCAGCGGAAGGCGCCGTCCGGCTCCGGAACAGCTCCATCATGAATTGGTAAGCTAAGGCAGAGGATTGGTACCCGTCCCGGATCTGCCGGTTAACCGCCAGGCTGTGGATCCGCCGCAGCAGGCGGACTGCCTCTCCGTCCTCGTCGTAGACCCCGATGGAGCCGTATTTCGCCATATAATCGATAGGCATTTCGGTCAGAGGGAGAATCAGATAGAGGAACTCCCAATGATCGGCCCCCTCCGGAAAATAATACCGGTGCCCCCCGGGAACGGGCACAAAAAACGCCATCCCCGGCTCCAGCTTGTGCATCTCGCCGTCCAACCGAATCTCCCCCCTGCCGGACAGGGTGATCTGGAAGATGCAGATATTCCGGTCCTGCCGCGCCATCCCATCCCAATCATAATCCGCCGTGTTCACCCGTTCCCGCCCCACCGCCCTGACATAGCCGCACCCGTAATCGGGGAATCCCGGGTAACGGAAGGAGTAGGAATCATCCATGGCATCCAGCAATATATTACCCTCCATTCGCACTTCTTTACCATTGTACCGCTTGAATGCTTCTCTTATCCTGGTATTGTATCATGAATGCGAGAAATGGGCAGAGCAACATTTTATAACAAGGGAGAGATCCGGGTGTTGAAAATAGCGATGATCGGAGCCGGCTCCATCGGCTTCACCCGCAGGCTCATGATGGACCTGCTGGCCGTGGAGGAATTCCGGGACACGGAGTTCCGCTTCATGGACATTCACGAAGAGAACCTGAAGCTGGTCACGGACCTGTGCCGCAAGATGATCGAGAGCAACGGTCTGCCGGCAATCATCCGGGCCACGACCGACCGCCGGGAAGCGGTAGCCGGAGCCGATTATGTCTTCTGTACGGCACGGGTCGGCGGGCTGGAGGCCTTCGCATACGATGTGGAGATTCCGCTCCGGTATGGGGTGGACCAATGTGTCGGGGATACGCTGGGACCGGGCGGCGTGTTCTTCGCCTTAAGGACGATTCCGGTCCTTCTGGATCTGGCGAAGGATATGCGGGAGACTGCTCCTCACGCCCTGCTGCTGAACTACTCCAATCCGATGGCCATGAACACCTGGGCGCTGCGCCGGGCGGGAGGCGTGCCTGTGGTCGGTCTGTGCCACGGTGTGCAGGGCGGCCATTATCAGATCGCGACGGCCCTGGGCCTGCCGAAGCAGGAGGTGGACTTCATCTGCGCCGGCATCAATCACCAGACCTGGTACATTCAAGTGTCCCATCAGGGGCGGGATATGACGCCGTACCTGCTCGAGGCCTTCGAGAAGCATCCGGAGCTGTCCCGGAGGGAGCCCTGCCGGATCGACGTGCTGCGCCGCTTCGGCTATTACTCCACCGAATCCAACGGGCACCTGAGCGAATATTTGCCCTGGTACCGCAAGCGCAAGGAGGAAGTCTCCCGCTGGATCTATACGGGCGAATGGATCGGCGGGGAGACCGCCGGCTACCTGAACCACTGCCGGGACAAAACCGATGAGTACAAGCGGATGTACCCCAAGTGGATGAGCGGCGAGGCCGAGTACATCAAGCTGGGAGAGCGGTCAGAGGAGCATGGCTCCTACATCATTGAAGCGCTGGAGACGGGCCGGACCTACAGAGGCCACTTCAACGTCGGCAACCGGGGGCTCATCACGAACCTGCCTGATGGCTGCACCGTTGAGCTCCCCTGCTACGCGGACCGCAACGGCATCCAAGCCTCCTGGGTCGGAGCGCTTCCCCTGGCATGCGCCGCCACCTGCCGAACCAGCATCAGCGTGCAGGAGATGGCCGTAGAAGCGGCGTTGACGGGGAACCGGGAGCTGGTGAAGCTGGCGGCGCTGCACGATCCTCTGACCTCGGCGGTCTGCACGCCGGAGGAGGTATGGGCCATGTGCGACGAGATGTTCGAGGCGCTCTCGCCCTGGCTCCCCCAGTTCAACGGCGAGGACCGGACCTGGAAGGACATTCCCGCTCCGGAAGGGATCTACAAGCCGGTACGTTCCGCCTCCGGATGGCTTCCCCCTGCGCTGGACGGCACACGGAACGAGGCCACCGAAGCCGGAAGGATCTCCGTCGGACACCGGGATTCCTAATGCAAATAGAGGGTGCCCCCAGATTACCTTGGGGACACCCTCTTCCCTTAAGACCCGCCGATCTCTACCTTGGCCCGGAACAAGCTGCCGTCCCAGTCCACCTTGCCGCCCCACGTCTCCACCATAAACCGGAGGGGGAGCACCAGATGCCCGTCCACCAGCACGGCGGGCTCCTTCAGAGGACGCGCTTCTCCGTTCCATAAGGCCGTCCGGTCACCCGCCTTCAGCACCAGCGTCTGCCCGTCCTTCTTAACCGTCAGCTGGAAAGCTTGTCCGTCCCATACGAACGACGCTCCCATCGCCTGCAGCAGGGGCCGGATCGGAACCATGGTCGTCTCATTCCGGATGAAGCCCTGGAAATTCGGGACGAACTTGCCGTTCACGGCGATCTGCACCTGCGCCTCCTCCATCCGCCGGACCACCAGCGCATTGCTGAGCGGCCGGCCCGGCGCGGTCAGCATCCTCCCGTCCCCATAGAGGGCCGAGCTGGCGCCGCCATCCAGGTTCATCGCTTCCGTAAGACCCAGCGCCAACGCCGCTTCCGCCTCCTCCCGGACCGTGGCGCCGTCCATCGTGCCCAGCACCAGCCGTCCTTCCCGGTCCAGTCCTGCGAAGCTTCTCCGGTTGGCCTGGGTGGTGATCTTCGGATCCTCGAAGCCGTCCCGCTTGTAATCCACATCCACTGCGCCGCCTGTCACCAGCTTGGGCCCGACCCCGATGGCGGCGATCCATTGTCCCGGATCCAGATCTTCGTCGGTTACCGGATTCTTGGCCACGGTGACCGCTTCCACTTCATCGCCGACTTTAATGCGGGGGAGAAGATTTTGCCGGTTGTTGGCGCTGTTGCCCACGAAGCATACATACCCGTCCGTCGGCACCGTCACCGTCCGCTCCGTGATCTCGGTCACCTTGTTCTCCCGGATCACGACCTTCGTCCCCGTCCAGGCAATTTCCCGGCCCATGGCAGGCGTATACCACACCACCTGGTCCGTTTCCTGATCGCCGTAATACTTGTTGATTCCCCAGGGGAAGTAGGTAGAGGTTACTTTGCCCCGGATGAAGGTCACCCGGACACCCAAGGCGATTTGCCGGATGGCCGCGGTCTTGTCCGCCTGAAGGAGGAGCGACTGGTTCTCGCCCGAATGCAGCGTTTCCCCGCCTGCCATCATCAGCCCGTTGGGATAGCGGATATCCGCCTCCTTCTCATACGCATTGAAGAACGTGCCGTTCACGCCGGCCACCGCTCCCGTCCTTGCAAGCATCGAATCGAAGGGCTCGTCGTAGCCGATCCCCGCTTCCGCCGTCACCGGCTCGATCCGGAGCATCGGATCCGTCAGATCCACACGCACCGTCTTGACGGTCCAGGTCTTGCCGCCGGCCCGGATCTGCTCCGTCCGGACCTCCACTGAAGGCTCCGCCGATACCGGCGCAACGACTCCGAACCACCCTACTGCCATGGCCATCGATACGGCGAGCCAACCCTTGCTTCTCATAGATTCCCCTCTATTCCCTATAAATGAAGGCGCTGCCACCATCATACCAGACTTTGGGCCTACGCTCTATGGTCCATTATTGGAAAAAGACGGGCGGCGGACGGGATCACCCCCGCCTGTTCGACAGATGGGGCAGCCTCTTCACCGTCCCTTATTCCTTCAGGTCCGAACGGTCGGGCTCCCCAGCGGACGGATGTCCGGGACAGCCCTTCCAATGTTCGGCTGGTTGGTCCTCCCCCAGGTAGTAGTCCACCCGGTCCTCCCGGAGGTAGATCTCCTGCTCGGGCAGCAGATTGATCTTCCCGGAATCCGGGTACTCCACCACGTCCAGCCCCTGGTCCGTACGGATGTCCAAGTACCGGAAGGGCTCTTCCGTGTGGTTATACAGCTGATGGGCTCCCTCCGGCCCGATGCCGAAGAAGGCCACATCCCCCTCCTCCAGCTCCCGGAAGCCCTCGGGTGTCCGGAGCATGGCACGCCCCGACAGAACCACGAACATCTCTTCGGCATTTCGGTGGAAATGGTACGGGAACGAATATTTGCCCGGATCCAGGGACCGGATGTCGAATACAAGGTGCTCCGACGAAGCGGTATCCGACAATCTCTCACTGGTATGCCACGCGAACTCCGGAATCGGAGACTGCCTCAGCTTGTACGTCAGATGCTTCGGATTAAAGATGCTTGCCATTCTCATTCCTCCTCGACAGATGTAATGGAAGTACACTTCGACACCCCTTTTCCATTATCCTCCAACCGCCAAGACCTTGCGTCAAAATCCTTCCCCGCATCACATACCCCCGGGGAATCGGAATATATTTAGTAACAACCCCATGCCGCACATCGCCCTATCGCGTGGACTTTGCCGTATAACCCCATTAACCCTAGGAGGTGCTCCAAGCATGACAAGCCCGCTGTTCGTCGTGTCCCGGGAGGATTGGTCGCTGCACCGCAAAGGCTATCAGGACCAGACCCGGCATCAGGAAAAGGTGAAGGAAGCGATCCGCCAGAACCTGCCGGACCTCGTTACGGATGAAAGCATCATCCTGTCCGACGGCAGACAGGTCGTCCGGGTTCCGATCAAGAGCATCGACGAGTACCGGTTCCGATATAATTACAACAAGCAGAAGCATGTGGGCCAAGGCGACGGCGACAGCCAGGTCGGCGACGTGCTGGGTGTCGATCCCCAAGCCCAGAAGGGCCCGGGCAAGGGCGAGGGAGCCGGGGACCAGCCCGGTGAGGACTATTACGAGGCCGAGATCAGCATGGCGGAGCTGGAGGAGATTCTCTTCGAGGAGCTGGAGCTTCCGAATCTGGAGGAGAAGCAGAAGGAGAAGCTGCAGGCCAAGGATGTGGTCTTCCACGACATCCGCAAGAAGGGCATAATGTCCAACATCGACAAGAAGCGGACCATCATGGAGAACCTGAAGCGCAATGCCAACTCCGGCAAGCCCGGTATTCACGGCATCTCCCCCGACGATCTCCGGTTCAAGACCTGGGACGAAGTGGAGAAGCCCCACTCCAACGCCGTGGTGCTGGCGCTCATGGATACGTCCGGGTCCATGGGGTCTTTTGAGAAGTATATCGCCCGCTCCTTCTTCTTCTGGATGACCCGCTTCCTGCGCCGCAAGTACGAGCACGTGGAGATCGTCTTCGTGGCTCACCATACGGAGGCGAAGGAGGTGACGGAGGAGGACTTCTTCACCCGTGGCGAAAGCGGCGGCACCATCTGCTCCTCCGCCTACTCGAAGGCGCTCGAGATCATCGAGAAGCGGTATCCCCCCGCCAACTGGAACATCTACCCGTTCCACTTCTCCGACGGCGACAACCTGACCTCCGACAATGAGAAGTGCGTCCAGCTCATCGGTGAGCTGATGAAGCGCACCAACCTCTTCGGCTACGGCGAGGTGAACCAGTACAACCGGAGCAGCACCCTGATGTCCGCCTTCAAGCACATTCAGCACAAGAAGTTCCTGTACCACGTGATCCGGGAAAAAGCCGACGTCTACAAGGCGCTGAAGACGTTCTTCTCCAAGCCCAAGCTGGGCTGACGGCCCAGCAGCTGCGCGCGAAAAAAGGGACCGCACAGGCCGATTTCCCGGCCGCTGTTGCGGTCCCTTCCCTTTACCCCAGCTTCAAGTCCGGGTTCTCGGCAAAATGCTTCAGCATCACCAGCGGCTCGGAGGCCGAGCGGTTCGTGATGGTCACACCATTCCGTGCGGCGGCCTCGGTGACGAAGAACTCGTCGCGGGTCAGCTCGCCGTAGCGGATCAGCGTGGGTGTCTCCATGTCCCAGACGCCGCATGTGCCGTAACCCTGAATCAGGATGAAGCCGTAGGCGGCACTGTCCGTCACCGTCACGGTCTGCCCCGGATACACGGTCAGGCGCTTGGCACTGACAAGGGCGCACTTGTAGCAGATCCATTCCTCCAGGTAGCCGGCCCGCTTCATCTCCTCCGCATTCCCCGCGGGGATCGGCGCCATGAAGTTCCTGCGGTGGAAGTCCGGGTCCACGTTCCGCTCCCAATCCATCACGTCCATCAGGTAATCGAAGCGGCCCAATTCCTCCTCCGGCGTGTCCTTCCAGAGCAGGGTCGGGGGCACGCATTGGCCGCCGTAGAGCACCGATTGCCACATGGAATAGACGTCGGAGGCGAACTGCGGCTCATAGGTGCAGAGGCTGCCCGGCGCGTGCAGCACGCCGGGAGGCACATCCCAGCCGGTGTCCAGCGTCAGCTTATGGGCGCGGGACAGGTCCAGGATCCCGTTGTCCCCCTTGTCGAAGCGCTCCAGCGCTGCGCGGACCTCCTCCTTCGTCGTCTCCGGATTGAAGCCGAAGAAGGTGAAGGGGAACTCACCGCCGTGGTTGTTCATCTGGGCCGGGAAGAAATACATCTCCGGCTTTCCCTTCTGGTTCACCCGGGCGGCATGCTCGTCGCGGTGATGGACATGGTGGGGTAGCGGGCCCATATTGTCGAAGAATTTGGAATACACCGGCCAAGCGCCGTACTTCTTCCACAGCCCCTCGCCGATGATGGCGCCTCCGAGCGCCTCCACCGCATCTCGCAGCAGCACCTTGCCGCCCGCCGCTTCGTCCACCACAATATAGCTCAGGCCTTCGTCCTCCGGGGTCAGCGGCCCATTCTCCGCATGGGTGGTGGAGGCCAGCCAGCGCTCATCAATGCCGCCCCGCTCCAGCCCCAGCTTATAGTAGTCGTCCGGATGCAGCTTGATCCGCTTGCCGGGACGGCAGAAGGAGCGCGGGACCCAGGCCGGCGCCAGCCGGAGGATGCCCTCCCCTTGATCCAGTGCTTGTTGAGCCAACTCGCGCGTTGAACGCTTCATCGTATCCGATCTCCTCTCCATCGTCTCTTAATATTCAATCGCCCATTTGGCGTAAAGCTCCAGCTTCGATACCGGAATGCGGACCCGGCCTTCCTCGTGGAAGTACGGCAGCTCCCGGCCCTCCGGCAGAGATACGACCCGCTTCGGCTTCTCCGGCGACAGGACCGATACGATGAAGTCATGCAGCGGAATCACCCGGAAAGAATCCTGGATGTTCAGCAGGTTCACATACTTCCTCCCCTTCTCCGGCACGTCGAACAAGACCAGCTCCACCTGCTCCGGCGCTTCCGCCGAGAAGGACAGCTCCCCGCCCAGGCTCCTCACGATCCCCGCAAAAATCGTGCTGTGCTGCTCCCGGACCGCCGCTTCAATGGGCGCCGCCGCCCACACCACCATTCCCTTGCCGTAAGCCGTGCGCAGCATCGACGGCAGCTCCGTTGCCTTGCCCGGCGGATTGGAATGGATAGAGACGAAACGTC
This sequence comes from Oryzibacillus soli, assembly GCF_051594765.1. Classification (NCBI taxonomy): domain Bacteria; kingdom Bacillati; phylum Bacillota; class Bacilli; order Caryophanales; family Paenibacillaceae; genus Oryzibacillus; species Oryzibacillus soli. The sequence continues at coordinate 72,985 of NZ_JBPPGJ010000013.1, forward strand.
CGGTATACGGCAGCGTCATCGTAGCCAGCACCTCCACCCCGGGCTTCGGCGTTCCCGTAAGCCGGGCCTGCTTCATGAACAGCGCCAGCGGATAGTCCGGATTGTAATCCGGCATCAGAGCGCATCCGGCGTGGGTTGGCGCCATATAGGTGACGCTCTCCTCCGTGAAGCCGTCGAACCGGAGCCCGAACAGCTCCTCCGCCAGCTCCGGCGCGGAATGCCCGCTGAAGTAGAGACTGCCTCCGCGCTCCACGAAGGCTTTCACTGCGGACACCTCTGCGGCGCCCAGCATATGAACATCCGGCAGCACCAGCACCTTGATCTGCTCCAGCTCCGTCTCGAGGAGCTTCACGTTGTGCAGCACGCCGAACGGAACGTGGTGGGCCCGGAGGGCATTGGAGGCGTTCAGAGCGGCGTCGAATTGAGGCATCTTGAAGAAGTCCAGCTTCGTGCTGCCTACGGGCAGACCGCTCTGATCCGGGTCCAGCTTGCCGTTCATGTTCCAGAGGACGCCGACATCGGTGACCAGTCGTCCCTCCAGGTACGGCTCCAGCCGCTCCACCTCCCGGAACACCTCTCCGATCCGGTCATAGACGCGCGTGTCCAGCGTGCCCCGGGGATCGATGGCGTCGATCATGACGCAGGCGCCGTGGTGCATCAGCGCCGTCATGACGCTGAGCCGGAGCTGGTCCTTGCTCCGCATGGTCGTATGCTCCTCCAGCCCCGGGTAACAGCGGGAGGTCATGAATTCGAAGGGCTGGTTCTGCGTCAGGCTGTAGTACAGCTTGCAGGCGAAGGAATGGTCCGCCGTTCCGCCGTACAGATCGCCGGCCGCGTAGTCGCTGGCCAGGGTGACATTTTCGGTGACGCCGTAGAACCAGGGGTTCAGCGCTTGATAGTTGTGGGTTACGGAGCAGTCCGGCTTATGCTTCTTCAGCTCGTCGGTCATGGTGCGGGCATACTCCGTCAGCCACTCGGTGCGCTTGGCCTGGAACAGGTTCCACCGCTCGTCGCTCCAGTCCACCACCGTCGGCATGGGGCCGCCCACCTCGCGGTTCCATCGGTCCCGGCAGGAGTCGCAATAACAGACCATCGGCCACCACATCATGTCGAAGAAGATTCCCTCGAACTCGAAGTAGGCGGTGAACTCCTTGATCTGCTCGAAGACGAACTCCCGGTAGCCCGCGCTGTTGGGACAGCACATGCCGAAGCGGCTTCCACGGTCCATTCTGCCGTTGCGGTTGCGGATCATCCAGAAGGGCAGCTCCCCCTCCCAGGTATCCATATTGTCCCGCGTGCCGTACCCGGCCAGCGTGCGCATGCGCCATTCCGGATGAGCCTCGTACGCCCAGTTGTTATAGTTCAGGCTGTAGTAGGCGATGACGTTCATCCCGTCCTTGTGGCACAGATCGAACAGATCCCGGATCATCGTCTCCCGCCCGCGGAGCGCATCGTGCATATGCCCGCTCTCTGTCGGCCAGTAACAGTAGCCCACATGGGACTGAATGTAGATCATAGGCGATTCCACATGGCCCTTCTTCAGATTCCGGAAGTAGTCCTCCGGGTCGAACCGGGACAGGAACTCCTTATCCCACTCCTCAATGTGCATATCCACCAGGTTGCGTCGGTAGCTTCGTTGGTACCAGCTCATGCAGCATCCTCCTGTCGATAGAGTTACTTTCACGTGAAAGTTATGGTGTAAAAAGAGACGGAACCGGGATTCCCCCGTTTCCGGCCTCTCTTAATCCGCCTGTATCAGAATCGCATTATTCGCCGCATTGTCCAGATTCTCCCGGTAAATGACCTCCAGCTTCGTGTAGCACTCCCGCCGCTTCGGCAGCTTGTTGTCCGACAGGAGACGGTACAAGAGCTTCACCGCGTAATACCCTTGGGCAAAAGGATCCTGGCCGATCGTCGCCGTGATCACGCCTTCCTTCAGCCCGCGGCGGCACTCCTCGTTCAGATCGAGGGTGATGAGGCAGAAGTCCTTCCTGCCGGACTCCCGTACGGCACGGCACAGTCCGTCGATGATGCCCTCGTCGTTATCGGCGGCGAAGCATCCCCTGAGCTCCGGTCTGGCTTCGAGCAGCTGCTTCAGGCAGGCGTAAGCGGACTCCCGGTCCTTGCACTCGGGACGCTCCTCCGCGATGCGGATCCCGCTGTATCCTTCCAGCGTCTCCCGAAAGCCGGCGATCCGGTCCCGGTTATGCCAGTAATCGGAATAGCGGCTCAGCACCGCCACTTCGCCTTCCTGGACATGCTTGGCCAGCACTTCCCCCGCTAGACGGCCGCTCTGACGGTAGTTGGCGCCGACGTAGAGAAGACGGCCGCTGTCCGGGATGTCGTTGTTGAACAGCACGAGAGGCACCCTCCGGTCCGCCGCTTCCGCCACCGCATGTCGGAAGGATTCCGGGTCGAAGGGCGACAAGGCCACGGCATCCGCTCCTCCCTCCGCCACCAGACGCCGGAACAGCTCCAGCTGCTCCTTCGGATTCCTTCTTACGCTATGGAGATGTACGAAGTAGCCGAAGTCCCGCACGTCCTCGCCGGCGGCTTCCGCTCCGGCCCGCACGTCCTGATAGAACGGATTGTCCTCGTCGTGAAACAGCACGCGGATATGCTTCTCCGTCCGCTTGGCCAGGTTGCGGCCGACCTTGTTGGGCACATACCCGACCTGGTCCAGGAACTCCAGCACCCGCTTGGTGGTCTCTTCGCCGATGTCTCCCCTCTTGTGGATGACGCGGTCGATGGTCGCCCGGGACACGCCAAGCTCCTGTGCGATTTCCTTCAATGTATACGTTTTATTCATGGGATCACCGACTTCAGTATAGCTTGCTTTCACGAGAAAGTAAATAACGGAATCCGGCCCGCAAGGGTCCGTTTTATTACGGCGGAGCTCCTGCGGGCTACCCGCTTCTTCAGCGGGGAAAGGGCTTAGAACAGCGGGTTCCCCCGTTCCGCCACGAATCGGAGTGCCTCGATCAGTCGTTCCTCCCGCAAGCCGAAATTTGCCGCCATCATCTGCATCCAATCCCGCTTCTCCGGAAAATCATGGACGGTCACGCCGCGGTCCGACTTGATGAAGAGCCTGTTGTTCACGACGGAGTAAGCTGCATCCGGCTTGAACAAGGTGCAGACGATCCGTCTCATGAACGGATTGTCGTCCTCGTCCCGCAGGGAATGGGTGATATGGGGCCCGAAGCTCTCCGGGTCCACCGCTCCCCATTCGATACACTTGGAGACGAAGCTGCGTCCGTCCGTTCTCCGGTCGATCATATACCGGCCCTCCTCCACTCTGGAGATCTCCACCTCTTCCCCCAGGCGGGTAAACCGGGGCTCCTCCAGAAGATCGATCGGGTCAAATAACGGGGCTCCATAGCCGACGTCCACGTAATAGGACCGTCCCCCCACCGTCACCTTGTTGGCCAAGTGGACATTCCCGCCCGTCGCCCGGACCGTCTCCACCGCGAAGCCCAACGATTCCAGCAGGCGTCCGAAATGAAGGTTCAGAATGTAGCAATTCCCGCCCAAGCCTTCCTGTTCGAAGCGGTCCAGGAACGTCTCCAGAGTCGGCATCCAGCTCCAGCCCGTCTTACCCAAGGTCAAGTAATAATGGAACTTGCTCATATTCTCGAAAGGGAACCGGTGGAGGTGCCGGCGGGTCAGCATCCGCAAATAATCCAAGCCGGGAGCCTGCCGCTCCGTCTGCAGACATCCCAAATACCGTCGCTGAAGCTGCGTATCCATGCCATCCCCTCCTAGTGCGGCTTGACGATCATCAAGATGAAGATCGCCAGACCCAGAATACCGGACCAGAGATGAAGATTACGCACCCGGGTGCTTACAGCCGCCAGCTCCGGGGTCACTTCGGACACCTGCCGCTCCAACAGCTCATCGGCCAGCCGGAGCAGCCGGACGGCTGCGGGGTTCAGGTATCCGATCACCAGCACTTCGATAAGAACGAATAGGACCAGAGAGCACAGTGTCCACAGCTGCCGGAAAGGTCCGTAGGAGCCGGCGAAGAACAAAGCCAGACCCGAGAGGACGGCCAGAGTGCCGAATATCTTGGGAAAGACCTCCAGACGGGCCACCATCCCGGCCTGGCTCTGGAGCTCCCGAATCGAAGAGGTTCGCTTAAGCATCCAGGGGAACGCGAAGGCGGGTCCCATGCCGAGCACGGCAGACAATACATGTAGAACAACCAACCCTATCATTGACCAACACCGCTTTCATGAGGAATGAAGAACTGCTCTCATCATAGCGGCTCCGGCCGGCTTTATGGTATCGGTTGAATTACGTATTTTGCTCCGCGGAGGGGATTACTCGCCGTTCTGCAGCCCCTTTTCCATCACATAGCGGGTCAAAGCGCTGCGGGAAGCCACCTCGAGCTTCTGGTAGATCCGCTCCAGATGCGTTGTGACCGTCCTTGGACTGATGAACAGCGCCCGGGCGATCTCCGCATTGGGGGAGCCCTTGGCCACGTGAATGGCGACTTGACGCTCCCTGGCGCTAAGCGCCGTATAGAACGGGTCGGTTTCCTTGTCCCACTTCAGCTTGGCCCGCTCCACCGCCTGCTTGAACAGCGCCTCCCGGTTCTCCCCGGAATCGGCGGAAAGCGCAGATAAGGCCTCTCCCAGCATGCCGGACAAGATCCGGATATAGCCGTCCTCGATGGACGCAAGGGTTCCTAAGGGCTCACCGGGATCCTCGCAGATGACCATGCCCGCCACCGATTGGTGCGACGGCACCGGGAAGGCCAGATAGCCGGCAGGCGAATCCTCCGTGATGGGCATCTCCGCCATCCGTTCACCCGGTTCTTCCCGACCGGGCCGGATGGAGTGCAGATACCGCAGCTGCGAACGGATCTGGTGAAACCGGATGACCCGGTTCTCGCTTCGTACCCAGCATGCGAGCCGCTCCATGGCGGACAAGGCGGAAGCCTCCACGCCTGCACCCGGCACCCCTCTCGACGCCTTCAGCTTCACCTCGCCATCCCGGTCGCCCGGCACCCAATAGGACAGGCGCTTCCACCCGTGGGCGTCCGCCAAGGCAGACAGCAATTCCCCATATCGTTCCGGGGAAGGCTGGAGGTGGACGGCTTCCTCCGTACAGACGCGGACCGCCGTCACTTGGAGCAGCAGTACCGACTTCAAAGGAGCCGCGAGCTCAACGCCTGCCATCCAGGAGATGGCCTCCAGCTCGGTTCGGATGCGGTCGAACAGCGGTCCCTTGTCCTCCTCGCGAAGATAACGTACGGACAGCTCCCAATGGCGGAAATCCCCCGGATGAACCAGCTTCAAGAGCGCCAGGGGCCGCCGGTGCAGATTGGCCCGGGTCTTGTTCAGCAGCTGATTTGCAATGGCTACAGTGCCGTCCTCGGCATGCCACACCCGGGTCAGATTGCATATATTCGGAATCCCCTCCGGTGAACCGGTCACGATGCAGGAGGGATAAGCCCCATCGAAGAGGGGCATCAGTTCAGCGGGCAGGATCATGGCCCTTCCCTCCTTCCATTACGGGGCGCCCTGCGTCCGGGCCCGGAGTCTGGGTATAAACCGAATGAATGCCGATCTCCAAGGCATAGCAGTCCGACGGCATGACCCGGATCAGCGGCAGCAAGCCCGGAGCATACTTGGACACCCGCCTCAGCTGCTCCGCCAACGCGACGGCATCCTCCGCATCCAGAGGACCTGCATTCCGGAAGCGTCCCTTGAATTGGTACGATTCGTTATCCACTCCGGAGGTCAGCAGCACGGCCAGCTCCCGGAGAAGCTCCGCATATTCGTTCAGCCGAAGCCATTGGCTCTTCAAGACATACGTCCGTATGACCCCCTCCTCCCGGTCGGACCGGTACCCGTAGCCTCTGCAGGTGAAGGGAGTCTGATCTTCCTTTACGGCCGCCACATGGATAAAGACTGGCACCTCCCGCTGCTGAAACCGGACCACCTCTTCCGTCCACACCGCCATCTCCGCCTTTCTCTCGCCCTATTTTCTCCCATTCTAAACGAGTTTCGGGAGCATGGGAAGAATCGGAATCCGGATCCCGCTCATTCGGCCGGAGACAAGAACAGGCCAGCCGGATGCCGTCCGGTTGGCCTGTATCATCGGGCTTACGCTTCGTCAGGAAGCCTCGCCCCGTATGAGGGCGGTCACATATTTGCGTGCATCGGGATTCAGCAGCAGCAGCACCATCTGGCCCGGCTCCGTGCCGCCTCGGACGAACCGGACCTCCGTACCATCCAGATCCTCCTTCAGCGCAGTGATGCTGTAGCCTTGGGCGATGTAGGCGTCGATATCCTCCTTCTCGCTGAGAAATTCCTCGTAGGATGACATCAGGATACGCCCCCCTTCACCGGCTCCGCACCGGCGGTCCGCAGCGCAGGCGCCGGAGGGTTGAACCGTTTGCGGCGCAGGTATTGCCCATAGCCGGGCGTACCGACGAACTGCTTGTTGCGGATGATGAAATCGCCCCGGACCAGGACGGATACCGGCTCGCCGGTGATCTGCAGCCCCTCGAAGGCATTGTAGTCCACGTTCATGTGGTGGGTTGCGGCCGAGATCGTCCGCTCCGCGTTGGGATCGAAGATCACCAGATCCGCATCGCTGCCGATGGCGATGGTGCCTTTTTGGGGGAAAAGACCGAAGAGCTTGGCAGCTTGGGTGGAGATGACGTCCACGAACTGGTGGATGGAGATCCTTCCCTTGCGGACGCCCTCCGAGTATAGGATGCTGAAGCGGTCCTCGATGGTGGGCCCCCCGTTGGGAATCTTGGAGAAGTCGTTCAGGCCCAGATCCTTCTGCCCGTTGAAATTGAAGGAGCATTGGTCGGAGCCCACCGTCTGAAGCGAGCCGCTCCACAGAGCGTCCCAGAGTACCTCCTGGTTCCACTTCTCCCGCAGGGGAGGCGACCACACGTACTTGGCCCCTTCGAAGTTGGGCTTCTCCAGATCCGTCTGGTCCAGCATCAGATATTGCGGGCAGGTCTCGCCGTATACCCGCACGCCCTTGCGGCGCGCCTCCTCGATCTGGCGGACTGCCTCCGCGCAGGTCACGTGGACCACGTACAGCTGGGAATCGGCGAATTCCGTCAGTTTGGCGGCCCGGCCCGTTGCCTCTCCCTCCAGTACCGCAGGCCGGGTCAGCGCATGATAGACGGGCTCTGTATGACCGGCGGCCAGCGCCTGCTCGATCAGGTGGGCGATGACGTCGCCGTTCTCCGCGTGGACCATGACGAGGGCACCGTGCTCCTTGGCGGCGAGAAGGGTCTTATAGAGGGTCCCGTCATCGGCCTGGAAGACGTTCTTGTAAGCCATGAACACCTTCAGCGAAGTGATTCCCTGCTCCTCGATGATGATGGGCAGCTCCTCCAGCACCTCATCATTCATCTGCCCGATCATCAGGTGGAAGCCGTAATCGATAACGGCCTTGCCTTTGGATTTGTCGTGCCAGGTTTTGACGGCCTTGGACAGCGGCTCATTCTTCGTCGTCAGGCAAAAATCGATGACCGTCGTCGTCCCTCCGAACGCGGCGGCTATGGTGCCCGTTTCGAAGTCGTCCGCCGTGACGGTGCCGCCGAAGGGCATGTCGAGGTGGGTGTGGGGATCGATGCCGCCCGGGAACACGTAGCAGCCCGAAGCATCCACCACAACCGCTCCGGGGACGTCCAGGTCCACGCCGATCATAACGATGATCCCATCCTCGATCAGGATGTCGCCGAAGTATTGGTCGGACGCCGTGACGATGGTGCCGTTTTTGATGATTTTCTTCATGGTTACACCGCCTCCATTTCGGGGGATTGGGCGTTCAGACGGGCGACGGCCTTCTGGCGGTCGTTCCAGCTCATGGGGGGCAGCGCCGAAGGGACCTCCACCATCTCAATGGCGCCGTCCACCGGGCAGACGATGGAGCACAGGTTGCAGCCGACGCAGTCCTCCTCCCGCACCTTCAGGAACGGCTTGCCGTGAACGTCCGTATGGCGCTCGATGCACTGGTGGGAGGTGTCCTCGCAGCTGATGTGGCACTTGTTGCAGGAGATGCAGGTGTCGGTGTCGATGCGGGCCACGACCTTGTAGTTCAGATCCAGATCGCCCCAGTTGGAATACTTGGGCACGGCACGCCCGATGAGCTCCGTCACGGAGGCCAGCCCCTTGGCGTCGAGGTAGCGGTTCAGGCCGTCGATCATCTCCTCTACGATCCGGAAGCCGTGATGCATAACCGCCGTACACACTTGGACGCCCGTTGCGCCCATCAAGAGGAACTCCACCGCATCCTGCCAGGTGGAGATGCCGCCGATGCCGGAGATGGGCGCTTGAATCTGCGGGTGCCGGGCGCATTCGGCCACCATGCTGAGCGCGATGGGCTTGACGGCCGGGCCGCAGTAGCCGCCGTGGGCGCCTTTGCCCCCAACATGGGGAATGGTGTTCCAGGTATCCAGGTCCACTCCGGCCAAGGAGTTGATGGTGTTGATCATGCTGACCGCATCCGCTCCGCCCATCACCGCATGCTTGGCGGTCATGGTGATGTCGGTGATGTTGGGCGTCAGCTTGACGATGACCGGAGTGGCGGCCACCTCCTTCACCCAGTAGGTCTGGCGCTCCACCAGGTCCGGCTGCTGGCCGGAAGCCGAGCCCATGCCCCGCTCCGCCATGCCGTGGGGACAGCCGAAGTTAAGCTCCAGTCCGTCAACCCCGACGGCCTCTACCCGCTTGACGATCTCATGCCACTTCTCCTGCTTCGGCTCCACCATGAGAGAGGCGATCAGGACGTTCTTCGGGAAACGCTTCTTCGTCTCCGCAATCTCCCGGAGATTGACCTCCAGCGGGCGGTCCGTGATCAGCTCGATGTTATTGAAGCCTGCCACACGCTGGCCATTGAAGTTCACGGCGGCGAACCGGGAGGAGGTGTTGATGATGGGCTCCCCCAGCGTCTTCCACACCGCCCCGCCCCAGCCCGCTTCGAAGGCCCGCTGGACCTGGTAGCCGGTGTTCGTCGGGGGCGCTGATGCAAGCCAGAACGGATTGGGTGAATCGATACCCGCCAGATTGATGCGCAGATCTGCCATAGTGGTGGTCGCCTCCTTCTAATTGATGGCCGGTTCCGTCCGGCCCTTTACATCGCCACACTCTTCGGCTGGCCGGCGAAGTGGCGGATAATGGCGCGGGCGGTCCGCTTGCCCTGCTCAGCGGCGGATACCACCATGGCCTCTCCGCCCCCTGAGCCGAACACGACATCGCCGGCGGCGTATACCTTCGGGTGCGAGGTTCGGTGGGTGTCCGCATCCACGGTGACGACCCCCTTCTCGTGTTTCAGCCCCAGCTGGGCGATCAGGCCGGTGTGGCGGGTTTGGCCCACCGCTAGGATGACGGCGTCCACGGGCAGGAGGAACTCACTGCCCTCCACCGGCTCCGGCACGGGCCGCCCGTCCTTGCCCGGCAGATCCAAGAGGCGCAACCGGAGGCATTCCAGATGGGTCACCCGGCCGTACTCATCGCCAACGATCCGCTTAGGTGCGGTGAGCCAGCTGAATTCCACCCCCTCCTGCTTGGCGAACTCGAATTCGAAGTCGTAGGCCGTCATCTCCTTGCGGGTGCGGCGGTAGACGATCTTCACCTTCTCCGCGCCCAGCCGGACCGAGCAGGTGGCGGCATCGATGGCCGTATTGCCGGCGCCGATGACGGCCACCCGGGCTCCCAACAAGGGGACGGGCGGATAGCCCGGCTTCTTCGTCTCCTCGACCAGACGGATGGCGTCGTAGACGCCCTCCAGCTCCTCCCCTTCAATCCCCAGAGGGGGGACCTCTCCCATACCGGCGGCCAGCACCACCGCGTCGTACTCCTCCAGCAGCTTCGCGGCCGGCACGTCCGTACCGATCCGGACTCCGGTCCGGATGTCCACGCCCAGCTGCCGCACCTGCTCCACCTCCCACAGCGCCACCTCCTGCGGGAGGCGGAAGGAGACGATGCCGTGGGTGTTCAGCCCGCCGGCCAGCGGCTTCGCCTCGTACACCACGGTCTCGAAGCCCTCCCGGGCCAGCTCCCGCGCAGCGGACAGCCCGGCGGGCCCTCCGCCGATGACGGCCACCTTCAGTCCGTTCGGAGCTCCCGCACGGAACAGCGGCTTCCCGGCCCGCATGGCCCAGTCCGTGGCATAACGCTGAAGCAGTCCGATGCGGATCGGCTGGGACGGCCCATTCAGGACGCACGCGCCCTCGCACAGCACCTCCGTCGGACAAACCCGGGAGCAGCTGGCTCCTACCGGATTGGCGTCCATGATGGCAACTGCAGCCCCCTCGGGATTGCCCGTGGCGATCCGCTTAATGAACGAAGGGATATTGATGCCCGTCGGGCAGGCTTGGATGCAGGGGGCATCGTAGCAATACAAGCAGCGGTTGGATTCCTCCGCCGCCGCTTTAGGCGTAAGTCCCGCCTCCGCCTCCGCAAAATTGGCGGCATACTGCTCCATCGGCAGCATGCCCGGCAAACCTCTCTTCTCCATCCGCCAGCCTCCCCGTCGTGATATATGGTCTTGCTCAGTCCACGCCTGCCTGGACGGACTGCCCGGCTGTACATAGCTTGAGCGCCGTCCGGTACAGGAGCTCCGTACCCAGGGCGATGTCCTCCATCGACGAATATTCCTTCGGATTGTGGCTCACCCCATCCTTGCACCGGACGAAAATCATCCCATAGTCGCAGGAATAGGACATGGCCAAAGCATCGTGGAACGGGCCGCTCATCAGCTCCGGCAGAGGGATTCCCATCTCCCCCGCCGCCTCCCGGATCCGATCCTTCAGATGGTCCGCGCAGTATCGGGGATCGCTGACCGTATCCTCCCGGATCTCATAGCGCAGTCCATGGGCGGCGGCGGTCCGGGCAACCATCTCCCGCAGCTCCGCCTCCAGCCGGTTGCGCCGTTCCAGATCGATGTCGCGGAGATCCACTGTGAACTGCACGTGCTCCGGGATGATGTTCCGCGAGTCCGGGAACACCCTTAAGGAACCGACCGTGCCCACGGTAGGGGCTCCGGGCTCCCGAGAGGCCAGCTCCCGGAGTCCCGCGATGATCTGCGCCGCCCCCACGAGGGCGTCCTTGCGCATATGCATCGGAACCGAGCCTGCATGACCGGCGAAGCCGAACAGATCCACGGTCCACCAGATGGGGCCCGAGATGCCGGTGACCAGGCCTACGGCCCGGTCCATCGCTTCCAATACAGGGCCCTGCTCGATGTGGAGCTCCAGATAAGCACCCACGCGGCCCGGCGGATACTGATCCGCCCCGAACCGGTCCGGGTCTCCGCCGAACTCCAGCAGCGCCTGCCTCCGGGTCACCCCGTTCTTGTCCGTCCGCTCCAGCTCGCCCTCCTCCAAGCGGCCCAGCAGACCCCGAACACCGAACAGCCCTTTGTTGAAACGGCAGCCCTCCTCATCGCAGAACGCGGCTACCTCCAGCGGCATTTGCGGCACGATCCCCTGCTCCCTCAGCGTCTGGACCGCCTCGATGGCGCCGATGACGCCGATGATGCCGTCGAAGCGTCCCGCATAGGGCTGGGTGTCGATATGGGAGCCCATCATCAACGCAGGCGCATCCGGATCGCGGCCCTCCAGCCTTCCGATCAGATTGCCGAAGGCATCGATGCGGGCCGTAAGCCCCGCCTCCTCCATCCAACCCTTAACCACCTCGGCCGCCTGCCGGTCCTCCGGCGACAGCGCCAGACGGCATACCCCGGTGTCGCTGATCCTCCCGATCTCCGCCAGCCGGCTGATCCGCCGCTCCACACGGTCCGCCCGGATCGTGAATTGGGACATCCGGCACCCCCCTCTCCCGCACGTTAGATTTTATAACACAAAAGCTCGTAACGCCCCATAAAAGAGCTCTTCTTCGATCCATTACTTCGCATTCCCTAACCCTTTTCACTATGTTATGTTATATTCATTAACATTCTCTCGGTAAAGGTGGTGTTCATCTTGGATTGGGAGCAGCCGTTGACCGTACAGGAAGCCATCGCAAGACCGGTATTCGCCGACGCCCAGGTGACGGCGGGCTCTGCCGGCTTGGACCGCCCGGTGCGCTGGGTTCACGTCCTGGAGATCTCCTCCTTCGAGAAGCTTCTCTATGGAGAAGAGATGATCCTGGCTACTGGAGTCGGCTTCCACCCCGACCCGGACCGCTCCGTCACGTTCATGGAGAAGCTCATCGACCAAGGCGCCTCCTGCTTATGCGTCGAGCTGGGGCCCTATTTCCCCTCCGTGCCGGACAGCTGGATCCGATTGGCGGAGGAGCACCGTTTCCCATTGATTCTGTTCCACCGTACCGTGCGGTTCGTAGACATCACCCAAGATCTTCACACCCTGATTCTAAGCCGTCACCACAACACGCTGCGGGAGCTGGAGGTGGTCTCCCGGGAGTTCCATCGCCTGACCCTAACCTCCCAGGGGACGGGCAACGTGCTGAAGCTTCTCCACCGCAGCACCCGGACCCGACTCGTCTACCTCCCGCTTCCCGGCAGCCCAACCTTCCACCCCGCACCGCCGCCCGGCGATCAGGAAAAGCTTCTGCAGTTTTTGGCCGACTGCCGGCAGGAGCTGGACGAATCCAAGCCCAACGCGGCCCCTTACATCCGCCCCTTCCAAGACAAGACCGCCATCGTCAAGCCCATCGGGGCCCAGAGTCAGACTTGGGCGTATCTGGCCATGATCTGTGAACGCCAGCCCCGGGAGACGGACTACCTGCTGTTGGACTCCGCTTCCCTATCCATTGCGCAGGAGCTTCTCCGGACCCGGTATATGGAGGAGCGCAAGCTGTTCGCGGAGAACCGGTGGGTGGAGGAGCTTCTGAACGGTCAACTGGAGGACGACAAACAACTGCTGGCTTTGGCCGGCCCCCATCTGGGGAGAATCCAAGACCTCCATCTCCGGGTATGCCTGATCGAGATCGGCCAATCCCCCGATGCGGACCAGCCCTCCCAGGAGCATGAACGGGAATCCATCCGCTACCACCTGTCCCTCCACCTTCGCTCCGTCTTCGAAAAGCATGGCTACCGCCCCTTCATCACCGTCCGCAACGAACGGCTCACCGTCATTGCCGTAGACCAGAAATCCCGGATCAAAGCCAAGGACCGCTTCCGCCGGATCCTGGACGCTTTAACCGCTGAGACCTCGGACCAAAAGCCCTTGCAGGGCTACCGGTTAACTGTCGGCTGCGGCAACGCCTGCACCCATCTCCGGGATGCGCCCGTTTCCTACCGGGAGGCCATGCAGGCCCTCTCCATGCAGGAAATTATGGGCACGCCCGCCGTGCTCTACGAGGAGCTGGGCATCTACCGTCTCCTGCTGCAGCTGGGCGGCGGCTCCACCCTGGACCCGTTCATCCAGGATTGCCTTGGCCCTCTTTTGGAGCACGACCGGACCAAGGGCAGCGAGCTTCTCGCCACGCTCAAGGTGTACCTGGACCATGACGGCTCCAAGCAGATCGCCGCCCAGAAGCTGTTCATCGTCCGGCAGTCCCTCTATTACCGCCTGGAGAAAATCAAGGAGCTGCTGGGTGTGGACGTCCTGTCTCCCGAACACCGGATCTCCATCCAGGTGGCGCTCCGGGCGTTCCGGCTGCTTCATCCGGACCGGTACCGGGAATGCCTCGGCGTCGCCGGAACCAATGGCACTGTGCAGCCGCCGGCTCCGGGCACCGGCCCTTCCGGCTCCAAAGGCGGCGCCTGATGGCTCCACCTCGTCACGGCAGCTGCTGTTCCATGACCTCCTTGAAGACGCTCAGGATAAAGGCCAGATCCTCGTCCGTCGAGGCCAGCGGAGGAGCGAAGGTCAGCACGTTGTTGAAGCCCGCCACCGTATCCCCGTTCTTGCCGATGATCAAGCCCTTGGCCTTGCAGCCGGAGAGGATCCGCTTGACGGCTTCCGGCGAAGCCGGCTCCTTGGTCGCCTTGTCGGCCACCAGCTCCATACCGAGGATCAGGCCGAAGCTCCGAATGTCTCCTACCAGCGGATGATCCCGCAGCTCCTCCATCCCTTCCCGCAGCCTCCGGCCCAGGAGCTCCGCCCGCTTCACCAGCCCCTCCCGCTCCATCAGCTCCAGATTCTTCAAGGCCAGGGCGCAGGCGGCGGGGTTGCCCCCGAAGGTGTTCACGTGCCGGAAGTGGCTGTACGCCTCCTGCCCCATGAAGGCTTCGTAGATGTCCCGGCGGACCGCTGTGGAGGACAGCGGCAGATAGGCGCTGGTCAGCCCCTTGGCCATGGTGACGATATCCGGCTTCAAGCCGAAATTCTGGTGGCCGAACCTGCGGCCCGAACGGCCGAACCCGCAGATCACCTCGTCGATGATCAAGAGCACGCCGTGCCTGCGGCAGATCTCCTGGACCTTCTCCAGATAAACGGGATGTGGGACGATGACCCCGCCGCCCGTGATAACCGGCTCCATGATGACCCCGGCTACGCTCTCCACGCCCTCCCAGACGATGGTGTTCTCGATGGCCTGGGCGCATTGAAGATTGAACGCCTCCTCGGACATCCCGGAAGGCCGCCTGTAGCTGTCCGGAGGCGCCACGTGCAGGAAGCCTGCGGACAGCGGCTCATACTTATACTTGCGCTGGGCCTGGCCCGTGGCGGACAAGGCGCCCAGCGAGCTGCCGTGGTAGGCCCGGTAGCGGGAGATGAACTTATACCGGTTGGGATGGCCAAGCTGCTGGTGGTATTGGCGTACGATTTTGAAGGCCGCTTCATTGGCTTCGGAGCCGCTGTTGGAGAAGAACACCACATACTCTCCCTCCAGCCACTCGTTCAGCTTCTCCGCCAGCCGGATCGCCGGCAGATGGCTCTGGGTCAGCGGATAGTAGGGCAGCTCCAGCAGCTGCTTGTAGGCGGCCTCCGCCAGCTCCTGCCTCCCGTAGCCTACGTTCACGCACCACAGGCCGGACATGCCGTCCAGGTACCGCCTGCCCTGGTGATCCGTAATCCATGACCCCTGTGCGCTCGTGACCACCATGGGCGGTTCGTGTTCGTTGTAGGGCGTGATGTTGTGCCATAAGTACTTCCGGTCCTTCGCCACCGGATCGTTCCGGTCGCTGTCCACTTGCATCGCCATGGGCGTCAACCTCCCGTTCGGCCGGCATAGCGGGCCGTGAGCATTTTTTTGCGGGTATAGAACTCCACTCCGTCCCGCCCGTTGGCATGCAGATCCCCGTAGAACGACTTCTTATAGCCGGAGAACGGGAAGAAGGCCATCGGAGCCGGAACTCCCACATTGATGCCGAGCATGCCTGCATCGATCTCGTCGCGGAACTGCCGGATGGCGGAGGCGCTGTCCGTATAGAGGCAGGCGCCGTTGGCGAACTCCGACCGGTTGGCCACCGCGATGGCCTCGGACAGATCGTTCACCCGGACCACGGAGAGCACCGGGGCGAACAGCTCGTCGGTCCACAGCTTCATGCCGGGCTCCACCCGGTCGAAGATGGTCGGGCCCACGAAGTAGCCGCAGCCCGATACCGCTTCATCCCGTCTACCGTCCCGAACCAGCTCCGCCCCTTCGGCCACGCCGGATTCGATGTAGCCCAGGGTGCGCTCCTTGTGGGAGGCCCGGATGACGGGCCCCAGGAACACGCCCTCCTCCATGCCGCTGCCGATGCGCAGACGGTCCGCCTCCTCCCGAAGACGGGACACCAGCTCATCGCCAACCGCACCTACCGCCACTACGACCGCGCAGGCCATACACCGCTCGCCGGCAGAGCCGAAGGCGGCCGAGACGATGTTCTTCACGGCCAGCTCCAAGTCCGCGTCCGGCAGAACAATGGAATGGTTCTTGGCGCCTGCCAGCGCCTGGACCCGCTTGCCGTGGGCGGCGGCCGTCCTGTAGACGTGCTCCGCCACCGGCTGGGAGCCCACGAAGGAGACGGCGGCGATGTCCGGATGCTCCAGCATCCCGTTCACCACCTCTCGGGCACCATGGACCACGTTCAGCACCCCGGGCGGGAAGCCCGCCTCCGAGAAGAGCTCCGCCAGGCGGTTCACCAGGAGCGGCGTCCGCTCCGAGGGCTTCAGCACGAAGGTATTGCCGCAGGCGATGGCCAGCGGGAACATCCAGCAGGGCACCATCATGGGGAAGTTGAAGGGGGCGATGCCGCCCACCACCCCGATCGGGTACCGGTACATGCCGGATTCCATCCCTGTGGCGATATCGGGCAGTTGGGTCCCCATCATGAGGGTCGGAGCGCCAGCCGCAAATTCCACACATTCGATTCCCCGCTGAACCTCACCGTAAGCTTCCTCGTAGCTCTTGCCGTTCTCCCGGGTGATCAAGGCGGCCAGCTCCTCCCAGCGCTCCGTCAGGAGCTGCTGGTAGCGGAAGAACAGCCGGGCCCGCCGGGGAACCGGCACCCTGCTCCACTCCCGGAACGCCTCCCGGGCCGTTGACACCGCCCGGTCCAGATCGTTCCGCGAGGAGAGAGGCACGTAGGCGATGATCTCGCCCGTGGCCGGATCGGGAACCGGTTCGAATCGTCCTCCGACGGATTCCGTCCAGCCTCCCCCGATATAGTTGCGAAGCTTCGGTATCGGCTTCGGATCTTGATCAGCCACGCTTCCACATCCTTTCGATGATGTCCGGAGCCCTTCCCTTACAAGCCGGCCAGCTCCCCGTAGGTTTCGGGGCGGCGGTCCCGGTAGAACTGCCAGCTCTCCCGGACCTCCCGGATCAGCCGCTTGTTCATCTCGCCCACCACCACCTCATCTTGGTTCCGGCTGCCGATGGCCACGATGGTGCCCCTCGGGTCCGCCAGGTACGACTGGCCGTAGAACTCGCCCATGTTCCAGGGCGCTTCGACGCCCACCCGGTTGATGGCCGCCATATAGTAGCCGTTGGCCACCGCATGAGCCGGCTGCTCCAGCTTCCACAGATACTCCGAGGTGCCGGCCACGGTAGCCGACGGGTTGAAGACGATCTCCGCCCCGCCAAGCCCCAGCATCCGCGCCCCTTCGGGAAAGTGGCGGTCATAGCAGATGTACACGCCGACCTTGGCATAGGCGGTATCGAATACCCGATAGCCCAGGTTCCCCGGCTTGAAGTAATACTTCTCCCAGAACCCGCACCCGTTGCCGCCGGCCCCCACGTGGGGGATGTGGTGCTTCCGGTACTTGCCCAGGTAGGAGCCGTCCGCGTCGATGACGGCGGCCGTGTTGTAGTAAGTGGCGATTCCCTCCCGCTCATACACCGGGAGAATGATCACCACGGCCAGCTCCTTGGCCAGCTCTTGAAACAATCGGACCGTGGGCCCGCCCGGCACCTCCTCGGCGGCGGCGTACCATTTCGCCGTCTGCTCGGCGCAGAAGTACGGTCCGAAGAAAATTTCCTGCAGCCCGATGATCTGAGCCCCTTGGGCGGCTGCTTCCCGGACCAGCCGGACATGCTTTTCCACTGCCGCCTCCTTGTGCTTTTCCACCGGCTCGCCGCCGTCGAGATCATGGGACGCTTGTATGAGACCGATTTTGACCGTATCCATGGATGGTACGCCTCCTCCTTACTTGTTCGCCATCTCGACAATCTCATTGGTATAAGCCTTCTTCAGGTCCGCCGCCTTCTTGATGACGCCGAATTGAAGGGCGATGTCTGCGGTCTGCTTGAACTTGGCGTCATCCACATAGCCCAGCTTTGCCAGGTCAAAGCCCTGCGGGGCCACCAGCTTCGCCACCTCCGTCATCATCTTCATTTGATGGTCCTTGGAGGTGCTTCCTTTTTCCACCTGCTTCATGACGATGTCCACAGCGGCGTCCGGCTTCTCCACCGCTTCCTTCCACCCCTTAAGCGAAGCCTTGACGAACTTGGCGGCCGTCTCCTTGTTCTTGGCCAGCCAGTCCTTGTTGGCGAACAGGTTATCCTCCAGCATGGCGGTGCCTTCCTTGTTCATGTCGATCACGTTCAGGCCGGAGGCGGGAATCCCCTGCTCCAGCACCACCTGGTACTCATTGTAGGTCATGGCCGAAGCGGCATCGATCTCCCCCTTCAGGAACTGGTCCATGGTGAAGCCCTGTTTGACGAATTGCAGATCCTTGTTGGGATCCAGCTTGTATTTGTCGAAGAGAGCCAGCAGCTCGAACTCGTTGCCGCCCATCCAGTTGCCGATCTTCTTGCCCTTCATGTCCGCCGGACCGTTGATGCCCGCACTCTTCTTCGACACCAGCACCAGACCGCTGTTCTGGTAGATCTGGGCGATCTCCACCAGCGGAAGCCCCTGCTCCTGATGCGCCAGCAGGCTCGCCACCCAGTCCACGCCGATGTCCGCCGCCCCGTTGGCCACCTGCTGCTCCGGCACGATGTCGGGACCGCCCGGGACGATCTCCACCGCCAGCCCCTCATCCTTGTAGTATCCTTTCTCCAAGGCCACATAGTAGCCCGCAAACTGGGCCTGCGGCACCCACTTGAGCTGCAGCTTGACGGCAGCGTCCCCTTTGGAGGAAGAGGTCTCCTTATCCCCGCCGCAAGCGGCCAACACCGCCGTCAGCGCCGTAACGGCCGCCAACGCCAACACCCCGCGAACTTTCCGCTTTCCACTTCTCATCCCATCGCACTCCCTCTTGAATTGGAATCGCCTTGCTTCTCTCTTTGGTTTGACGCGTAAACTTTTATCCCCCGTTAGGGTTGCGGTTCGGAAGACCGGATCATCACGTCCGTTCGGACGGGTGCCACCGGATGAAGAGCTTCTCCAGACGCTCGACGATCAGGTACAGGAGCACCCCCGCCAACGCGGCTACGGTAATGCACGCCCAGCCAAGAGGCATCTTCGCCACCTTGATGGAGTTGGACAACAGGTACCCCAAGCCCCTGGACGAGTAAAAAAACTCCCCCACGATGGCTCCGATCATCCCCGACGTGGTGTTGATCTTCAGGGCAGTGAAGACGAACGGCAGGCTGTTGGCCATCCGGACGTACCGGAACACCTGACCCTTGCCGGCGGCATAGGAGTGCATCAGGTCCAGCGCCAGAGGCTCGATCATGCTCATGCCCTTATGGGCATTAATGGCCATGGCCGCCATGGCGGCAACCGTGACGATGGCGGCCCGGGAGCCAATGCCGTCGCCGAACCATAGGTTCATGATCGGCGCCAAGGCTACGATGGGCACTGCGTTCAGCGAGGCTGCCAGCCATACGCCGCCGGCGCCCCACCGGGGCCAGGCCGTGGCCAGAAGGGCCAGCAGGAAGCCCAGAACCGAACCGGCCAGCATGCCGGCCAGCGCCTCCGTCACCGTATAGCGGGTATACGAGAACAGAAGCGTCCCGTTATCCGCAATCGCTTGGGCGATGGCTGAAGGGAGAGGAAGCTGGAAGGTCTTCAGCTGGAGCAGGCTGTGAAACACCTTCAGCTGCCACAGGATCAGCACCAGCAGGCCGGCCGCCAAGGGCAGGAGCCACCCGCTTCCGTTCTTCTTACGCCTCGTGACCCGGACCACGGCTCCAACAGGCGTCACAGCTGCGATCAAGGCTGCCGTTCCGGCTCTGGAGCCGGGTTCAGCCGGTTCAGCTCGTTCCGGCGCTGTTGTACGTTCCGCCATTTCCATCACCTCCCGCCCCCTTTGATCCGGAATTCCGGCTGCCAGGGCGAGAGTCCTCTCTCCGCCAGCCCCATCAGTAGGTAGCCGGCCATCCCAAGCAGCGCGCCTACGATTACGGTGGACCAGAACATATAGACATGGGAAGGACCGTAGTACAGATTCTTCAGCATGATGACGCCGATGCCATGGCGGGCTCCCATGAGCTCCACCAGGATGGCTCCGGTCACCGCCATGGGGGCGGCGATCTTCAGCCCGCTGAAGAGACCGGGCAGCGATGCGGGAAGCCGGAGCTTCCAGTAGATCTCCCAAGGCTTCGCCGCATAAGAGTACATCAGCTCAAGCGTTGCGGGCTGGACGCTGCGCAGTCCGTGGAGCATATTCAACGCGACCGGGAAGAAGGTGATGTAGCCGGAGATCAGAACCCGGGCCGCATCCTCATCACGGACGATGCCGTAGACGATGGGGGCCAGCCCCAGGATGGGGATCATCTGCGAGGCAACGGCGTAGGGAAAGGTCAGCTGCTCCACCCTGCGGGAGAAGCTCATCAGAACGGCCAGCAAGGCGCCTGCGGCTCCGCCGATGACGAAGCCCATGGCGGCGTTCCCGAAGGTGACGGCCCCCTCCTTCCACAGCGTGGCGCCATAATCCGCGAAGGTTCGGGCGATCTCATGCAGGTAAGGCAGCTTCGATTGGGCCAGCGGCGTCTCCGCCACGCGGGTCAAGTACCAGGACAATCCTTCCCAGAGCAGGAGGGCGGCCGACACCCAGACCAGGATGGGCAAGAGACGGCTTCGGATCAGTTGTCCGTCCATCCCGTTACACCCCCTCGAAGCTGTCGCGGATGTCTGCGATCAGCTGGAAGAAGGGCCGGCTGTTGCGCATCTCCTTCGTACGGGGCCGCCCGAGAGGAATCGGCACGACGGCAGACAACCGGCCGGGGTGGGGCGATAGGACGAAGACGCGGTCGGAGAGGAACACGGCCTCGGGGATACTGTGGGTCACGAAGACCACGGTATTGCCTACCTTGCTCCAGATGGACAGAAGCTCCTCGTTGAGTCGCTCCCGGGAGAATTCGTCCAGGGCGGAGAACGGCTCATCCATGAGCAGGATTTCCGGCTCCATGGACAGCGCCCGGGCGATGGCCACACGCTGCTGCATGCCTCCGGACAGCTGCCACGGGTATTTGTCCCCAAAGCCCTGCAGACCGACCAGCTCCAGAAGCTCCGCCGCCTTCTCGTCCCGTTCCCGCTTCTTCACCTTCATGAGCTCCAGCGGCAACGTGATGTTGTCCTTCACCTTGCGCCAGTCGAACAGGCCGGGATGCTGGAACACGATGCCATACTTCCGGGCCAGACGGGCCTCCTTGGCACTCTTGCCCGCCACCTTCAGCGAGCCGCCGGAGGGTTGGATCAGGTCGGCCATGATCCGGAGCAGCGTCGTCTTGCCGCAGCCGGAGGGACCCAGAAGGGAGACGAACTCCCCCTTGCCGATCCGGAGGCTGACCTGCTCCAAGGCCAGGACGTCGGAGGTATCGGTCGCATAACACATGCTGACCCGGTCCAGCTCAATCTCGGGCACCTTCGGATCGGCCGTCTGTGCAGGGAGGGTCATCGTGGCCACCTCACTTTTGTTATGTTAATGTAATGTTTCATCACTTCTAAACTGATTTTCGTCCGTTTGGCCTCTGTTGTGTTATGTTTAATGACATGTTACACCCTAGGTCCGGCCGATGCATTAGACAGATCGTCAAATCGCCCGCCTATAATTCCGTCAAATTGTCAGACAACGGAAAACGCTTCAATAGAAGAAAAATAAAGAAGAGGCCTCCGGATATAACCCGGAAGCCTCTTCTTTATTTTCGCTTATTGCGCATGGCCGGCTCTACCTTGACCCCGCCTCCGTCTTTTCCTTCGGCGAAGGTCTGGTATTCAGGCGACTCCATGGCGACCAGCGCCAGCTTGCCTTCTTCGTCGTAGTGAACTCCCCACCCGTACTTCTTGGGAAGCATCGAGGCCCGCATGCAGGGATGGCTCTTGCTCAGAAGCT
The DNA here is from genome assembly GCF_051594765.1 of Oryzibacillus soli. NCBI lineage: Bacteria > Bacillati > Bacillota > Bacilli > Caryophanales > Paenibacillaceae > Oryzibacillus > Oryzibacillus soli. The sequence continues at coordinate 94,574 of NZ_JBPPGJ010000013.1, forward strand.
CCTCCCGGATGCGCTCCCCTTCCGCTTCCACAAGCTCGGCGGGAATCTCCTTGTGCCGGATATGCACCTCGTAGATCAGGTCATCCAGCGTGTACCGGTACGGTTTGGAGGACAGGAGCTCATACTGGAGCGCATGGACGGAAGGCTTGGCGTCCTTCTTCACGACCGGCTCCACGCTGTGCTCAACCGGGCAATCCGGCGACACCAGGACGAAGGAATTGCGAATCAGCGGCATGATCATCGCCCCTTTCGTATCGGAAGGAATCTTGTGTAAACCACCCCCAGTTTACCATGAACCGATCCGTTTCCGCATCCAAGAGGCGCGTCCTATTCCTGCAGAGCCGCCACCTGCTGCTCCTTGGACGCTTCCGGCCCTGCGGGCGTCTGTGCGCGGTTGGAGGTCCGAAGCGGAATCTCCTTCAGGAAGAAGGTCAAGAGCAGCGCCACCAGCAAGAGTCCCGTGCCCCAGAGGAATACGGTGGTCAAGGAGGCGGCCAAGGCGTCGCGCAGCATCTCGACCAGCTTGGCGAACAGGGGCTGTACCGCATCCGGCAGCGATTTGTGAAGCTGCTCCAGCTTCGGCTGGTCCAGCAGAATCTGCGGATTCTGGAAGGCCGCCAGCTGCTTGGCTACAGCCGGGTCCACCTTGCTCAAGTCCGCCCCGTGTCCCGAAGCGATGAGCTGCTTCAGCTGATCCTTCAGACTGGTGGCCATAATGGTGCCCATTACCGCGATGCCGATCGTGCCGCCCATGTTCCGGAACAGCTGGGAGGAGGCGGTCGCCACACCCAGATCCGCCGGCTTCACGGCATTCTGCACCGTCAGGGAGAAGACCGGCATCCCGAGTCCGAGACCGACGCCGAATATGATCATGGCCGCCACGGCGATCCAGATGGTATTCATATACGCCATAACCAGCATGCCGGCAACCATGACCGCCAGTCCCGCCAGAGCATACCGTTTATATTTGCCTGTCTTGGTAATCATCCGGCCCGTCAGCGAGCTGACCACCACCATGCTCAGGGACATGGGCATGGTAATGTAACCGGAATAGGTCGGAGCCACTCCCTCGACCCCTTGAATGTAGAACGGCAGATAGATCAAAGCCCCCATCATCCCCGCGTTCATCAGGAAGCCGATGAGATTCGAGAGGGTGACGATCGGATTCTTGAACAGATACATGGGAAGCACCGGACTCTTGGCCCGCAGCTCCACCCAGACGAAGACCGCCGCCATCACCACCGCCGCGCTGAACAAGCCGATGATCCGCTCCGAACCCCAGGCATACTTGGTGCCGGCCCAAGTGAAGCCGATCAGCAGCGGGACGATAGTCAAAGCGAGGAACAGTGAGCCTGAATAGTCGATGCTCTCGGCCGGACGGCGCTCCACCTTGGGGAACATGGACAGGATCATGCCGAAGGCCACCACCCCGATGGGGAGGAAGATCCAGAAGACCCACTTCCAGCTCATATGGTCGACGATCCAGCCGCCCAAGGTCGGACCGAGCACGCTGGAGAAGCCGAAGGCGGCCATCATGACGCCGGTCCACTTCCCCCGCTCCCGGGGAGCGAAGAGGTCGCCTACCGCCGCGAAGGAGGAGGACATGATGACACCTGCTCCGACGCCTTGGATGCCGCGGTAGGTGATCAGATGCCGAATATCCTGCGAGAAGCCGCAGAGAGCAGCCCCGATGATGAACAGCACAATTCCCGCCAGCATAAAAGGCTTCCGCCCGTATATGTCGGACAGCTTGCCGACCAGGGCGGTGGCGATGGTGGAGGTCAGCATGTAGATGGTGATGACCCAGGTATACAGATCCATGCCGCCCAGTGTGGCGATGATGCGGGGCATGGCGGTGCTGACGATGGTTTGGTTGATGGCCGCGAAAAACATGGCGGCGACGATGGCGATCATGATCGTCACTTTGCGTTTATGAGACAGATGCTCCATTGCTATTGCTCCTTCTTGTCAAGATTCGCCATCAGCTGGCGAAAGATCCGCTGCATTTGCTCCAGATCCTCTTCGGGGAGATTCCCGAACATGGAGGCCACCGTTTCAATCTGGATGGCCAGCATGGATTCCACAGCCTTCTCTCCGGCCGGGGTGATGCCGAGCCGCACGACCCGGCGGTCTTCCTCGCTGCGCGTTCGGACGATAAGCCCCTTCTCGATGAGCCGGTCCGCCATGCCCGTCACCGCACCCGGCGTAACGGACAGGAAGTCGGCCAGATCCACTACCCGCTGCTCCCCATTCAGTCCCAGCTGGCGCAGCATGCGGAATTGGGTGATCGAGATGTCCGATTCCATCCGCTCCGCCCACTCCTGCCGGAACCGCTTGATCACGCTTTTGAACAGAGTGGTCAGTTCCAGCAAGCGTTCGTTCAATTGCATCCGGACACCCCCTTTACTAGTTAATGTTTTAGTACTAAATGATTTTCTACTATACTAAAATCCGGCTTTGTCCGTCAAGCGAACAAACCGTGTCATTCAAGTGAAACTGCCGCAGGTTGCATTTGGGCTCGCCATTTTTGTTGCAAATGCAATAAAAATGGTTTACACTTTCTGCATGGAGGTGCTGATCATGGAGGACATTTTGCGAGAGGTTGGGATGATTGCGAGGGCGCTGGATTCGATCAGCAATATCGAGTTCAAGCAAGCTGAGCTTACCAAGGGGCAATATCTCTATCTCGTTCGAATATGCGAGAATCCGGGCATCATCCAAGAGAAGCTGTCCGAGATGATCAAGGTGGACCGCACAACGGCTGCCCGTGCGATACAGAAGCTCGAGAAACAAGGGTTGATTGATAAGCAGGACGATCCGGACAACCGGAAAATCAAGAGGCTTTTCCCAACCGGAAAAGGAACAGCCCTATACCCCTTCATCCGAAGAGAGCACGATTATTCCAATCAGGTCGCTATGACCGGATTCACGGAGCAGGAAGCGCAAACCCTCCTGAACCTGCTGCAGCGAGTCCGAAAAAATGTGGAGAAAGACTGGGAGTTCGTCAAAAAAGGGAACAAGAGGATCTATTGACCGATTAAGAGGAGGACTTATTCCATGAACATCCGCATCAGAACATGTACCCTTCAAGATCTCCGATTGCTTCAAGACCTGAGTGTGGACACCTTCAAGGAGACGTTCCAGAGCCAGAATTCGCCGGAGTCCATGGCCGCCTACCTGGAACAAGCATTCAACCTCGAACAATTGGAGAAGGAACATGGCAATCCGTCCTCGCAATTTCACTTGATTTACTCCGGTGAGGAAGCAGCCGGGTATCTTAAGGTGAACGTCCTTGACGCCCAGTCCGAACAGATGGGCCACGATGCGTTGGAAATCGAGAGGATCTATATTAAGCAAAAGCATCATCAGCAAGGGTTGGGAAAACGTCTGATCGATCAAGCGATCGACATGGCGAAGGAGCAGAATAAGAGGAGAGTCTGGCTGGGTGTGTGGGAACATAACGAGCGTGCGATTGCTTTTTACAACAAGCTGGGGTTTGTCCGGACAGGTTCACACTCGTTCTTTCTGGGGGATGAAGAACAAACCGATTGGATCATGACCAAGCTCCTCTAAGGAACAATACAGAGCGCCCCGGTCCGCATGGGACCGGGGCGCTCTGTATGCTTACCGAACACGGGCTACCATACTGCCGGAGCCCCGCTGGATGCCCGCTGCACCAGGCTGCAGGATTGGCTGATCTTCTCCACGGGCCGGTCCGGCTCCCGGATCCGGTCGAGCAGCGCGGCCACGGCCCGCTCGCCCAGCTTCTCCTTCATCACGTGGACGGTGGTCAGCGGAACAGCCGCGCGCTGGCTCTCTTCGATATTGTCGAAGCCGGTTACCGAGACGGCCGACGGCACTTGAATGTCCCGCCCGCCCAGCAGCTCCAGAGCCGCCAGAGCAATCTCGTCATTGGCGCAAACCCATGCGCCCGGCAGCGTTTCCCCCGACTCCCTGGCCCGGTCCAGCCGATTCTCCAGCAGCCGGAGATTCCCCTCCCGGTCCGAGCCGGATAACGGGAGCAGCATATGGTCCGGGTCCACCGGAATCCCATGCTTCTCCAAGGCCAGCCGGAAGCCGGTGAAGCGGTCCGTGAAGCTGCGGGAGAAGCTCGTATCGCCCAGGAACCAGAAGCGGCGGTGGCCCAGCGCCAGCAGATGGCCCGTCATCAGCGACATGCTGTCGATGTTGGCGGCGAAGATGCTGTCCGAGGGAACCAGCGGATCTTCATGGTCCGTCAGCACGAACGGAAGTCCCAGCCGCCGGACCTCCAGGAGCATGGAGGTGGAGACCTCCCCGACCCCGATCAGCCCGAGCAAACTGTCGGGTCTCATCACCTTGGCGAACTGCTCCGGATTGATCTCCGTAAAGATCAGCATCCCTAATCCCCGGCGGGACAGCGCCATGCCGATGCCCTGGACAACCATGCTCCAGAAGGCCGAATCCAGCGTCTGCAGCCTGACATTCGGCATGAGAACGGCAACCGCCTGCTTGTCATGAGCAGGGATCTCGTCCTCCTCTGCCGTGAATCGGACCGGCTGCCCCGATGGTTGCGAACTCCGGGGCTTAACCGCCTTCAGCTGCTTGAAGTACCCGAAGCGGGTGGCCATCTCGATGATTTTCTCCCGAGTCTGGGGGCTGACTCCCTCTTTGCCCGCCAGAGCCTTGGACACCGCATATTTCGAAACGCCGACGGCATCTGCGATCTGCTGCATGCTTACTTTTTTGTTCGTCATCGACTGGGGCTCCTTCACGGTCTATGAATGGTATACTATCGGAATTCCGTTAGGTTTACAAGCGTTTGTTAGCCTGAAATCAGGATTGACACCTTAGTTTTGTTAGCATAGAATGGGTGTTGTTAGCTAACAAATAGCGAGGTGAGCTTATGAAACCTGCTGAACTGAAGCAGGAGATGTCCGCGGAGCTTGACCGTATCCTCCACTTCTGGATGAACCATACGGTGGATCCCGTCCATGGCGGCTTCCACGGCAGAGTGGAGTGCGACCTGACGACCGATCCTTCGGCACCCAAGGGTCTGGTGCTGAACGCCCGGATCCTGTGGACCTTCTCCCGTGCCTACCGGAACGACCCCCAGCCCCGCTACTTGGAGATGGCGGAGCGTGCTCTGGCGTATATCGAGCGGGTATTCCGCGATCCGGAATACGGCGGCTACTATTGGCTCGTTGCTCCTGACGGAAGCCCCATCCAGTCGAAGAAGATGACCTACGGGCACGCTTTTTATCTCTACGGCGCCGCCGAATACATCCTGGCCTCGGGCCGGACGGAGCTGCTGCCGCTGACCGAGGAGCTGTTCGCTCTGGTGGAGCGGAGCTTCGATCCGATCCGCAGCGGATACGTGGAGGCCTTCGCCCGCAATTGGACGGAGGAAGGGGATCTGCGGCTGGGCGACCAAGACCCGAACGACAAGAAATCGATGAACACCCATCTCCACGTCCTGGAGGCCTACACCCAATACTATCGGGTCCGTCCGACCCCGGTGCTTGCGGAGAGGCTCCGCCGCATTCTGACAGATATGCTGGAGCGCATCATCGATCCCGCCACCGGACACTTCTCTCTATTCTTCGATGAGGATTGGCACGTGAAGTCGAATCTGATTTCCTACGGCCATGACATCGAAGGCAGCTGGCTTCTGATGGAAGCTGCTCATGTATTGGGCGACGCGGAGCTGAAGGACCGGGCGGCCCAGGCGGCTCTCCGGATGGCAGACGCTTCCCTGGTCCGGGGAGTGGACTCCGACGGCGCCATGATGTGGGACGGCAACATGGAGGGCATCCTGGACTCCGACAAGCACTGGTGGGTCCAGGCCGAGGCGGTGGTAGGCTTCGTCAATGCTTGGCAGATGTCCGGGGAAGCCCGGTTTTGGGATGCCGCCATCGGCTGCTGGCGGTTCATCCGGAGCCATCTGATCACCCCGAGCGGCGAGTGGTATTGGAAGACGGACCGCAGCGGCCGTCCCTCCCACGCGGAGGGACTCGTCAACATGTGGAAGTGCCCTTACCACAACGCACGGGCTTGCTTCGAGATCATCGAACGCTTATAACTGCTCATCCCATTCTCTTCCTACGAAAGGACGTGTCCTCATGTCTACCTTATTCGAACAGCGCAAGGCCATCCTCGAGCAGCGGCACGAAGCGCTCATCACCCGCAGGAATGAGCCTCTGTTTTCCGAAAACGGCATCTATACTCGCTATGCCAACCCGGTGATCACCGCAGCCCATGCCCCACTTCTGTGGCGGTACGACTATAATCCCGAGACGAATCCGTTCCTCATGGAGCGGATCGGTGTCAACGCCGCCTTCAACCCCGGTGCCATCGAGCTGGACGGCAAGTTCTATCTGGTAGTGCGAGTGGAGGGCAACGACCGCAAGTCCTTCTTCGCGGTGGCGGAGAGCACGAGCGGTGTGGACGGCTTCTGTTTCTGGGACCACCCCGTGGTTATGCCCGAGACCGAGGAACCGGACACCAACGTCTATGATATGCGCCTCGTGAAGCATGAGGACGGCTGGATCTACGGCATCTTCTGCACGGAGCGCAAGGATCCGGACGCAGCGCCCGGCGATCTGTCCAGCGCCGTCGCACAGGCCGGTCTGGCCCGGACGAAGGATCTGAAGACCTGGGAGCGGCTGCCGGACCTGAAGACCCGCTCCGCCCAGCAGCGGAATGTGGTCCTTCACCCCGAGTTCGTCGGCGGCAAGTACGCCTTCTATACCAGGCCGCAGGACGGCTTCATCGACGCCGGATCCGGCGGAGGCATCGGCTGGGGCTTATCCGAGAGCATGAATCCGGCCGTCATCGAAGATGAGACCATCATCGACCGCCGGTACTACCACACCATCAAGGAAGTGAAGAACGGCCAGGGCCCCGCCCCGATCAAGACCGGCAAGGGCTGGCTCCATATCGCCCATGGGGTGCGGAATACCGCCGCGGGCCTGCGTTATGTCATCTATGCCTTCATGACGGACCTGAAGGAGCCCTCCAAGCTGACCCACGCGCCGGCCGGCCACCTGATCGCCCCCGAAGGCGAAGAACGGGTGGGCGACGTGTCCAACGTGGTGTTCACCAACGGTGTCATTGCCAGAGATAACGGTGAAGTTTATCTGTACTACGCCTCCTCCGACACCCGCTGCCATGTGGTGACCACCACGGTGGCTCAGCTGGTGGATTACGTCACGAATACGCCGGAGGATCCGCTCCGCTCCTATGCTTGCGTGCAGCAGCGCATCGAGCTCATTGACCGGAATCTGGCTTCTCTATAAAGTAACCCACAAGAAAAAGACGCTTTCTCTCCACCGAACCGGTGGAACGAAAGCGTCTTTGGGTTTACAGCGTCATTCTTACGCCACCGTCACGATGATGGGGCGTTCCTTCGTGACGATGACCGTATGCTCATGCTGGGCCGCATAGCTGCGGTCCGGCGTCTTCAGCGTCCAGCCGTCCGGCATGCCAACGACATATTCCGCCCCCGTGGACAGAAACGGCTCGATGGTGATCACCTGGCCTTCCTTCAGCACACGCTTCTCGCTCTTGTCATAGACCGGCAGGATCTCCTCCGGCGGCTCATGCAGGGCTTTGCCGATGCCATGGCTGCATAGGTTCTGGATCACCATGTAGCCGCCCCTCCGGGCTTCGGCCTGGATAATCCGTCCGATCTCGTTAAGCTTCATGCCGGGGCGCAGGGACCGGATCACCTTCATCATGGTGTAATGGGTATGGTCGCACAAGCGCTTCAGGGCCGGGTTGGAGGACTCCAGCACATAAGAGTGGCCGGAATCGGCGTAGTAACCCCCCTTCATGGCGGAAACATCGATGTTCACCAGATCCCCCGGCTTCAGTACCCGCTCTCCCGGTATGCCGTGGGCCACCTCGCGGTTCACGCTGATGCAGGTATAGCCCGGAAATTGGTACGTGACCTTCGGTGCGGATACCGCTCCGAACGAAGCCAGTAGCTGGCCCCCGTACTCGTCCAGCTCCTTCGTGGTCATTCCCGAACGGGCGTGACGCTTCATTTCTCGGATCGTTACCGCGACAATTTTTCCGATTTCCTTCAAGCCCTCAATGTCTTCACTGGATTCCGCCGTCATGGGCAGCCCTCCAAACCAAGTGTGGATACATTATTTTACCATAAAATCATAAATTCGTTCCTAAAGACCTGCGATTCGGCTGTCTCCGCAACCTCTGCATAAAGATGGGCCGGCAAGGTAAACAATAACTCCCGTCTGACCGCCAGCAGCGCTGCAGGAACAGCCCATCTGCGATTGCGCAGTGCGGCTCCTCCTTTTTGTCAGCAGCATAGAATAGACGATAGATCCCAGAATTTGGTTGAAACGACTCTTTGCAAAAAATCCGTTGACTTGTATACAAGTATACATATATGATGGGGACAGAAACGATTCGGGAGGATGAACGAGATGAGCGAAGGGCTGCAGGACCGCAAATATTGGGTGGAGCAATTGGTGACCATTGCCGGACCCGTACTGAGAAACATGGCCGAACGGAAGCTGAAGGCCACCATGCCGGTGGAAGGAATCGGAGATGAGCGGTATGACCGCAAATACTTCTCCCACCTGGAGGCGATCGCACGCACTCTGGTAGGTGTGGCCCCCTGGCTGGAGACCAAGACCTCCGATCCGGAGGAGGAGAAGCTGCGGGCTGAATTCGCCGAGCTGTCCCGCAGAAGCATCGATGCTTCGACCGACCCGGAATCGCCGGACTACGTGAACTGGAGCTTCAGCTTCCAGCCTATCGTGGATGCCGCCTTCCTCTCTCATGCCATTCTGAGGGCGCCGAACGAGCTGTGGCACAAGCTTGATGACCGGGTCAAAAAGAATCTGGCCGACGCCTTGAAGGCCACGCGCTCGCGCAAGCCCCATTTCAACAACTGGCTGCTGTTCGCCGCCATGATCGAAACGGCTCTTTCCTTCATGGGCGAGGAATGGGACCACATGCGGGTGGACTATGCGCTGCGCCAGCATGAGCAATGGTACTTGGGCGACGGCGCTTACGCGGACGGCCCGGAATACCATTATGACTATTACAACAGCTTCGTAATCCAGCCAATGCTGGTGGATATCATCCAGACCGTAGGCTCCACCTACCCGGAATGGGAGGCGCTGAAGACCAATATCGTGAAGAGGGCCCGCCGTTACGGCGAAGTGCTGGAACGCTTCATCGCCCCGGACGGAACCTATCCGCCGGTGGGCCGCTCCCTGGCGTACCGCTTCGGCTGCATGCAGCACCTCTCCCAGATGGCCCTTCAGCACAACCTGGCCCAGGATGTCTATCCGTCCCAAGTGCGCTGCGCCCTGACGGCCGTCATCCGCCGGACCCTCTCCGTGCCGAACACCTTCGACGAGAACGGGTGGCTGAAGATCGGCTTCACCGGCAGCCAGCTCCATGTCGGGGAGATGTACATCTCCACCGGCAGCTTGTACCTGTGCTCCACGGTATTCCTGGCCTTGGGTCTTCCGGATACCGACGAATTCTGGACCGACATTCCCCGCGATTGGATTACCGTGAAGATGTGGTCCGGCCAGCCCTGCCACAACGACCATGCGCTCGATCATATCGCCATCTGATGACAGCGAAGCTCCGCGGAAGCGGAGCTTCTTTACGCTTCTGCCGTTAGATGAGCTGGATGGGGCGAGGCGGTGCTTGCCGGCGGTTATTGACGGAATGGCGCCCCCGTCCTATAGTGGAAGCACTAGGAATGGAGTGATCGAACGTGATGCAGCCATTGGATCCACTGGTCCACCCCAAACGGGTCTCCCTGGGAGAGCAGGTATATGAATCCCTCCGCGGGAGCATCGTCTCCCTGAGACTGGCACCGGGCCAGATGATCTACGAGAACGAGTTGGCAGCCGGGCTGGGGGTCAGCAGGACACCGGTCCGGGAGGCCATCCGCCTCTTGGTCAGCGAAGAGCTTCTCGAGGTGCTTCCCCAGAGGGGGACCAGGGTCACCCTGATCTCCCTGCAAAAAGTGGCCGAGACCCGCTTCATCCGGGAGCAGCTGGAAACCGGAGCCTTCCGGTTCGCCGCCCGGCACTTCGAGCCCGATGCCTTCCGAAGCGTCCGCTCGGAGCTGGACCGGCTCCTCCGGGAGCAGCAGGAAGCCGCAGAAGCGGATGACAGCATCCGGTTCCTGGATCTGGATGAGGAATTCCACCGGGTGATTCTCGCATCAACCGGGAACCGGACGCTGCTCGCCACGGTCAACGCCATGCGCGGGCATCTGAACCGGGTCCGGTATCTGGCCCTGAGCCGGTACCATCACATGGCGCCGCTGGTAGAGGAGCACCGGACGCTGTTGGCTGCCTTGGAGGCCCGGGAGGACACCCGCCTTCCGGGTCTGCTGGAGGTGCACTTCAACAAGCTGGACACCCAGCTGCCGCAGCTAGCCCGGGATTATCCCCAATACTTCAAGGAATGAACGAAGGGCAGTCCTGCGGCAATGGCCGTTGGAACTGCCCTTCTTCCTTTTGGGGCTCCCGATCCGATGCATCCTTCGCGTACCCCGCCCCAAAGACGGCATCGATTGACAACGGGCTTCGACAGCTTGCCCATTCCTCTTGCGTTATGATAGAAATCATAACAATCCGATAGATTCGGATGGATGGGAGGCATGTATCATGAACCAGTCCATGAAAGCTGCCGCGAGACCCTTGCCGTCGGCCCCGGTGAAGCCCCCGTTGGGCACCGCCCCACAGAAGTTGACTATGAAGATGCTATATACGATGATGGAGCAATTAACCATCCGCTTGGCGGAGCTGAAGGTTCGGGTGGACGAGCTGGAGCAGAGGCTGGACGAGCTCGACCGGATGGTGCCGGAAGCGGCGGCCGCCGCCGCGGCGTTGGTGATCCGGGCCGGGGAGGAAGCGGTGACGCTAGCTTTTCCGGTCCGTGCGGACGGGGAAGAGTCGCAGAAGCACGCTTTACCGGCGCAAGAAGTCGAGGCAGAGGCGAAGAAGTTCCCGGCGGACCAAACGATTGAAGAATCGGCTCAGACGTCGGATGCCCCGTTGCCCGTAAGGGAATCCCGCCCGAGGACCGAGCCCCTGCGGCTTGTGACTGAACGGGCACCCGCTGTGAATGGAAACCGGCCCAACTCCGGTTTGCAGTCCGGAGAAGAATCGGAGAAAGAGGTCTTGAGGATGAAGGGCGGTGCGGAGCCCCTCTCCAGTGTGGAGGAGCTGGCCGCAATGGTCCTAACCCACCGTGCCGAATCGGTCGGAACCGGCTTTCCTGAAGCCTCCGGTGTGGCAGCGAATGCCGATGGTTCCGCCGCTCCCGCCTCCGCTATCTCCCCCTCCGTCCAGCTGACACTGGCGGAGGCTGCCGACGTGCCGATCTACCGGTTCGTGACCCGATCGGAACGCCACTTGAAACGGCCTCCCACATTCTGGGAACGCCTCTTCCGCAAGCGCCGGGCGTTATGAAGCGGCATTACCGGACTGTCGCGGCCTTCGCGGCTTTCCGGACCGATGCCCGGTTCGTTGCATATACTCCTCCCACGATCAACAAAGCCCCCGCCAGGTGGTACAAGCGGATCCGCTCCCCGGTGAAGAGCGTGGCGAACAGCGCGCTGAACAGCGGGATCAGGTTCAGGAAGCCGGCGCACCGCTGGGGGCCGATCAGGGAGATGGCCACGTTCCAGGATAGGAAAGCGATGATGGAGGCGAAGAGTCCCACATACGCGAGGCCGAACAGCAGCCCCGGACTCCAATGGACCGACGCCCCTGAGACCAGCCGCTCTCCGGCCGCCAATAGCCCGACTACGGGCAAGGCGAACGCCACTTGGACCAGCAGATAGGCACTAGGCGGGAACCGTCCCGCCATCCTTTTCATCCCCACCGAATAGAACGACCAGCAGAGAATGGCCAACAGCATGATTAAATCCCCTTGATTGAAAGACAGCTTCGCCAACTCCTCCAGGCTTCCCCTGCCGATGATCCAGATTACCCCTGCCATGGACACAAAAATACCGGGCACCGCGCCCCACACGATCCTCTCTCTCATCACCAGCCAGGTCAACAGCACCACCAGCATGGGCGTAGCCGAATTCATCAGGGATGCATTGATGGAGCCCGTATGCTGGACGGCGATATACGTCAGCGTATTGAACCCCGCCACTCCGGTCAAAGAGAGGAACAGCGTCATCTTCCACGCCCTGAGGTACGCCATCCGGTTGGACCACACCTGCCGGCCGTATACCGGCAGCAGCCCAAGAAACGCAATCCCCCACCGCAGCGCGGCCAAGAGCACCGGCGGCATATCGGCGACCAGCGCCTTGCCCGCAACGAAATTGCCACCCCAGATGCAGGCAGCCAGCACGAGCAGCACGTACGGCGAACGAAAATTCATGTCAGCATCCTCCCGATTCCATCGTCTCTCTTGATTATAGTCCCAAATCAGGAACGGACCACTTTTATTTGCAGGAACTTGCTTATGTCCGATATCTACAACATAAGAAGAGAGAAGAGCGCCTCCGGCCCCAGCCGGAAACGCTCTTCTCTCTTCTACGGGGCAACCTGCACGCCACGTCCTGTACGCGCCAGCGGTTCCGAGATGCGGATAACCCCGCACCCGTCCCGCCTCCGCGCCGCTACGTTGCCGCCGGATCTATCTCCGAACGGCACCGGATGCGGCGGAGGTCGTTTGACCGGCATACAGCCGCAGGAAGCGGGCCGCTTCCTTCTTCAGCACCTCGAGGCGTTCCGCACGGGCGGCGAGCTCCGCTTCCGACACGCGGACGTTCAGCGAGCGAGCGGCGATGTCGATCTCCACGAGATCGCCGTCCTCCACCAGCGCCAGGGTTCCGCCTTCCGCCGCCTCCGGGCTGGCGTAGCCGATGGACAAGCCGGCGCTGGCGCCGGAGAACCGTCCGTCCGTTACCAGGGCCACCCGCTTGAACTTGCCCAGAATTTCCGTGCAGCGGTGCAGCTCCCGCATGCCGGGACCGCCCTTCGGCCCTTCGTAGCGGATGATGACGGCATCGCCTTCACTGATGCGGCCCGCCTCGTAAGCTTCCTCGAACTCCTCCTCGGATTGGAACACCTTGGCCGGCCCGGCGAAGGTCCGAAGCTCCTCCGGCACGGCGGATTGCTTGACCAGCGCCCCGTCCGCCGCCAGGTTCCCCTTCAGCACGGCGATGCCGCCCTCCGCATCCAGCGGCTTCGACAGCTCCCGGATCACGTCCCGGTCGAGAACCTCCGCGCCCTCGATATTCTCGCCGACGGATCGCCCGGTCACCGTCAGGGCGCCGGTGCGGATCAACGGCCGCAGCTCCTGCATCAGCGCGGACATGCCGCCTGCACGCTGCAGATCGTTCGTCGTATACTCCTGATTGTTGGGCGTGACCCCGGCCAGGAACGGAACCCGGCGGCTGATCGTGTCGAACAGCTCCATCGGCAGCTCGATTCCGGCTTCATGGGCGATGGCCGGAAGGTGCAGGCAGGCGTTCAGGGAGCCGCCCATGGCGAGCAGGACGGAGATGGCGTTCTCGAAGGCCTCCCGCGTCATAATATCCCGCGGCTTGATCCCTTGGCGCACCAGCTCCACCGCCTGACGTCCGGCCGCCTCCGCCGCATCCAGCTGCTCCTCGGACAAGGCCTGCATCCACGAGGTGTTGGGCAGCGCCATCCCCAAGGCCTCCGTCATGCCCTGCATCGTATTGGCCGTGCCCAGGAACGGACAGGCTCCCGGTCCCGGATAATATTGGTTGGTGATCTCCACCAGCCCCTTCTCGTCCAGCTTCCCGTCGAGGAACGCCCGCCGCGCGGCCTTGGACTCCTTGGGCTTGATATGGTTCGGCATCACTCCGCCCAGGACGGCCAGTCCGGGCAGATTCAGCCGGGCGGCGGCCATCAGCATGCCGGGGACGATTTTGTCACAGGAGCTCAGAACGACCAGACCGTCGAAGATGCCGTGAGCCTCCACCATGATCTCCACACTGTCCGCAATGGTCTCCCGGCTTGGCAGAGAGTACTTCATGCCCTTATGACCCTGAGCGATTCCGTCGCAGACGGCTATCGTATTGAATTCTAGCGCCACCCCGTCGGCCTGCTCGATTCCCCGCTTCACGCGGTCCGCCACCTGCCGCAGATGCACATGGCCCGGTACGATCTCATTCCATGAATTGGCTACGGCGATGACCGGCTTATCCAGGCTGGCATAGTTCACCCCGCACGAGCACAGGTGAGCCTTCATAATCGCTCTGCTGAACGGTGTCACTTCATTCATCCGGTTTCCCATGTTTCATTCCTCCCGCTAATGGCCCTAACCTCTTTTCTTATAGTATAGAAAATTATTTTTTATTTTCAATGAATAAAATAAAAACTTTTTTCATACTAACACCAATATGCTGTGTACACTTTGTGACCGACCCTGCTGGAACCGGTGCGGCGTTTCGTGTAAGATGCAGGTAAAAGCCAAGATCGCGAGGTGTTAGGCCGCCATGTGCCGCAATATCAAGACCCTGTTCAACTTCGATCCCCCCGCCACCGACGATGAAGTCCGTGCAGCCTCTCTTCAATTCGTCCGGAAGCTGTCGGGCTTCAACGCCCCTTCCAAAGCCAATGAGGCAGTCTTCCAGCAGGCTGTTGAGGAAGTTGCAGCCGCCGCGCGCAAGCTGATGGACAACCTGGTAACCCAAGCGGAGCCCCGCAACCGGGAGATGGAGATTCAACGGGCGAAGGCCCGCAACATCCGCCGGTTCGGCGAAAAAACCTGATCTGCGGCCGGCTTCAGCAGGACCGGTTGTCACACAACCTCCACTTCCGCGTTTCCACATCTCTGGTAAACTCTAGGATACAACGATCAAGGAGGGATACCGGATGCTGGAAGTCTTGAAGTATTACGATCGCTATGACGAGGACGGCAGACTGGAGCGCGATAACTATCACCGGGCGGAATTCGCCATCACGGTGAAGCTGTTGGAGCCTTATCTTCCTGCCGGTGCGCAGATCCTGGATGCCGGTGCGGGAACGGGACGCTATTCCTTGCATTATGCGGCTTTGGGCCACCGGGTCACCGCGCTGGATCTGACTCCCAAGCATGTAGAGCTCATCCGCGGCAAGGCTGACGGAACCGGACTCGGGCACCTGGTGGATGCCGTCACGGGCAACGCTATGGATTTGAGCGCCTACGCCGACGGAACTTTCGACGCGGTCCTCTGCATGGGTCCCCTCTATCATATGAAGGATGGGGCCGAGAGGGAGGCTTGTATGCGGGAGTGCCTGCGGGTCTTGAAGCCCGGCGGTCTCCTCGCCGCCGCTTATGTGAATCTGGCCGGCAATTATCTCTACAAGCTGATGTTGAATCCGAAGACGCTGGTGCTGGAGCCGCCGACGGAGATCCTGACCCGCAAGATCGAGTGGGAGGAAGGATGCTTCGCCAGCATCACCCCCGAGGAAGCGGAGGAGCTCATGGCCCGCTTCCCTATGGAGAAGCTGGAGCACGCGACAACGGACGGCATCAGCGCCTTGATGCAGAACACGGTGAATGCCTTGAATGCCGAGCAATTCGCTCAGTGGCTCGAGTGTCTATACGTGACCAACCGGAATCCCCACTTCCTGGGCACCGGCCTGCACAACCTCTACATCGCCCGCAAAATACCTCTCTGAACAAACAAGGGACCTTCTCCCGGAGCCGACAGTCGGCTCGTGGTAGAAGGTCCCTTCCGTTCATATTCGCTTGGCCGAGATAACCTCCCGAACCTTCTGCAGATTGCGCAGCGTCTCTTCCCTTCGGGCCAGCGCCAGACCGACGTACAAAGCGTCGACGATGCAGAGCTGGGCGATCCTTGCGGCAATGGCCTCCGTCCGGAAGGAGGTCTCCCGGGTGCTGGTGTACAGGTTCACGTCGGCTTGCTGGGCCAACGGGGATTTGCGGTAGCTGGTAAGGGCGATGGTCTTGGCTCCCGCCGCCTTGGCGATCTTGAACGCCTCCAGCACATCCTTGTTGCTGCCGGAATGGGAGATGCCGAAGGCTACGCACTCCCGGTCCAGCAAGGCGGCCGTCATGGCCTGCAGGTGGGAGTCCGAATGAGCGACGCACTGCACCCCGGTCCTCATGAACTTGTGGTACGCATCGTCCGCCACCACCGCAGAGCCTCCGATGGCGTAGATGCATACCCGCTTCGCTCCGTTCAGAAGCCGGACGGCCTCCTCCAGCGCCGCCTCGTCCAGCACCTGGAGGGTGTCCGTAATGCCCAGGATGTTGGCATGGAAGATTTTGTGGGCTACAGTCATCATCCCGTCCTCCGGCAGCACATCCTCATGGATGTTGCGGGTCGGCTCCTCCACCAGCTCCCCGGCCAGGGCGATCTTCAGGTCCTGATACCCCTTATAGCCCAGCTGCCGGCACAGCCGGAAAATGGTCGCCTCCGAGCTGTGGGTGACATCGGCCAGCTCGCTGATCGACAGATGCACCACATCCTGCGGATGATCTGTCAGATGGGCGGCAATGCCCTGCAGCTTGGGGGATAAGCCGCCGGACAAGGCGCGGATGCGGGCCAAGGCGCTGCTTGGCAATGTTTTTTTCACGTGGGCTTCACTCCGGGTGGCAATTTTTTTCTGATTCTATTATACATGGAGCGGACGGGCTCCCGCCATGCTCCGAGGTATTTCCAGACCCGGTATTCATATTGTACTATTCTTAGAATATTGTTTTATTTATTTCCGAGCCGGAATCCCATACAATATTCATGTACGTAAGTGATACGCTATAAAGGACGGTGCGATTCCATGTTCAAAAAATTACATTACCAACCACCTGCCAATGGTTATCCGGAATGGAACAACAATCCGGACATCTTCCAGCTGAACCGAATGGACGCCCGGGCGGCCTTCACCCCCTACGATACCTTCGAGGAAGCGGTGCGGAATGCTTCGGAGGACTCCCGTCATACCCTCTCGTTGAATGGCGCCTGGAAGTTCCATTTCGCCGAGAATCCGGCTGTGCGGCCGGCAGATTTTTATAAGAGCGATTATGACGTATCCCAGTGGGACGAGATTCCGGTTCCTGCCCAATGGCAGTTCCATGGCTACGATTATCCCCATTATACGAACATCCGCTACCCCTGGATCGACAAGGAGGACATCAAGGCTCCCTTCGCTCCAACCAAGTACAATCCGGTCGGCTCCTATGTCCGCACCTTCGAGCTTCCCGAGGACTGGACGGGACGCCCGGTTTATCTTCACTTCCGCGGCGTGGAATCCGCTTTCTACGTATGGCTGAACGGAGAGCTGGTCGGCTATAGCGAGGACACCTTCACCCCCGCGGAATTCGATCTGACCCCCTATCTCCAGCCGGGAACGAACAAGCTGGCGGTAGAGGTCTACCGCTGGTGCGACGCCAGCTGGCTCGAGGACCAGGACTTCTGGCGCCTGTCCGGCATCTTCCGGGAGGTGCTCCTGATCTCCCCCAATCCGGTCCACATCTACGATTTCCGGGTCCGCACGGAGCTGGACGCCGACTATGCCGACGCCGAGCTCCAGGTGAAGGTGAAGCTGCTCCGGTATTTCGGTGCTGCCGAGGGCAACCTGCAGGTGTCGGGCACGCTGCTGGATGCCGCCGGCCAACCTGTGGAGACGGATGCTTTCACCGCTTCCGCAGCGGTCCTGGAAGGGGGCTTCACCGATACGGAGCTCCGCGTCTGCGTGAAGAATCCGCTGAAGTGGAGCGCGGAGCATCCGAATCTGTACACGCTGGTGCTGACCCTGAAGGACGCAACCGGCAAGGTGCTGGAGACGGTGAGCAGCCGGGTCGGCTTCCGCAAGTTCGAGATTCGCGACAACGTCATGCTCATCAACGGCAAGCGAATTGTCTTCAAGGGCACCAACCGCCACGAGTTCTCCTGCGATACAGGGCGTGCGTTGAAGCAAGCGGACATGGTCAAGGACGTTCAGCTGATGAAGGCCTACAACATCAATGCCGTCCGGACCTCCCACTACCCGAACCATCCAGCCTGGTACGACCTGTGCGACGAATACGGCCTTTACGTCATCGACGAGACGAACCTGGAGACCCACGGCTCCTGGCGCTACGGCCAGACCGAGGAGGAGGACACCGTCCCCGCCAGTAAGCCGGAATGGAAGGACAATGTGGTGGACCGCTGCCGCTCCATGATGGAGCGCGACAAGAACCATCCCTCCATCATCATGTGGTCCCTGGGCAACGAGTCCTTCGGCGGTGAGAACTTCCGCCATATGTACCGTTTCCTGAAGGAGAACGATCCGACCCGGATCGTCCACTACGAGGGCATCTTCCATCACCGTCCGTTCGAGGACGTGTCCGATGTGGAGAGCCATATGTATACACCGCCGGAGGGTGTGGAGAAATACGCCCTGTCCAATCCCAAGAAGCCCTTCATCCTGTGCGAATACAGCCATGCCATGGGCAATTCCTGCGGCAACCTGTATAAGTATACGGAGCTCTTCGATAAGTACCCCGTCATCCAGGGCGGCTTCATCTGGGACTGGGTGGACCAGGCGATCCGGACCAAGACCCCGGAGGGCGTGGAGTACTTGGCCTACGGCGGCGACTTCGGGGAATCTCCCCATGACGGCAACTTCAGCGGCAACGGACTGCTCTTCGCGGACCGGACCGTCACGCCGAAGCTGCATGAGATCAAGGCCTGCTACCAGAATGTGGGCTTCAGCGGCTGGAATCCGGCCACCGGCGCCGTTACGGTAACCAACAAGTATCTGTTCACCCGGCTGGATGAGTTCGAATGGACCTGGCAGATTCTGGCGGATGGCCGCCCCGTTGGTGCAGCGTCCAACGGCAGCTTCCCGGTGGAGCCGCTGACCTCGGCGGAGATCGTGCTGCCGCTGCCGGAATATAAGGCGGCCGAAGGCGCAGAGCTTCTGCTCCAGGTCAGCCTGCGGCTCAAGGAAGCCGCGCTCTGGGCGGAGCAGGGCCACGAGGTGGCCTTCGCCCAGCTGCCGGTGTATGCGATGCCGGCCGTCCGCTCGGCCGTACCATCCGCCGATGACGGCACCGTGACGCTTATGGAAGCGAACGGGGTATGGCGCGTGGCGGGAAGCCGTTACGAAGCCGCCGTCGATACGGCCACCGGCGCACTGGTCTCCTATCGCCTCGCCGGACGCGAGCTGCTGCAGCAGGGTCTGACGCCCACCTTCTGGCGGGCCGTCACGGACAACGATCTGGGCAACAAGCTGCAGAACCGCTGTGCCGTATGGCGCACGGCCAATGCGGAGCGGACGCTCCGGAAGCTGTCGAAGCACCAGGCCGGCGGCGTGCTGGAGGTGGCGGCGGAGTATGTGCTCCCGTCAGCGGGCGACTCCGTCTGCACTGTGAAGTACGCCTTCCAAGCCGACGGCACCGTATCCGTATCCCTAGTGCTGTCTCCTGCCTCCGGACTCCCCGAGCTGCCGGTGGTCGGGACGCAGCTGGCCATGGATGCCGCCTTCGACCGGATCGAGTGGTACGGCCGCGGGCCCCACGAGAACTACTGGGACCGTTCCGTCGGCGCCAAGCTCGGCGTCTTTGCCGGCGCCGTCGCGGACCAGCTGACCCCGTATCTGAAGCCGCAGGAGTGCGGCAACAAGACCGACGTCCGCTGGATCAAGGTGACGGACGCCGAAGGACGCGGCCTGCTCTTCGCCGGCGATCCGGTGGTGGAAGCGGGAGTGCTGCCGTATACCCCGGAGGAGCTGGAGGCGAACGACCATCCGTATAAGCTGCCGCCCGTCAGCAAGACCGTGGTCCGCATCCTGGACCGGCAGATGGGCGTCGGCGGCGATGACAGCTGGCAGGCCAAGACCCATCCCGATTTCACCCTCTACGCGAACCGCACCTACTCTTACCGGTTCACGTTGAAAGGCATCGAATAAGTTCCTGCTCACAAGAAACCGCCCGTTCGGCATCCCCATGCCGGACGGGCGGTTTCTTATCGTCCTATCGTCTTCTTAATCCGCTCGATCTGAGCCAGGTGCGTAAGTAAGACCCGGTCAACGCAGCTTATACACCCGGCATTGATTCCTGCCTGTCCGCTTCGCTTCATAAAGAGCCTTATCGGCCTCCATGACGAGGGAAGAGGCAGGGGTCAGCTTGGTGGCCATCTTGGTCGACACTCCAATGCTGACCGTGAGAAACTCTGCACAGGATGCCCCTTTGTGTGGAATGCCCAGGCCGGACACCGATTGATTGATGGCGGACGCTAACCTTAACGCATCCTCCGCAGAGCGGCCTGGCAGAAGCACAACGAATTCCTCTCCTCCATATCGGGCAGCCACATCTCGGGGCCCCCACGGCAGACTCATCAGCACCCGGCCGATCTGACGCATGCATTCATCCCCGGCCTGGTGCCCGTACAGATCATTGAAGGTCTTGAAATGATCGATATCCAGCATCAGCAAGGAGATATTCCCCTCCCGCTCCGATTCACGCACCCACTCCTCAAGCAAGGCTTCATCGAAGCACCGGCGGTTCGCGATGCCCGTCAGTCCGTCCATCATGGACAGCTTTTGGAGCTGCCGGTTGGCATCTCGTAAGCTCTGCTCCACCCGCTTCGTCTCCGTGACATCCCGATAGATCCACAGATAGCCCTTGTCCCTTTCGTGATCCATAATGGGTACGGCATCCCACTCCAGAATCGTCCCATTCCCCATGGTCAGCTCCTCACCCTGAAGCGTCCCTCTCTGCATGATGGTGTGCTGCTGCCGATCATTCAATCCGGCTGCCCGGTCGCCTCCGTCTTCCTCCGGTCCGAAGATGCTGAGATAGGCTTCGTTCGTCAGAATCGGCTGGCCGTCCTCATCCTCCACCTTGATCCCGAAGGGAAGAGAGGCGAGCAGGGTCTTGAACTTGATCATCGTTTGTCTCAAATCCCGCTCGGCTTGTTTCCGGAGTGTGATGTCTCTACTGACGAGTATGACCTGGGTCGTACCGTCCGGACCCTTGATGGGCTTGCCCCTCATCTCGATATCGACCCAATGGCCGTTGCTGTGCTTGCAGCGGTAATCGATCTCGAAGACGCTCCATTCCGTGACCGCCCGGTGGAACGCTTGGAAGACCCGCTCCCAGTCATCCGGATGCATATGGGTGATGGGATAGCTCCCGATATATTCCTCCAGCGTCCTTCCGAGAATCGTCGTATGGGAGGGGGAAGCATAGAGCACCAGCCCGTCCTCCGCCAGAACGGCAACCATGTCCGTCAGATGTTCGGAGATGAAGCGGAAGTTGCTCTCGTTCTCCAGGAAGGAATTGATGCCCGGCTTGCGGGAGCTAAGGTCTGTAAGCGTTCCCGACAATGCGGTTACGGAACCCTCATGCAGCTCGGCCCGCATAAAGAGATGAACCAAAATCACTTGACCGCCTGCCGAAATCAGCCGGACCTCCCGGTGTTCCCCATCCTTGTGTCCTTGAAGGAGATCGCGGACAACATTATCGAACACCTCCCGGCCGTTCGGGTCGACATAGCGGATCAATCGGGTGCCGAGCGATTCCAGCTCCGTATAGCCTGTGATGCGCTGCCACTCCTCGTTCAGGTAGGTCAAGCGGCCTTCTGGATCCATCCGATAGATAACCGCATTCTTGACATTCAACAGCTCCTGGTACTTATGATCCGGTTTCTTCTCTCTCCCATCCATATGGCTCCCCCTTTATATCTTACAAAAGACACCGGAATCGAGAAAAACTGGTATAAATATATATAAAATAGGTTCGTATGGTCCGAATATAATAAGTTTCGACATAAATCCTTGTTATCCTGCATGAATAATAGCCAAAAGTTTAATTGGTATAATGTGGTAGGTCTCGTATCGGTTGTCGCAAAAAAAAACCGGCATGCTGTTTTCAGCACACCGGCTTGTTCCTAAGTTACAGCTTCATCCGCTTCGCAAGCGGTGTCGGCAGAAGAGCCAATTCCTCGGCCACCAGCCGGGCAACGGTATCCGCACCCGTCTCGTTCAGGTGGGTATTATCCTGTACCCCCTCCGGATAATTCGGGTTCTCACCCGGACGGAGCCATGTGAACCAGGCCAGGGATTTCTCCGGTCCCAGCTCCTGCATCCGGGCGAAGCTCTTGGCGCTCAGGTCGACGAACGGCACCTTTTCCCGCTCCGCCAATTGCTTCATGGCCGCGGGATACTCCTCGTGGGTATCCTGCAGCACACCGTTCTCGTCGAACTTGCGCCGGGCCACCGAGGAGATCAGCACCGGGTAGGCTCCCTTGGCGCGCGCTCCCTCAATGTACCGAAGCAGGTGCTCCTGATACGTGCTCCAAGCCTCTGTACGCCGCTCGGCATCCGGCTTGCTGTCATTGTGCCCGAATTGGACGAGCAGCACGTCTCCTTCTGCAATGGCAGCCAGCACGGTGTCCAAGCGTCCTTCGTCGATGAAGCTCTTGGAGCTGCGCCCGTTGGTCGCCGCATTGACGATCCGGATGCCCGGCTCCAGCAGGCTGTGCAGCCGTGCCCCCCAGCCCAGCATCGGATGCTTCTCATGGGGATAATCCGCAACGGTGGAGTCTCCGGCCAAGTAGACGGTCATCCGCCCGGCCTGCGGGTTCCAGCCGTCCTTTCCGGCCAGAACCTTAGCGGTATCATAAGCCCGGGCCTCCTCCTCCGTCAGGATCGGCGCCCAGCTCACACGCTTATCCGCGGCCGCGCCCGGGCCGAAGCTCCGGTATTCACAGTAGCGCGTCGTGGCCTCCCGCTCCGGCTTGCCCCAGTTGTGCCATCCCTCCGGCTTGATATGCTCGCCCATCCAGCATTCGATGAAGGCGGTCGCTGCATACTCTCTCCAGGGCCGGCCCAGGTAGACGGAAGCCTCCGGAGCATCCCCGATCAGCCGGCAGCTGCGGAACACATAGCCCACCTTCACGTCCTGCGGGGTGGAAGCGGCCGTTATGTATCCGTGAACGGCTGCCGTGCTTTCCGGCCCCTCCAGCCGGTCCCGTTTTTTGGAGAAAATGTCGCACCGGTCGAACACCGCTGTCGCCGAACCGAAGATAAAATCCACGTCGCCGGCAATGTAGCAGCTATCGTAATAATGACGCCCGGGCTTCAGCTCGTCGCCGTCCTTCGGTCCGCCGAAGGTCGCCCGTTCCACCGGCTTGGGCGGAAGCGGTCCGGTGAAGAGCGTGTCCTGGTGCGCCAACAGCCGGCAGTTCCGGAAGACGACCCGGTCTGCATCCACATAGGCAGCCAGAGCTTGTCCGACCACATCCCCGCTCCCCGAGGAATTGACCAGGGTCAGGTTCTCCACGGTGAAGTCATCCCCGGAAACGAAGAAGGAATACGAATTGAATGTGTTGTAGGACTCCCCGTTCGGAAACTGCTTCTTGGCATAGTCGCCGTAAGTCAGGATCGTGTGGTCCCGGTCCTCCCCGATCAGATGAACCCGGTTGCGGCGGATGTGGATTTTCTCCTCGTAGACGCCCTTTTTGATATAGATCGTCGTTCCTCCGGTGTGTTCCTCCGGAATGGAGTCGATGGCGGCCTGCAGAGTGCTGTATTCTCCACTGCCGTCCTTAGCTACGGTAATCATGATGGATCCTCCCCAGTTCGGTTTCTTCTCATTGTAGCAGATGTAGATATTAAAAACTTCGAATCTTTTTCACGTTTCGCTTCATAATTCAATATTCTTGTGAAGTTCCTGTATGTGAGCTGCGCCCGTTGACGGGCTTGCAGGTCCTTTGTTATGATAGGTATGTAAATTATTTTAATGATATTTATACGTTTTTGCGAAAATATTTACACAAAAGGAGTGTCCCCCATGTCCGGAATCCTGCACACCATCCGGAGCCGATGGACCGAATGGAATCCCAAGGACCGGGAGATCGCCCAGTTCGTTCTTGAGAACCCGGAGCAGACGGTCCGGATGGGGATCAAGGAGCTGTCCCAGGCCACGCAAGCCAGCACGGCCACCGTATCCCGGTTCTGCAAGATGCTGCATTTCAACAGCTTCACCGATTTCAAAATGAAGCTTGCAGCGGAAACAGCCTTGAAGCCGGTGCCCGACACCTACCAGGATATCGTAGCGGGGAATCCGTTGGCCAGCATTGTAACCGCCATGGAAGCCAACCATATCCGTTCCATCTCGGACACGACCCGGCTGTTGGACTACAAGCTGCTGGAGGCCTCTGTCGAACGGCTCCGAACGGCGGATCGGATCGATCTGTATGGGGTTGCGACCTCCGGAATCGTTGCTATGGATTTCGCCCAGAAGCTGGTCCGGATCGGGAAGCGGGCACAAGCCTTTACCGACCCTCATATGCAGATCACCTCCGCGTCCACTCTGCAGGAGGGAGACATCATCTTCGCCGTGTCCTACTCCGGCGAAACTCCCGAAACCATCGACGCCGTCCGCTGCGCGAAGGAATGCGGGGCCGCCGCCATAACGCTGACCCGGTACGGCTCCAGCACGATGGCCGGCCTGGCCGACATCCCCCTCTTCACCACTTCGCTGGAGTCCGGCATGCGCCGTGGAGACATGGCCTCCCGGATCGCTCAGCTGCATGTCGTGGATATCCTGTTCACCGCTCTCGTGAGCGGCGCCTTCGATGAATATGTACCCCGACTGGAGCATTCCTATCAGATGGTCACCCGATACCGCCGGGAGAAAGGACGATCCAAATGAACATACTGACTTTCAAAACCAACGAAGAGCTTAATGAAGCGGGTGCCGGCATCATTACGGGACTCATCCGAACGAATCCCCGGGCTGTCCTGGGACTGGCTACCGGCAGCACCCCTATCGGAATCTACGAGGAGCTGGTCCGCGTGTACCGCAAGGGACTCATCAGCTTCAAGTCCGTGACCACCTTCAACCTGGACGAATACGCCGGCCTTCCGGCCGACCATCCGGAGAGCTACCGCAGCTTCATGGAACGCCATCTGTTCAGCCACATCGATCTGCCCGCCGGTCAGAGCCATATTCCGGACGGCAACGCACCGGATCTGGAGGCGGAATGCAAGCGGTACGACCGTCTCTTGGAGGATGCCAAGCAGATTGATCTCCAGATTCTCGGTGTCGGCCACAACGGCCACATCGGATTCAACGAACCGGATCATGCGCTCCGGAGCGGCACCCATATCGTGAAGCTCCGGGAGACCACCCGGGAGGCCAACGCCCGGTTCTTCCCCACGCTGGACGCGGTGCCGACCCATGCCTTGACCATGGGTGTGGGAACCATCCTGAAGGCGAAGACCATCCTGTTCATCGCACGCGGAGCGGATAAGGCGGAAATCGTCCACGAAGCATTGACAGGTCCGATCCGGACCGAGCTCCCCGCCTCGCTTCTTCAGACTCATCCCAATGTGGTCGTGCTGCTGGATGCGGAAGCGGGGAGGTTATTCGCATGAGTGGAATCGAACGGCAAGAACGTTGGTTATATACGGGTGCAGCCGTCGTAACGGAGGAAGCCGGCATTCTGGAGGACGGCCTATTGTTGGTGGAGGGGGACACGATCGTCTGGGTCGGAACGGCCGAGGCTTTCCGGTCCAGTCCTTACGCGGCGGAGCCCTTCACGGAAATCCGTGCGGACGGGGGCTACTGGCTTCCCGGATTTGTGGACGTCCACGTGCACGGAGGCTTCGGCGGCGACTTCATGGATGCGGAGGCTTCCTCCTATGACCGGATCACCTCGTTCCACGGACGTCACGGCACCACTTCGATGTTGGCGACTACCGTTACGGCGCCCAAGGAGGACATCGACCGGGTTCTGGAAGCGGCCGAACGGAAGCGCCACGGGAGCAGTACACCGGGAGCCCGGTTAGCCGGCGTCCATCTGGAGGGCCCCTTCATCAGCCCCAAGTGGCCCGGCGCCCAGAACCCAGCCCATATCGCCCCTCCACGGGTGGATTGGCTGGAGGAATGGCACCGCCGCTATCCCGGCCTGATCCGGATGGTGACCCTCGCTCCCGAACGGGAGAACGCCCTGGAGGCGGTACGCTGGCTGACCGCTCACGGCATTCTCGCTGCTGCCGGCCATACGGATGCGACCTATGCCGAGATGATGGCCGCCTGCGACAGCGGGCTGCGCCATGCGGTGCACACCTTCAATGCCATGAAGGGCGTGCACCACCGGGAACCCGGCACCGCCGGAGCCGTACTGGCGGACGACCGGATCCGGGCCGAAGTGATTGCCGACGGGCTGCACGTTCACCCCGCCGTCTTCACCATGCTGGCCCGCTGCAAAGGACCGGACGGCCTGGTGCTGATCACGGACGCCATCTCTGCGGCAGGGCTCGGCCCCGGCTCCTATCAGCTGGGCGGCCTGGACGTCACGGTGACCGGTGACGGAGCTGCCCGGCTGACCGAAGGCGGAGCGCTGGCCGGCAGCACCCTGACGATGATCGAGGCGTTCCGCTTCGCTGTGCAGCAGGCCGGTCTCAGCATCGCGGCGGCCAGCCGCGCCGCCAGCGGCAACCCGGCCCGGGCCGCGGGCATCGACGGCCGCACCGGCAGCCTGGCCGCCGGCAAGCAGGCGGACCTGCTCCTGGTCTCGCCGGAGCTTATGCTTCGCCGCGTTTGGATCGGAGGCCAGGAGCTGGAGCTGTGATCCGCTCAAGGTGGCGGTGGATGATATTTCAGCTGTCAGCGGAATGGTTGCTGACACAAGACGAAGTTATGTGAGCAAGTCCCATCGAGCCGCTACCATTGCAAAAGAAGCATCCTACGACATACCGTAGGATGCTTCTTATTTGCCGCTAAAACCGCTCCACCGTCTCCCGGCGGCCGCTCTTGGAGGAGGCGTAGATGGCATCCAGCATACCCATAGAGCAGGAGGCCTCCTGCAGGGCGATGTAGCCGTCCGTGCCGTCCGCCAGGCTCCGGTAGAAATCGCCGATGGCGCGGGCGTGGCCCATGCCCCAATACGACTTGCCCAGCGCCCCCTGATCGTCGCGGGCCAGCACCTGATCGGGGCCGTCGCCCTTCAGGATCAGCGCGTTGTCCATGTACCGGAGCGTCCCCCGCTCCAGGTGCAGCTCCAGATAGAACGGGCTGTTGGTGGAATAACCGTTGGTGGCGAAGAAGAAGCCCCTTACGCCCCCCTTGTAATAGAAGGTGGCATCCGCCGTATCCTCCACCTCGATGACATCCTGCAGCACCCGGGTGTCGATGTGTCCCTTGACTGCTTCCACATCGCCTCCCAGATAGTACATCATATCGAGCATGTGCACCGCCTGGTTGATGAGAAGTCCGCCGCCTTCGGTGTCCCATCTGCCCCGCCACGGCTCCGAACGGTAGTAGTCCGGTGTCCGCATCCAGGTCAGGATCCCCTTCAGCCCCAATACCCGGCCGAGCTCCCCGCTCTCCACCAGCTGCTTCGCTTTCTCGATGGAGGGATTCAATCGATTCTGCAGAATCGCCCCGCACCGGATACCCGAGGACGCTACGGCTTCCGCCACGGTCCGTGCCTGCGCCACGTTCATGGAGACGGGCTTCTCCAGGACCACATGCTTGCCCCGCTGCGCTGCACGGATCGCCATCTCCGCATGCAGGTAATGGGGCGTACAGATGTGGACGCTGTCCACCTCCGGATCAGCCAGAACCTGCTCCAAGTCCGTGAACACCTTGCAGCCGTAAGGCTCCGCCATTCTCACGGCACGGTCCTCTAGAATGTCGCAAACTCCGTACAGCTTCACCGATTCCGACTGTGCAACAGCTGCGGCATGGATTGGGCCGATAGCGCCGCAGCCGATAATGACCGCATTCGCCGGGCGCATCTTATTCGAACCCGGCCTTGCTCAAATTGTTGTAGCTGATGCGCAAGCTCTCGAGTGCTTCGGTCGGCCCGTCGTCCCGCTCGATGAGATACCACTTGACGCCCGCTTCCTTGGCGGCGGGGAGAATCTCCGCCCATTCCAGATTGCCCTCCATGATCTCGGCCATGATCGGCTGCGAGTCGATGATGGCCAGATCCTTCAGGTGGATGGCGTCGATCCGGTTCTTCAGCTTGCGGATCCATGCGGCCGGGCTGCCCCCGCCCACCTGTACCCAATAGGTGTCCAGGGTGAACAGGAAGGTCTCCGGGTTCGTTGCCTCCATCAGGATCTCCAATCCGGTCTTGCCGTTATAGCGCTGGAACTCGAACTGGTGGTTATGGTAGCTGAACTTCAGGCCGTTGCGCCCCAGTTCATCCGCAATCTCCCGGAACTGCTTGGCGAAGGCCGCGTAGCCTTCGGCATTCCGGAATTCCGGCGGCAGACCGCCTAGACCTGCCAATTGGCAGCCCAGCGTATGGTGGTCGGCCACCAGCGCATCGAAATCCTTCGTGAAGCGGTCGTAAGACATGTGGGTCAGCACGATTTGAAGCCCGTGGGACCTGGCGATGGAGGCCACCTCGGCTACGGGCAGATGCCACAGGGCGGAAGCTTGAACGGTCGTGTAGCCCATTTCCTTAATCTGCCGGAGCGTGCGGTCAAGCTCCTCCGGGGTCTTGGCGTAGTTGCGGACGGTATAGAGCTGGGCGCCTAATACGTTGGCCATGGTCGATCCTCCTTAATGGCTGCCGGATACGTCGACAACCTTGTGTGCGACTTTCTTCTCAACGGTGGACTGCCGGATCTGCTCCTGCAGCAGCTCATAGAAATGGTCGTGGTTGAAGTTCTCCAGATCCACCCAGCTGTCGGTCCAAGTGGAATAATGGATGGCGTTGGAGATGGTCAAGCCGTAGACGCCCTCTTCCCCCGGAGCCAGCAGCTTGGCGCCCTTCAGGATGGCATTCGCAAAGTTCTTCATGATGCCCACATGCTGTTCACCGCCGTCATGAGGCACCGGAATGTCACAGACCCAGGCCTCCGGCTTGCGGAACGGCTCTTGGTTGACCCGGTTGTGCTCGCGCTCAGAGATCCGGTTACGGTGGAAGGTCATCTTGTTGTTCTCGACCACAATCTTGCCCATATCGCCCGAAACCTCCAGACGATTGGTGCCGGGAGCCTCGCCGGTGGAGGTGATATAGACGCCGCTAGCTCCGTTAGCGTACTCCAGGTAAGCGGTCACATCGTCTTCCACTTCAATATTATAGAATTTGCCGAAGCTGCAGAAGGAACGCAGCCGCTTGGGCATGCCCAGCATCCACTGGATCAGGTCCAGATTGTGTGGGTTCTGGTTGATCAGCGTCCCTCCGCCTTCCCCCTCCCAGGTGGAGCGCCAAGAGCCGGAATCGTGATAGCATTGGGGACGGTACCAGTCGGTGACGATCCAGACCACCCGCTTAAGCGCTCCCAATTCCCCGCTCTGAACCAAGTCCCGTACTTTCTGGTAGACCGGGTTCGTGCGCTGGTTGTACATGATGCAGAAGAGCTTGTCGGACTTCTCCGCGGCGGCGTTCATCTCCAGCACCTGCTTGGTATAGACGCCGGCCGGCTTCTCCACGAGCACGTGCAGATTATGGGCGAAGCCCTCGATGGCAAGCGGCGGGTGATCGTAGTGGGGAACGGCGATCAGGACGGCGTCGATGAGCCCGCTTTTGTACATGTCGGTGGCATTGTCGAATACCGGTACTCCAGGCAGCTGCTTCTCCGCCCATTCCCTGCGCTCTGCGCTAATGTCGCATACGGCGCCCAGAACCATGCCCGGAACCTTGCGGTTCATATGGATCTGCATGCAGTGCGAGGAGCCCATGTTCCCCAGCCCGATGATGCCTATTCTTACATTTTCCATTCCTGATTTCCTCCCTGGGACGGTTGTTGATTACGGTTGGCAATAGTCTGATCTAGGTGGACATTTCCTCTTAAATGTATCACTAATCGTTTCCATGAACTTCACTGATTTTGTTGGAAACTATGAATATCTTGCGGTATTATGAAGCATATGAGGTGATCGAGATGAGTCTAACCTATCCCCCCCATTTTCACTTCGCTGCAGCGGACCAGTCCTTCCGGTATCACCACGGCCGGGATGAGCGCCCCAACCCCGAACACTATAAGCCCCATTATGAGAAGGGGTATGAGATCTACATGTTCATCAGCGGGGAAGGCACCTATACCATCGAGGGCAACAAGTACAGCCTGGAGCCTTACTCCATTCTGATGATGAATTCCGACGAGCTGCATGTCCTGAATATATCCGAGGACTGCCCGTATGAGCGCGTGGTCCTGACCATCGCCCAAGGCTTCCTCCCCCCCTTTCTTCCGAACGGGGTGGATTTCTTCCGCTCGATCAAATTCCGCAAGCTGGGGCACGGTAACCAGATCAAGGCGGACATCGTCCAAAGCTCCGGCCTCCTGGATCTTCTGTGGAAGCTGGAGGAGCAGCTTCAGGCTCCCGGCGCGGAGAGCGAGATTGTGGCCAAATGCATCCTGGTCCAGATTCTATCGGCCATCAACCGGATCGCAGAGAGCGGCAGCCCTCGAACCTTCAAGCGGGCCAACGTCAAGATCGGCGCCGTGCTCGAATACATCAACTCCAGCTTGGACCAGCCCTTGACCCTGGACGGATTGGCGGAGCGCTTCTTCGTCAACAAGTATCATCTATGCCATACGTTCAAGGAGGAGACCGGCTTCTCCATCAACCGCTACATCTCCTACAAAAGAGTCCGGATGGCCGACGAGCTCATGCGGCAGGGACATCCTCCGACAGAGGCCTGCTTCATGTCGGGCTTCAACTGCTACTCCAACTTCTTCAAGTCTTACCGCAAGCTGACCGGCCAATCCCCACGGAGTGGGAAGACATAAACTGGCTTCCGATGGATCCTGATCATATCCGCGATGTTCGTCAGAATCGTCCAGCTCTTGGCCGGCTCCTCCCGCTTCGTTCCGACATGCCAAAAAACCGCCTGCCGGCAGGCTGAATGAGCCTCCGACAGGCGGTTCGTCCCCCGGGCCGGGGAGGAGCCTGCACCTTGCCTATTGAACCTTGATCTTGTCGAAGTTCTCCTTCTGCACCTTCTGGGCCGTAGAGTCCAGCAGCTCCTTCAGGTTCACGTCCTTCTCGCTGAACACCTTCTGCACCGCGTTGGTCATAGCGGCATAATATTCCTGGGTGTTGTACTGGGCTTCAGGCTTCCCGTCCAGCAGCTTGTTGGATTCGGGAGAGTATTGGTACACGTTGTCGTACTTCTTGTAGATGGCTTCGTTCTTCTTGCCGTATTCGGAATCGGCGCCGAAGTAGTTCATATGCGGGGGAATGTAATACTTGCCCTCGGTCTTCCGCTGTTGGATGTTGGTCTCCAGAGACTTCAGCGCTTCATCCGTGAAATAGTCGAACACGATATAGTTGAAGGCCGCCTCCTGCTGGGCCTTGGTCGCCTTCGGGTTGATGACCAGATAATCGCCGCCCAGCACCCCGGTGTGCTTGCCTCCTGCGGTCGCCGCCGGCATCGGGAAGGTCAGCACCTCCTCCGGCTTCAGCCCTCCTTGGTTGAGAGCCTGCTCCAGCGGCCCTTCCGCTCCGGCGATGACCATGGCGGTCCGCCCCTGGGCGAAGGCTCCCACCGCATCGCCCCAGCCCAGCGCCCAATCCTTCGGAATGGCGTTGGCCTCCCAGCGCAGCTTCTTATAGAGCTCCAGCGCCTTCAAGCCCGCCTCCGATTGAAAAGCCGTCGTGACCTTGCCGTTGGCCACGCTCTGGATCTCGCCCCCCGCCTCGAAGAGGAAGTTGGTCCAGTTCCAGCCCGACTCGTTCCCCTTGCCCATCGGGGCGATCCCCGCTACGCCCTTGGCCGGGTCCGCCACCGCCTTGGCCGTGTTCAGCATATCCTCCCAGGTCCAGTTGTAGGAGGGGACCTTCACGCCCTTGGCATCCAGCATTTTCTTGTTCACCACGGTGGTGGTGACGTAGCCTTTTTGCGCCACGCCGTAGACCTTGCCGTTCAGGATGAATTGATTCTGCAGTACCGGATTGATCTGATCCTTGTACGGGTACTTGTTCCACAGCTCCGTAATGTCGGCGGCCCAGCCCCGCTCCACCAGGAATTTCGCCTCCGTGGCGAAGGTGTTGTAGAAGGTGGGCGCTTCGTTGGCGGCCATCTTGATGCCGATCTCATTCACGTTGTAGTGCCACTCGCTCTTCTCGATGGTAACGTTCGGATATTTGGCCTGGAACCGCTTGATCTTGTCATCCTCCAGCTTCCGGTTCTCCACCTGGTCCGGCAGCGGATAGTAGATGCTGATCGTCACCTTCTCGGCCGGCTTCTGGGTGGCCGGTGCGGCCGTGGCCGGCTGGGTGCCGGACGGACTGGAGGCCGGACTGACGCTGGCGGCGCTCTCCTTCTCCCCGTCACCGCAGGCGGCCAGCAAGGAGGCGGTCATCGTGAGGCTGATTGCGATTGCCGATGTTTTACGCATTGGAACTCCCCTATTCGCTATGATTTTCCCTTACACGCCCATCATAACGGGTGACGCCCCGCCCGGACGATGTGTGTTCCTATGACGAATATGTGCAGGTTTACGGCTTCCCGCCTCAGTTGTCCCGGTGTTTATCCCTTCACGCCCCCCAGCTGCAGTCCCCGCATGATGTACTTCTGGAACAGGAGGAAGACCCCCATCGGCGGCACCATAACCATGGTCAGGATGGCGAAGCGGACATTGGTGTCCAGTCTCCGCGCATTGATGACGTACCGGTTGATGGCCGTCGCCAACGGGTATTTTTTGTCGCTGTGCATGACGAGGGAGGGCCAGAACCAGTCGTTCCAGGCCGTGGAAAAGACGAAGATGGACAAAGTGGTGAAGATCGGGACGGACAAGGGCACCGCAATCCCGATGAAGCAGCGCCATTCCGAGGCCCCGTCGATCCGGGCCGCCTCGAACATCTCCTGATGGATCTCGTCGAAGAATGATTTCAGCAGCAGGAGGTAAAACGCATTCGCCGCCGCGGGCAGCCAGAAGGCTGCGAACGTATTGACCAGCCCCAGGTCCTTCAGATTCAGGAAGTTCGGAATCAGATAGGTCGTGGGGGGGATGAACAAGGTGGACAGGAAGAAGGCCAGCACCGCCCTGCGCCAAGGCACGGCCAGACGGGACAGGCTGAAGGCGGCCAGTCCCAGCACCAGTACGGTCATGACCAGATTGCCGCCAAAGATGAGAAGGGTGTTCCTGGTGAATAGGGGCAGATTGATGAACGTCCAGCCCTTCTGGTAATTCCCCCACTCCCACACGGACGGCAGGAGCCGGGGCGGGAAGGAATTGACCTCCTCGTTGGGCTTCAGCCCGTTGAAGAAGGTGACCAGCAGCGGGTACAGCATGCTGAAAACCATGATGGCGATCACCGCCACCATTAGGGAGTAGAACACCTTGACCGGCCCCCGCTTCATGTCATAGCGGGAGATAATGCCGCGTTCCGGATTCGCCATCTCAGCCGCCCCCCCGGTTCGTGAGCTTGAATTGCAGGACAGCCAGACCGCCCAGCACGAGGAACATCAGCACGCCCATGGCCGACGCAACGCCGAACTGCAGCTTGGCCGTTGCATAACGGACCACCAGCAGCGCATAAGTCAGGGTCGCGTTGTCGGGTCCTCCGTCCAGCATGGCCAGCTGGGACTGGAAGCCCTGGGAGGTGGCGATGAGCTGCAGCACCAGCATCAGCCCGATCAAGCCCCGGATGGAAGGCAGGGTAATGTGCCGGACCCGTCCCCAGACCCCGGCTCCGTCCAGCTCCGCCGCCTCGTACCAATCCCGGGGGATCGACAGCACGGCAGCCAGGTAGATCAGCATGGCGGAGCCGAAGGACTGCCAGGTTTCCATGATGACGAGGGAGAGCATGGACCAGCTTTTGTCCGTCATGAAGGAGATCTGCTCCCGCCCCAGCTGGGTCAGCGCGCCGTTGATGGGTCCGACGGGGTCGTAGAACCAGCGCCACAGGCCGTACAGCACCACGAGGGGCAGCACATTGGGCAAATACGCCGCTACTCGGACGAAGCCTTGAAGCCGCCGGAGCTCCGAGATTGCCACGGCGAAGAAGATGGGAACGGCGAAGCCGATGGCCAAGCATAACAGCATGTAATAGAGCGTGTTCTTCAGTGCAATCCAGACTGTGGAATCCTGGAAGACTGTGCGGTAATTGTCCAACCCGGCGAATTCGTTGCCCTTCACGAAGTCGATCCGGTAGAAGCTGTACACGAACCCCTTCAGAATCGGCATCCAGAGGAAAACGAGGAAGAGGATGACGGCCGGCAGCAGGAAGGCCACGCCGGAAGCATACTTGCGGAAGCGCCTCGGCAGCATTCCCCGCCCAAGAGCCGCCCCTCCGGAACCGGAGGAGGTGACGGTTTGTTGGTCCATGATGGGAGTCTCCCGTCCTTTCTTGTGGTTTAGCCACATTGTACGGCACGGGAGAACGCGGGCACAGGTGTGCTTCTATCCATATGGTAGGCGATCTTACTTCTTCAGTTCGCGGAGGCTGACGCCGAAGTACTTCTTGAAGATCTTGCTGAAATGCTCGGGAGACTCGTATCCCACCAGCTCCGCGATCTCGTAGCGCCGAAGATCCGTCGTCTGGAGCAGCCGCTTGCCCTCCTCCATCCGGAGCTTGATGACGTACTCCCACAGATTCATGGACGTATACTTCTTGAACAGATAGCTCAGATAGTTGGGGCTCACATGGTTTCTCTGCGCCACCTCGTGCAGCGTCAGCCCCTTCTGGGCATAATTTTCCCGGATATAAGTTTTGGCCTTCTCCACGATCAGGTTGTTGCGGGCGGCCAGCTCCTCCTCCGACGGCTCCTTGTAGATCCCCCAATGATAATCGCCGTAATAAAAAACATCGTGATCCGCATGCTCCCGGCTCCACAGAAGGGCTGTGCCCGCCTGACCGCTAAGCTCCCCCATGAACTCCAGCCCCTTCAGGAGCTGGCTGATCCCGATCACACACCCGAGATTCAGGTATCGGTTGATATGGTGGTGGAGGCTGCGTCCGATCATGTCCAGCTGGTTCACCTTGTTAACGCCGGATTCCTCCGCCTTCTCCCGGCTCCACTCCAAGATGACGCCGATCTCTCCTTCTGCAATATGGAAAGCGTGATAGTCCCACTCCTTGTCCAGCAGCTCACAGATGATGTTGAGCGCGCCGTATTGCAGCAGCTCCCCATCCGGGCGGGATACGGCGCGGCCCAGCATATCTTGATCCATACGAAGCTTGATCTTCAGCACGCTGTAATACGGTCCGGACAGCCGGACGCCGCGAGAAGCCAGCGCTTCCGCAATCCGGGCGTTCTCCTCCGGAGAAGCCTCCAGCAGCTGTCCCAGCAGCAGACTTCTCTCCCGGTCGGGCGCATTCATGCGGAAGCTGTCCCGCAGGCCGGAGATCACCTCTTCCGGATTCTGCTCCGGCTTGGCGGACTTCAGGAGCGCGTCCCGCACGGAATCCAGGAAGTGGGCGCTGTTCAGCGGCTTGATCAGGTAGTCCTTGGCCCCCAGGCGGATGGCCATCTGGGCGTATTGGAACGTTTCGTGAGCGGAGATGATGATGGTCTGCACCCAGGGCTTGATCAGCTTGGCCTGCTGCATCAGCTCGATGCCGTTCATCTCGCCCATCTGGATATCCGTCACCAAGAGATGAATCTCCTCCATGCGCAGGAGGTCCAGCGCTTCATACCCGCTCGCCGCCGTAAACACCTGTCCGATGGACAGCCCCGAATGGGACAGAAGGTTCTCCAGCCCTTTGCAGATCAGCGGCTCGTCATCCGCGATCAGAATATGGTACATGCGTCGCTTCCTCCTTCTTGTTCTCCGTCTCAACTTGCATTACGGCCGGCGGTCCCGGAATGACGATGGATGCCTCCGTCCCTCCCAGCTCTCCCGTACGGTAACGCAGCCCATACGGCATGCCGAAATGAAGCCGGATCCGCTCATGAATGTTCCGGATGCCATAGCCGATGGACGGTTCGCCCTGCGGACTGTCCAGGAGCAGGCGCAGGGCTTCGTAGTCCACCTTCTTATAGCCGTTGTCCTCGACCCGGACCTCCACATGGTCTCCCACGATCATAGTGCGGATATGGATCTCCCCATCTTCGTCCATATTCCTGACCCCATGGATGATGGCGTTCTCGATCAACGGCTGGACTGCAATCTTGGGAATCCGGACCTCGGCCAGCTCCGGGTCCAGATGCCAATACACTTCAAAGGTATATTCATACCGGAGCTTCTGAAGCTTCACATAAGCATCCGCGTGCTCCATCTCCTCCCGGAGCGATATCAGCTCCCGCCCCCGGGATAGGCTGATCTTCATCAGCTTGGACAGCTCCTTGATCATCCCGGCGGTATCCGAGTGGCCTTCAAGCGAGCTCTTCCAATAAATGCTCTCCAGCGTGTTGTACAGCAGGTGCGGATTGATCTGCTGGTACAAAATCTGAAGCTGCGCCTCCTTCTGCCGGATCTCCATCCGGTACTGGGAATGGAACAGATCATTAAGCCTTCGCGCCATCTGGTGCATGGAATGCATCAGAATCCCCACCTCGTCGTACCGGTTCGTCTCCGGCAGGTCCGGCACGGTGTTCCCCGGCTCATAGCGCCTCACGAAGCCGACCAGCTTCTGGAGCGGCGCCATAAGGGATCTCCAGAAGTAGATGAACAGCAGGATGCCGAACAGCGCATAAGCGACGGAGATTAGCTGGAGGATGGATTTCAGCTCGCTCTGCTGATGCAGAAGCGCCTCGACCGGAAGCTGATAGATCAAGCGCTGCTTCTGTGCGGCGTGATTGCTGACCACATAGATGGAATCCTGCGTGCGGAGGTGGAAGCTCTCCTTGCCCTCGGCCAACGCGGCGAATCCTGAAGGCACCTCCAGCGTGCTTCCTGTCGCCGGAACCGTGGAGGCAAGCACCCGGTTATCCCAGTCCGTCATGTAGATCCTGCCGCCGGGCAGGGAAACGGACTGCAGGGATTCCTGCACCTTCTTCTCTACATTGGAGGCGAACAGGACGCCGATGACCTCGTCGTTGCCGGTTATCCGGTACACGGCACGGATATACGCCAGCGTCGTATCCCGGCCATACGGGCCGAAGGGGTTCACGATCCGGAGGTAGCCCTTGCCCCGAAGCCCGACCGCTTCGTCGAACCAGGGAGGCTTGCCCCCGTCTCCGAAGAAATAGACGCCCCGGTGGGTCATGGAGACCTTCGGGGCGAAGGAATAGTAGTTGTCGGGATCATAGATGTATAAGGAATAATTGACGGCTTCCCCTCCGTCGAGCCCGGTGGAATAGCCCATTAAGAGGTTCTCCAATTCCCCGTAGCGCTGTACCTTGGCGAATTCCGTCTCCCCCGGCAGCGATGCGAACTGCTGTACCAGCGGGTGCCGGATGATGGTGGTGGTGATCCGGTTGATGGTGTCGATATCGCGGCTGATAAGAATGCTGTTCTGCTTATTGAGCTCCGCATAGGCTTCCGTCACATTCTTCGTCAGGATCTCTTCGGTCCGTTCGTTTCCGTACGCATGAAGCAGGAACACCGGAATGACCATGACCAAGAACAGTAGGACCAATTGCTGCTTCAAATTCAGCTTTTTGAGCGGGTTGGAGAGGTAAATCTGCACCATAGCGACCCCTTGTCGGATTGGAATGAAATTCCTGCCCATCGTCTTCGACGCCCGTAATACGGAATCCTGCGGAGCAGCAGGCGTGATGCCGCTGAGAATGTAGGCGATCTTACGATTTTCACACAAACTGGAGAAACTACATTGACAGACAGAGTAGTCCTGAGCTATGATTACTTCATGACATAGAGCTATATCAGACAGAGTTGTGTCTCGCAGAGTTGTACCACGCAGAGTGGTTGTGCCCAGCGGTTTCTCGCAGAGCCATACACGGCATGGAGACGGGCGGATGCCCTCTGCGGCAAGCTTGCAGGAACGGAGGACCTTATGTTAAACAGCGATATGATCCGCGGCCATCTGGATGCGATTATTCTGAAGCTCATTCAGGAGAAGGACCGGTACGGATATGAGATTTCCAAGGAGATTGCGGCCCGGACGGACCAGCAGTTCCAGATCAAGGAGCCGACGCTGTACGCCGTCTTCCAGCGGCTGGAGAAGAAGGAGCTGATCGAGTCTTATACCGGGGACGTCTCGTTCGGCAGCAAGCGCCGGTATTACCGGATCACCAGCTTGGGACGGGCATACGTCAAGGAATTGATCGAGGAATGGCGCACCACCCGGCACATCATCGACATTTTTATGGAGGAATAAGCATGAATCGAATTCAGGAGCATGTAGAGAGGCTCTTCAAGGGCATCCCGGACAGCGAGCGCAAGACGGAGCTGATGCAGGAGATTATGGAGAATTTGGAGGAGAAGGTTCAGGATCTCATGGATCAAGGGAAATCCGCTGAGGACGCTCTGAACAAGGTGATCGTGGAATTCAGCGACATCGAGGAGATCAAGCAGGAGCTGGTGACCGCAAGATCGGCCGGCGCCGTGTCGGAACGCAGCACCAGACTCTGGCTGAACTTCAGCTTTTCGATCTGGGGAAGCCTGCTCATCATCGGACTGTGTCTGTTCGTCAACCTGTATTACACGCCGGATGCCATATGGTTCATTTATCCGACGTTCGCCGTACTGTGGTGGCCTTTGGTCATGTATTTTCATTGGAAGAAGCATCAGAATAAGGAGGGTTAACGGATGAAAAAGCTGGTGTTTCACTTTGTTGCCGCGGGATTGGCCATGACCCTGGTGTTCCTGTTCGTCATCAATCTGGTCCTATCGCCAGGAATCTTCTGGTTCTTCTACCCGGGCTTCGGCGTGCTGATCGCCCTCTCCAGCTTCTACTTCGGCATGGAACGGAAGCTGCTGGCACAGGCCGTGTCCGGAAGCATCCTGCTGGCTTCGTTCTTGATTCTCGAGAATCTCTTGATCTCACCGACGGATACGCCTTGGTTTCTCTACGCCGTCTTCCCGCTGATCTGGTGGCCGGTCTCCGTGGGGCTGGGCTCACGGGCAGGAACGCCCCTCTATGCCTGGACGGCCAGCTTCATCACCGTCGGCTACTATCTGGTGCTGAACGTTGCCTTGTCGCCCGGCCATCCCTGGATCATCTATATTCTCTACGCCTTATTGTGGTGGCCTGCTTCCATTCACTATTCCCGCAAGCGCGGACACTTCGGCTTCTCCCTCTTCGGCAGCGGCATCACGATTCTGCTTCTGGCTGTTGTAAACGCCATTACGACACCTAGGGAAATATGGGTGATCTACCCCGCCTTCACCTTGGTCTGGTGGCCTTTAAGCATGTACTATTTTGTCCATCGCCGCAAGAAAGC
Organism: Oryzibacillus soli; assembly: GCF_051594765.1. Taxonomy (NCBI): domain Bacteria; kingdom Bacillati; phylum Bacillota; class Bacilli; order Caryophanales; family Paenibacillaceae; genus Oryzibacillus; species Oryzibacillus soli. Next base: position 133,749 of record NZ_JBPPGJ010000013.1, read on the forward strand.
CGGCATCTAAAGCAAAAAGAGCAGCTGCCCGAGGGCGCTGCTCTTCGTTGTTCTTAGGCTTCCTGCGGCGTCAGCACCGCGGCGTCCGGCTCGGAGCCGGATTTCTTCGGCTTCTTGCGGATGAAGAGGATAATCGGCAGCGCCACGAGGATGATCAGCGTGGCCGCGTAGAACACATCGTCGATGCCCATGGTCATGGCGGACAGCTGAAGCTGCAGCTTGTCCTTGACCCCCGAGGTCATCAGTTCCTTGGCATGTGTGGTCGAACGGGTGGCCATCATCGTGGTGAACACCGCGATGGCGAACGATCCGAACACGTTGCGGATCCAGTTGTTCAAGGAAGAAGCATGGCCCGACATATGGGGCGGAATCTCTTCCATACCGGCGTTGCTGACCGGCATCATCGTCAGGGATATGCCGAGGTTCCGCACCACCATGCACCAGAGCATGAAGCTGTGGGAGGCGTGTACGGACAGCCAGCTGAGCGGAAGTGTGCCGGCCGCCACCAGCAGAATGCCGGTGGTGATCAGGGGGCGTGCGCCCAGCTTGGTATACAGCTTGCCTACGATCGGCATGGCGAAGGCCATGACCAGCGAGGACGGCAGCAGGATCAAGCCGGTATCAAGCGGCGTAACCCCTTGTACGTTCTGCAGGAAGACCGGAGTCAGCAGCATGCCGGAATACAGGCTGATCGTCAGAATGATGGAGATGATCAGCGTCAGCGTGTATCGGTTGTTCTTCAGTACCCGAAGGTTCAGCAGCGGAGTCTCGGTGGTGAGCTCCCTCCAGATGAACAAGGCCAGGAAGACGGCCCCGACTACGAACAGCGTAACGGTCTTCACCGAGGACCAGCCCCAGGAATGTCCTTGGGACAGACCTACCAGAAGCGAGGAGCTGGCTACAATTACAGTGACGAATCCGACCAAGTCGAAGGACTTGGGAATGCTCATGCGGTAGTAAGGCATAAACAGCTGAACCATCAGAATGGCGATCAAGCCGAACGGAACGTTGATCCAGAACAGCCAGTGCCAGGAGACGTGCTCCAGCAGCCAGCCGGCGAATGTCGGTCCCAGTGCCGGAGCCAGCATGGCGGATGCGGCCCAGATGCCGATGGCCACCGGCTGCTTCTCCCGGGGAATCACTTGGTAGATGACGGCCATAGCGGAAGGAACGATAACCCCGCCGAACACACCCTGAAGGGTACGGAAGGCAATCAGCCAGGTGACGTCGTTGGACAAGGCGCAGAAGACGGAAACGAGAGTAAATCCGGCCAGCGCAACCAGATATACCCGCTTATAGCTGAATCGTTCTCCGAAGTAGCCGGTCACGGGAGCAAAGGTGCCCATGGCCAGCATGAAGCCAGTCAGGGTCCATTGGATGGTGCTAAGAGTCGTGTTGAAATCCTTGGTCAGCACGGGCAAGGCGATATTGATCGTGCTCGTGGCCAGCATGGACACGAAGCTTCCGAAGAAGAGCGCGACCATGATCGGCCAGAACCGAACCTCTGGTAATTTATTGTTGCTTTGCATTGTGGCACTCCCCTCCTTGTGGATATGTAACTTTAGACATATAATAGACTGAAGTCATCATACATCGATCTTTGGCATATGTCAAACGATACATATGGATGATTTGGAGGTCCGAGGATGAACCCATTGGCTTACGGCCTGCTCAGCTTGATTGCGATCGCTCCATGCACCGGATATGATCTGACCCAACGCATTCAATTGTTCTGGAATGCGAAGCACAGCCAGATCTATCCTCTTCTGGCCCAGCTGGAAGAGCAGCAATACGTCCGCCACGAGCACGTGGCGCAAGCAGACAAGCCGGATAAGAAGATCTATACGATTACCGAGCAAGGCCGTGCGATGATCCTTGGCTGGCTTTTGGAGCCTACGGATCCGCCTGTGCACCGGGACGAGTTCTCCTTGAAGGTGTTCAGCTTATGGCTCGCCGACCGGGAGAGCGTGAGGAAGCTGCTGCAGGAGCGGGAGAACCTGCTTATGGATAAGCTCTCCCGCCTCCGCAAGCGGCAGGTGGATCTGGCCCGGGTGACAGCAGCCTCCCAAGCGGCGGGTAGCAGCACAGAGGCGCCGGCCGCTAAGGAAGGGGAATGGCTTAGCGCCATGGCGGAGCATAAGATCCGAACGCGGGGCCGCGGGGCGGAATGCTTGGGAGACCGGGATGAGGAACCGGGAGAACCGGAGCCCGCAGCGTTGGGCGCCGCATGTACAGACGCTGCGGGCGCCTCAAGCGGTGTAGCGGCGGACACGGAACGCGTGTCTGACCAAGTGCGAGCCCCACTGGGAGTTATGGAGAAGGCCTTGAAGGAAGAGTTGCCGGACGTTCACGACGTGGCATGGCCTTCCCCCTTTTTCGGCGCCTCCATCCTGATCCGCAAGGCCATCCTGATGGCGGAAGCGGAGCTGGAGTGGTGCCGCGGGATTCTGGAGCAGGTATGAGTAGAAAACAAAAGCCGGGAAGTAGCCTGTACCATCAGGCGCCTTCCCGGCTTTTGTTTTGTGGGGGGGGATTATTTTAGGGCTTCCTCCGGATCAAGGAAGGCGGATGTCCGCCCGTCAATCCGGCTATCAGATTGTCGGCAGCGAGGCGAGCCATCTTATAACGCGTCTCGCGGGTGGCAGAACCCATATGGGGAAGCATCATCACTTGGTCCATGGTTAAGAACGGATGATCCGGCTGAATCGGCTCCTGTTCGAATACGTCAAGGCCTGCTCCCCGGATCAGGCCGGTTTGAAGAGCCCGGATCAAAGCTTCCTCATCTATGGTGGCTCCTCTCGATGCATTGATGAAGATGGCGCTTCGTTTCATGAGACCGAATTCCCGCTCTCCGATCAAATGGCGCGTCTGCGGAGTCAGGGGAGTCATGATCACGACGTAATCGGACTCCCTCAGCAAGTCGTCCAACGAACCGTATATCGTTTCGTATGCCGCTTCATATTCCGGCTTCCGGGACCGGTTGTGGTACATCACTTTCATTCCGAAGCCGAACTTGGCCCTCCTGGCGATGGAGGCCCCGATGCCACCCATGCCGATGATGCCCAGCGTCTTGCCGTGAACATCAACGCCGAACCAGGAGCTGCCCGCGTGCTCGGTCCACCTGCCCTCCCGGATAGCCCGGTCCAGCTCCGGGATCCGCCTGGCCGCCGCCAGAATGAGGCCGAAGACGGCATCCGCCACTGTTTCGTTCAGCACCTCCGGCGTATTGGACGCCATAATTCCCCGGCGTTCCAGCTCCTGCAGATCCAGATTGTCGTAGCCGACGGAGTTGTTGCAGACGATCCTCAGCCGCGGCGCCATCTCCAGCAGCTCCCGGTCCACTCTCAGACCGGAGCCCAACAGCCCCTCCGCATCGGCCAATGCCGCCCGGAAGGCCGGAAGACTATCGTCGTCCAGCTTGTCGAAGCTGGTGACGTCGCAATAATTCCGGATATCCTCCAGGATGCCGGGGTCCATTTTTCTATAGACGATCGCTTTCGGTTTCACCGTTCTTCCTCCTGACCGTGCCTGACTTCCGGCGTACCCTTCTATTCTACCATACGGCCTGTCCGGCATCCCAACGCCAAAAAAGATGCTTTCCCGGTTGGGAAAGCATCTCGCAGTCAGAATAGTCCTATTGCTGCGGTACGGGAGTCAGAAGGATGGGGCGGCTTCCTTCGCACGGGCGATGGCTTGTTCCTTGATCTCGGCTGCGCGGTCCGGGAACTGATTGTGCCCTTCTACGAAGATCCCTTGGGTCTCCGGAATGCCCAGGAAGCTCATGATGATGCTGATATACCGGTGGCCGGATTCCATAGCCGCTGCCGGTCCTTCGGAATAGACTCCGCCGCGGGCTTGAATGTGGAGCGCTTTTTTGCCTGACAGAAGTCCTACCGGGCCGGTCTCCGTATACTTGAAGGTCTTGCCCGCCACACAGATGGCATCCAGATAAGCCTTCATCAGCGGTGGGAAGGAGAAGTTCCACAGGGGCGTCACGAATACATATTTATCCGCTGCGGCAAACTGATCGGCCAACTCTCCCAGCCGGCCCACCTTCTTCTGCTCCTCGGCCGACAAGGAGGTGAATTCCGAGCCGCTGCGCAGCTTGCCCCAGCCGCTGAACACATCGGCATCGATGTGAGGGATGTACAGGTTGTACAGATCGAGCTTCGTCACGGTGTCGTTAGGATGCGCCTGCTGGTAAGCGTCGATGAAGGCTTTGCCCACGGCCATACTGTAGGAGGTCTGATGGTCATGGGGATGCGCGGTAATGTACAGAACGGTAGCCATACAACATATCCTTTCGTGGTTGGAGTGGATGAAGCACCCCTATAGATTCCGCCGAAAAGGAATGGGCTATGCGATATCGGCTGTGAACAAAATCGGGACGGGACAGAACAGAGGAACATCGCGCCGATTGCAGGCAGCGGCCTCTACTTGACGGTTATGTCGATGGATGCACTCAGCTTATGCTGAGTACCGTCCAGGTTCCGGTTGTCCGTGCTGTACCCGGCCATTGCAGTCACGGTGTATTTTCCTTTGGGCAGCTGAGCGGGCTGCGGAGATTGGTCCAGCTTCTTCATGGCGCCCGGGCCCAGCCGATTCAGGTTGTATTGATACAGATCCTCGGGCAGGAGTTGGGTTCGGTATTCATCTCCCGGCTGGAATGCGCTGGTTTCCAAGCTAAAGAGCTCCATAGGGGGTGACAGAAGCCCGTTCTCATCAGTTATGGAATAATACACCATACTGAAGCTGTGAAACACCTTCTTCTCCTGCTCCGTTTCGTTGGAGACACGGGACCAGATCTGAATGGGCTCTCCTATGGCGTACTCCAGCTTGGCTGTATAGAGGGTAAGCTTGAAGTCCTCATTGACATCCGAACGGGACGCCGCGGACTTGACCGGCAGGTAGCTCGGTTGGTCGATCCGGACCTCTTGCGTTTCCGGGTCATAGCCGACCACGGCTCCCATCTTCTCAGCCAATTTCCGAAGCGGCACATAGGTCCGGTCCTGGTACATCAGAACTGGCAGCTCCTTCTTCGTCGACCAATCCCGATCGTAATCGTACATCTGGACCATCTTTTTATTGACGTAGAGTGTAGCTTCCAAAACCGTCGCCTCCACCGCCTTGTAAGCGGCATGCGCCTGCCCGGACAACAGGAGCAGAAGAACGGCGCCAAGCAGCATTCCTTTACGCTTCATTTGATACAGTCCTTTCTAAATATGTTATATGTATCCATCTAGATAGACGCACCAAACTGCAAAAGGTTGCTTCCGCCGCACCACAGAATCCCGGTAAAGAAAAAAGGCCCTCCCGCCATCATGACTGATGGCAGGAGGACCGCAGGTATCTTGCGTATTTGTACCGCTTCGGTTTAATTACGCTTCAGCAGAACTTCCTTCTCGTAGGTCTTCACCTCAGTAAGCCAGTTCTCGCGGACCGGCACGCCCATCTTCTCGCAGTAGTGGTCCCAGATGGCGCCGAACGGATAGGATTTGAACTCCTCCACCAGAGCCAAACGGGAGGTGTAATCTTTTTCCAATTCGACTTGCTTCAAGAGCTCAACCGGCTCCAGCATGGCACGCAGAATCGCCTTGATGGTGTTGCGGGCACCGATAACCCAAGCTGCTACACGGTTGATGCTGGCGTCGAAGAAGTCCAGACCGATATGGGTCATGTCGAACAGGTTGTGACGCACCAGCTCGCGGGCGATGTCCATAAGCTCGTCGTCCATGATGACCACGTGGTCGCTGTCCCAACGGATCGGACGGCTGACGTGCAGCAGGATGCCCGGCGCGAACATGGAGACGGAGGACAGCTTGTTGGAGATGACTTCGGTCGGATGGAAGTGGCCGGCGTCCAGACACAGCAGCTTCTGCTTCTGAACCGCATAGCCCATGTAGAACTCATGGGAGCCTACCACGTAAGCCTCGGAACCGATACCGAACACCTTGCTCTCGACGGCGTCCAGGTTATGGGCCGGGTTCAGCTCCTCCGTGAAGATCTCGTCCAAGGAAGCCTTCAGCCGTTGACGCGGCGCCAAGCGGTCCACCGGAACATCCTTGTAGCCGTCCGGAATCCAGACGTTGGTTACGCAGGTTTGGCCCAGCTGCTCACCGAAGTATGCGCCGATCTTCCGGGATGCCTTGCAGTGCTCGATCCAGAATTTGCGAATTTCCGGATCCGGATGGGACAGGGTGAAGCCGTCGTCCGAGTTGGGGTGGGAGAAGCAGGTCGGGTTGAAGTCCAAACCGAGCCCGTTGGCTTTGGCCCAGTCCACCCACTTGGAGTAGTGCTTCGGCTCCAGCTTATCCCAGGATACCGTCTCGTTAGTGTCGGCGTAGATGGCGTGCAGGTTCACCTTGTGCTTGCCGGGGATCATGGAGAACGCTTTGTCCATGTCCTGGCGCAGCTCTTCCGGCGTGCGGGCCGCACCCGGATAGTTGCCGGTAACGGAGATGCCGCCGGTCAGCTCCTGGTCACGGTTCAGGAAGCCGCGGACGTCGTCGCCCTGCCAGCAGTGAAGAGAAATCTTCACCTTGGCCAGGTCTTCCAGCACCTGGTCCACGTTAATGCCATGCTTCTCGTACAGCTTCTTGGCTTCTTGGTAATTCATACGAAGGATCACTCCCGTAATGGATTAGGTTATACGCTAAGGATAGCAAATGCCCCCCGCCGGAAGGAATAGCTCCCGCCCGGAAAGTCATTCAACAAAATCTAAATATCCTCCGGTTTTCATCTTACTATTGTCTCCTTCGACAAAGCGTTGTACGATAGATTCATAGCATTGTAAACACTTTCTTCATTCTACGATATTATGGACTATTCTAAATTCTATCTATCCATACATCACGGAAATTTCATACAAGGAGCGGATCACCGATGGAGCTCTTCAAGCTGTCCCGTCTGAACCAGCTGGACGTGAAGTGGACCGGTCTGCACCGGGGCAATCACCCTCTGGCCGATTACGAGCATACCAACCCGTACTTCGAGCTGATTATGGTCACCGAAGGTCCGATCTTCTTCCAGCTGGACGACCGCCGTCTGGAGCTCTCATCGGGCGATTGCCTCCTGCTGAAGCCCTGGGAGCGGCATACGGCCTGGAAGCTGACCCATGAGCAGGCCAGCTTCTTCTGGGTTCAGTTCTTCACCCAGCCCGGGTTGACCACAGGCTCCCTCGAGGAGCTGCAGTCCTCTCTAAGCGAGAGTCTGTTCGAGAAGAGCAAGCAGGAGCTGCGCACCGACTCCTCACCGGAGGCGGAGCATCTGTTCCTGCCGCGGCACGGCCAGCCGGTCCGGCGGTTCGAGGCGCTGAATCTCTTCGAGAAGCTGCATCAGGAGATGGAGCGCCCCCACGGCTACTTCCGCTACCGCGCCTCCCTGCTCTTGGGCCAGATTCTGCACCTGATCGCGGAGGACACCTTGAACCAGTCCCACGGACCGGCTCCCGTCCCCGCCGCCTTCACCACCTACCGGCACATCGTCAACTATCTGAACGAGAACTACGCCAAGGATCTCATCCGCGCCCAACTGGAGACACTGTTGGACCGCAACTACGAGTATTTGTGCCAAGTGTTCAAAAAATACGCCGGCATGTCCATGCTCACCTACGTTCACCGCCTGCGGATCCAACGGGCCAAGCACCTGCTGATGAACAGCAGCTTGGAGATCAAGACCATTTCGGAGGCCGTCGGCTTCCAGGATCCCTACTACTTCAGCCGCCTGTTCAAGCGCTTCGAGGGAGTCAATCCGACCGACTATCGGAAGAGCCACCCGGTGATGATGTAGCGGTCTTACACGCATGTAGTTCTTCGTAATACTACGTTTACCATGTAACGTTACCATCACGAGCTCTGTGTAAAAAGAAACCTTGAAAGGCACAGAGGCCAATCAAGGTCAAACAGATTCGGATAAACTCTCTACAACCAGTTCATCCAACTCCATCCATATGGTTTCAAGCCTATCTTTTATTCCTGATCCATTATCATGAGTCCCAAAACTAATAAATATGTTTCTAATAACTTGAGGCATACTATACAGGACTAATGCCAACTCCTTATCAACTACCTGATAGCTCTTTAATTCAATAGACAACATATCCAACGTTTCTTTTAAAGCCAGATAATCCAATTCATCAATCACCATTTCGTTTCTTACCTTATCAACAAAAGTATTATTGATAATTTTTTGCTTTAAGGTATCGTCCATTTTCATTCCCCCTTCAACTTACCTTGACAAGCACGAAGTATATCAAGGTTCAAGTGCCCTGTTGCCTATTATAAATCTCCCGGCTCCTGAGTTATAATAAAGCAAAACTTTGAACAGCCGTTTCTGCATTGTACGTGTACCGGACGTTTCCGGCCTGGGTCAGCCGGTCCCATGCATCAGGACTTGAATACGGTTACAGTGGACTTGAAGCCGATTTACATGCCCCTACAGAAGAGGCAGCTTTGGTCGAACCGAATCGTTTGGAAGAGACCTGAGGAACCAAGTACCCGCTCATTATCCGCTCCTGGCGTAACAATTGGGACGAGCTTGCTATTGCATCTGTTAGACAGGAAATACAAAAAACAAATCAATTATGGTGGTATCTGACCATAATCGACCCGTTTAACGTACACTTCTACGTTAATTAGGTTTTAATAATCTACCTTTAAAGTGCGTACAACGAAATGACTAAATCTTTATTTGGGATTGAATGATTTGTTCATTTGGTACAGGGTAGCCCCAACATACTAAGATCTTGCGGCGAAATAGCCATTAACTATATTTGTTAAATATTCTTTTTGATTATACTCTGTTAAATAGTCTATAAAAAACTCTTCTACTTGAGTTATTTTGAACTTACTCAAATAAGTGAAAGCTAAAACCAATAAGTCTGACACCTTTTTTGATGAATGGTAATTGTTGTCGTTTTGTAATAAAGTCTTTGAATAATCCAGAACAGAATCTATGAACCGTTCATCTTCATGATTATTTAGTGCAAGTAATATTGTTTTTAAATTAAAAGAATCTTTATTACTAATAATGCTAATAATCTCATCATTTGTTAGTTCTTCAAGTAAGATGTTTTGTTTTTCATTTTCGTATAATTCCATTGTTTTACTATCATCGTTATAATAACTTTCCCAAAAGCCATCAACCTTCCACTTTTCAGGAATCAGTTTAAAGCAGCCCTGCTCTTGAATTGCCATCCACCCCCTTGAAAAATTACCGGATATTATTTGAAATATAGTAGAAGGATACGGAACAACGCTTCCATTATCATTTTCAATCCTATATAGAATATGGTTTCCTACCGATTGAGCAAAGATAGAATTTTCCTTATCGTAAATCTCAATCGATAAAACAATATAACGCTTCCCCACTGTTAATGCATCATAGTCCTTGTTATTTACTTCATTTATCAAGCACTCAACTTTCAATTGATTTCCCCCTTTTTATGAAAGAGATGAGCAAGCCGCTATGCTCATCTCTATCTAACCCAAAACTATACTTGGATATATATCGCCAATTTCGGCAACCAGCGATGCTGCTATGACCGTATCAATGCCATCCATTGATTCCAATTGATAGCCTAGCTCCCTCTTAATACCACGAATTTCCTTCATAACTCGATCAATATCAATTTGCTTGAAGCGTAAGTCTCTGACATGGGATTGTATGAGAAAATCTCGCTGCTCCTGATAGTTTCGGATGTTGTTCCCATCATAGCCCACCCACTCCAAGATTTCAGCAGCCTTCTTGGTGGATAGAGTGTTATGGCTTGCCTTACGGAGAACCTTTGCCAATTCCTCAACAGACACACCTTCCAAGCTTTTAGGGCTGGGGTACTTGTGCCAGAACAAAAGGGCTGCTTTACCGTCTATTTCTGAAATAAACTTGTTGTAGCTAGGGTAATGGTAACTTAACTGCTGAAGCAATTGATCCCCGGCCCCTTACTAATTCTATTCTAGAACGTTATGGGGGCATGGCTGGCTCAATAATCTTAGTGTAATGTCATTATATCTACCCAGCGGGTAAAAGAGAAAGGTCTCAACAGAGTGACCCTGTCAAGACCTGTTTAATTAATTTTCTAGGTTTCTTTATGCCAAATTTTCTGAAATACTCCACTTTTTCCCACGCATTTTAGGTACTTACCACTCAAGTATTTTCCACTCAAAGGAATATGCTAAAACATCAATACATGAATCATGACCGCATAATAGCCAATGTTTTACTTTTGGTGATGTAAATCCAAATATCTCATTTAAATTTGAGTCAACAACTTCATAGAATCCTGGGTTAGGGCAAATTCCACTATGGTTCCACTCATGGCTTAATGATACCCCTCCATAGTAATACTGGTCACAAATACTGAAATCGTATCTTTCATATCCGTCAATTTTACCATAAATATTAAAAAGACATCTAGGTGTAAAATTAATCTCAATCATTGAACTACCAGCTTTGTTGTACTCGTCATCAGGAATATCCTCACCGTATTGTTTTTGAAGTTTTGATATTTCTTCATCATAAGTCTTCTCATTAAAATTGCATATAACTCGTACACTAACATCTCCTTCGTCATCGCCTACAAAGCTTGAAAAATCGAATGATGGGCTTATCATCCATGGTACTTTCACAGGAATAACTTTCGATTTAACCATATGTCTCCTCCTAATCTAGCTTCTTTCACTATGGAAGTCTTACAATATCTAGTACTTTCAAATTATTCTGTCATGGGGTAATTGGTACTGCCCGTCCTGGCATACCAAATATCTCACCTCGGTGGCGTAACGGCATTTCTTTTAGTCGGTTTATAATTTCTAGACTAGGTATAATTTCTTTTACCTTTGTTGGTTACATACCGGCCATACTCAGTGATGCAAGAGTCCTGTTACTTTCATTTTTGTCCTGTAGTCGGATGCATAAAAAACTCAACCTCAAATTGGTCAGGGTGTAATTTCCCAGTCCTTAGGTCTTCTGCAACATCTGGCTATCTTCCGACCATCAATGTAATCTGGGGCTCCATTATCTTTTCTGAACGTATCAGCAATTCGACGTTGACCAAACAGTATATTCCGGTCAGACTAACGTTACCTAAAAAGAAACCTTGAAAGGCACAGGGCCAATCAAGGTTACAATTTACTGATAGTGTTCATTTTATTAGCTATATTCCACTTGAATGATTACTTTACTAAGAAAATCTGCCCGTCATGATTACAAACTATAATATTTGAATAATCTTCAGTTGCTACTATCACGTCTAGTCCTTCCTCCCTATCAGGATAGATTCTATCCTTTAGAAAAGCAATTACATCTGACTTATTCGTCAAAAATAACTTATCTTGATAGTTATGAATTGGGTGCTTATAAAATAAGTAGTACCCCTTTTGAGAAGAAAATGCATCTGTATTATAAACTTGATTATTTACTTGCACCCAGTTTTTGATATTTTCCACTGGTTCAACATTTTGAGGATTAATTTGTTGCAATAACTCGTTCATTATTTGATTTGCTTTATCATGACTAACTCGATTTCCAGGGAAAATGCTCATTGTAAGCACCTCCTAATTAGGTTTGGTGTAAAAAATATGACCTTTACCAGTGTTATTAGAATGCCAATCCTTCCACTTTATATGTGGGAGGTCATTATGTGGCGCATTTTGGGTATGACTTTCATTCGGATGCCTTTCATATCCCTTGTCATATTTTTTTGTAGAATATTGTTTATACCTATTCATATTACCTCTGCCTTCTTGCATTAATGCTTTTGCGTCAGATGCAGACTCAACTCTAAAGTTTGAAGATCCACCATCCTTCAACTTTGTTACCGCATTATCCCATTCTTTGCTTCCTTTAGTTATTACAGGCATTTCGGTAGCCTTAACATCTTTACCCGGCCCCTCACTAACGGGTTTGCTCCTTGTCCCAGTGTCTTTGCCAAAAGACACCGCTCCAAACAGGCCTGAGAGTTCTGCAAAGTGACGCTTCTGGTCTTCCCAGCTGTATTCTTCAAGGGAAGAGTCCATTTTGTTGGCCCGATAACTAGCTTCTAACAAGGATGCAAAATTATCTGCAGAATTTGATTTGAACAGACGAACGAACCAATTTCCCTTGTCTTCGCTTGCCATGCCCAGGCGGATTAAGTCATCGCCCGTTAATTTTCCTTTGCCTTTTATGATCTGGAGAACTAGAAATTTTTTTTCTATTGGGAAACCATTCAAAGAGCTATTGTTAAAAAGGAATGCATAATCAACCTTCGCCAAATTCAGCTGTGCTAACACACTGCTGTCCAAGGGGCTTAATCCAAGAGGATCCACATTCGAAATCGGATTTCCCTGTACATACGAAAAGCGATTTATGCTCTGACTGTTTTCGATTGAACCGGTAACGACATCCCGATTTAGGAATCTTTTCAATTCAGGGCTGTAATAACGCGTCCTCATATAGTATAGGCCGTTGGGATCAGTGATGACCCCATCTCGCCCGTTATACAGGAACGGATTTATTGTTGAGCCTTCCTTGATTATAAGCTCCCCATAGCTGTCGTAGCCGTATCGGTCTGTAATGGCCCCGTATACATCCGTCAGTACCGTTGTGCTGCCGCGGCGATCAAAGTGATAGACCGAGTAGCTGCCAGCGGCATCCTCCCTACCAATTAATCCAATTCCATAGATGTTATACGCCTTTGGTTTACCATCTTCGCCTATTTCCATCAGAACCTGACTGAGTCCTGCATGTGGATTAATCACATAGCGGGTAGTCCCGTACGTGGCATCGGTCACTGTACTTCTTTTGTTTTCCGCATCGTAGGAATAGCTTATTCCCCCTGCTTCGATTAACCGGTTACGTGAATCATACACGAAGGTGGTTCGACTCCCCTTTAGAGGTGCCTCCAAGAGGTTCCCATCCGCATCGTATATGACCTGTATGCCGTCAATATTTACAAGCTGGTTATCCGGTCCGTAAGTCATGGAGCGAGTGCCATAAGTGGCGCTACTTACGGTCATATTGCCGCCGGCATCATAAGTATACCTTTCGGTGCTGTTCCCAATCAAACGGCCATTCAGATCGTATATATAGGATTGTTCTTGCTCCTGAAGCACATCGCCGGATCCGTTATACGTGAAGGTAAACTCCTGCAAAACCAAATCGTTTACCGTTTTGTCACGCAACACCACAAGTTGGCCCGCCGCGTCATATTCCCGATATTCTACGGATCCGTCTGGTCTGATAGTCCGGATCAATCTTTGATTCTCATCATATGAATACGATGTGAGACGGTTTTGCCAATCTGTTACCGTGGTCATGCTACCAGTTGCATCATAAGTATAATGTACCTGTTTGCCATCCGGATAGGTTAACGTGATGAGTTGTCCAGCAGCATCATACTCGTAACGAATCGTGTTACCCCTTTCATCGGTATAGGAGATTACACGATTTAAAGCATCATATTGACGGGTTATTACTCCTGCATTTTCTCTAATCGTCGTGACATTACCATTAGGATCATACCCATAAGATACCGTTCCCGTTGGGTCAGTAAAACCGATTAAGCGGCCTCCATTATCATACTTGTATTGGGTTATCTGTCCCCGCGAATTAGTCGAGGATGCCAAAAGCCCCCTAGCCTGGTATTCATATTGGATGGTTTGGCCTGCACTATTCGTTTCTTTGCGCAACAGTTTATTTCTATCGTAATGATAAGTCGTTTTGTTCTGATTCGGATCTGTCAGACTTGCAACGTTCCCCAATGAATCATAGGTTTGTAGGCTGATCTGGCCCATCGGGTCTTTCACTTGAACCAGTCGTTGCAAGTTATCATACACTCGCTCCGAATGGCGACCTTCCGGATCCCAATGATGAGTAAGCTGCCCCAAGCCATTATATTCGAAGCGGTTTGTATTACCTAGAGGATCCGTTACGCTCGTTTGACGCCCCAGAAGATCATGGACCGTTGACGTTATATGACCTGAAGCATCCGTTCGACTAACTTCATGACCGGCGCTATCAAAGGTTAGGCTGGTTTCATGATCCAATGCATCTTTGGTCCCGATTACTCGGCCTAGCGCATCATACTGGAAGGATGTCACACTTCCCATCGGATCTTTGATTCCTAACAACCGTCCTACACTATCGTAGGTATAGCTAGTCCGATTGCCCAGAGCATCCACAACAGTTGTCCTTCTACCATTCATGTCATACTCATAGAGGGTAGTGTTCCCGTTAGCGTCAGTCTGTGACAGCACTTGTCCGATCGCGTCATAAGTATACGTTGTCGATGCACCATTGGGATCCAATATCCCAAGTAAACGCCCGTTAGCGTCATAGTTCATACGAGTGACTTGACCTGCTGCATCGGTTGTAGTCAGATGGTGTCCGTTTGCATCATAGGTGTAGGTTTCCGAATACCCTTCTGCATCAGTACGTCGTATCAAACGGTCTAATGCATCATATTGCAACCGTACTTGACCGCCGTCAGATTCCACAGTCAGAATCAATCTTCCCTTAGCATCGTATTCATACGAAGTAACTTGACCCTCGGCATCGATCACCTTCACTAATTGGCTATTTGCATCATACTGATAATAGGTTGTGGCTCCTTCGGAGTTTGTCATTGCAGTTATTTTGCCGTTTTTGTTGTACGTGTAGGAAATGGTATGATTTAGTGCATCCATTTTTGAAACGATACGTCCTGCTTGGTCATAAATATACCTGTTGGTAACTCCGCCTGGCTCAGTTTTTGCAAGGACATTTCCGTTCTCGTCATAGGAGTATATATTCTCTTGTAAGAGCGGATTCGTCTCTCGAATGATTTTGCCGGCATTGTTATATTGGTATTGGCTTGTTTGACCCAAACTGTCCGTTCTCTTCGTCAAACGACCTGCTGCGTCATACTCTGATGTAGTGGCGCTACCATCCGGATTTACATGTCGTATGGGCTGATTGGCGGGATCGTATTCTATGCTGGTAACGTTCCCTAGCGCATCCACGGTATGGATCAACCGTCCTTTAGCATCGTAAACCTTTTTGGTGATATAGCCCAATGGATCCGTAATCCGTGCCAGACGGTCTTCTGCATCATACTCATAATGGGTCGTATTTCCCAATGGATCCGTACTTCTGGTTCGTTTACCGTTGCCATTATACTCATAAGTTGTAACATTTCCCATGGCATCAGTCTTCGTTAATATTTCTCCGTGGCTGTTGTATGTAAATCTTGTTTTATTACCGAGAGGGTCTGTTGTCTCCAGAAGACGGTCGTTACCGTCATACGCATATGTGGTCGTGTTGCCCATCGGATCCTTGGATGCTGCGAGTCTGCCAGCAGCGTCATAGCTGTAGGTTGTAGTATTCCCTTCGGGATCCGTCATCCCCTTCATCCGCCCATTGCTATAGCTGTATGCGGTAACAGCACCATCTGCAGCTATTTTGGTCAGCAACAAGTTATTGCTATCATACTTGTAAACGGTGGTGTTGCCCATTGGGTCAGTCGTGGAGGTCAAGTTGTTCCATTCATCATAGGTATTCATGATGGACTGTCCAGCCGGGTTTGTGACGGTTAACAAGTTATTCCGCTCATCGTAGGTCATGGTTGTGGTTTCGCCCGCTGGGTTGGTCTGGGTCAGCAAGTTACCTAGAGCGTCGTAGGTCATGGTTGTTGTGTGACCGTTGGCGTCTGATTCGGTTATCCGGTTACCGAAAGAATCATAGGTGTAAGTAGTAGATCTCCCTAGATTATCTACATCCTCAACAATATTATAGTTCGAATCATGCTTTATCTTCCGAACCGCATTAGCCCTGTCAGTTACCGTCGTTATAAGGTAACCATTCTCGCTCTGCTCATCATACTGCATACGAGTCATGTTGCTATTTGCATCAACCTGTTCAACAACTCGACCGAAAAAATCATAGGCATTATTAAACAGGTTGACACCCTCATCATCCTTGCCTGTAAGTACCCGCCCATCGGCGTTATATGTATAATAGGTGCTGCTACCTGCCGGTTCCTTTAGCTGAACCATATTCTGATTGGCATCATATGTAAAGACAACACTTCTGTTTGTGTTATCTGTTACACTATTGATCAAGCCATTACCGTTATAAGCATATGACAAATAGGCACCGCTAATCGTTTCAACGACTTTTTTCAGTTGTCCATTAGTTTCATATTCTAAGTTCAGGACTTGTGCTTGTTTATTCTTATAAGTAACCAGCTTACCAGCAGCATCGAAGAGGTATTGACTTTGATCCGATCTGCTCAGAGTGTATGTACTATCGGAATTCCTCATTAGGACATCGAAGCGCACCTCTTTGTCCCTTGATTCAAACTGATTTTTACCGACTGGAGTGAACGTATTCGTACGATTCGAATTCCACTGTAAAATAATACTTCCATCTGCTTGGGACACAAGCTTGGTTTCATAATTATGGGTCCAACCCCTGCCAAGAGGTCCCCTTGCAAGCAATAAAGAGTCATAATGAAGAGAAAGGCTTATATTGCTGTTGACCCCATTTTGTTGAAAATATGTTTTCTCGATCACATGAGCGCCGGTTGACATATTGATCGGATCTGCTAAGAATGAAGCAAGGTCAAATCGGTATGGATTTACTTTTCGAAGCTTTCCGATTGATGTCTTGCCGGTGAGTGTTGGAAGAGCTGATCGTTCATTAAAACTAGTAATTAAGACAGTGGAAGGATATGAATCCAACCCAATAGTCAATGGATTACCCCTATTTAAAACGTAATTATAAAAATTGGTGCCGTCATTACGAGGTTCAGATACTAGCTGGTCAAAAAAGACTGTTACCCTATTAGTATAATTTTTAATCGTTGGCATTATATCTGTTGGTGTTGCAAAAAACATTACTTGGTTAAAACCACTTTTAATATCTTGAGCAGTAATAACCCATAACTTCATTCCCTTTGCTTCTTCTTCTGATATCCATTCGATTACCATTTGCTTTGTTAATCGATAACTAGGAAAAATAAATGCCGGGTGTGATTCATAATCATCAGGATTGAACCAAGATATCCGTTTCTCTGGGAACATATGGGTAAATCTATATGTTGTACAGGAAACTTCTCCGGATTCATGGTACCAAGTTATCAGTATAAAATTATTCCATGACTCATAGCGGAGTTTATTTTCAAATAAGCTTCGTGATAATATTTCTTCACCGGATTGTGGGGAAGAATATCGTTCTGATTTGATCAAAGTCCCATTTAGATGTATATCAAACCCATATGTATTCTCGTGGGAAAACAACAGATCACTCGGGGCAAGCGTTTGATGGAACATTGTGGACGATTCTAAGAAAGTAGTGTTATTCATAAACCGAATCTTATGCCCTGGTATATTTGCTCGTTCATCCAACTTTGTAATTAATATAGATGAGGGTAGATTAATAGTACTTAAGCCTATTTTAGAAGAAAGAGAATATGACGAGCCATCAGATTTTAACTGAAGTGAAGATTGATTGAAGCTCACAGTTGCATCATCATTACTTGTTATCTCCACCGTAGGCCTTAAGTCTGTAGCAGTCGAGTAAAAACCTATTGAGTTTCCTGTTCTTTTCCCTACGCAAGTTAGAACCCAAACTATCCTACCTTTAGATTCTTGTTCAGAAACCCATCTAGTTACCACTTCTTTTGTTAATCTTCCGGATGGAGAGACAAGAAATGTATCATAATCGTCCGGATTGAACCAAGAAAGTCGATCACCATTTTCGAACGTTTGTTCAGCAGCTGAAACGGTATTGTTTACCTGAATAAGCAATAACATGAAGAAAATTAAACAACCAAGAACTATTTTTTTGAAGGACAGACTAGAATCATAAATCAATGGAAACCCTCCGTTAGATTTTGTATTGTTTAAAATTTGTAATAATTCCCTTTATTAGTTGTAACCTAAAAATTGTATTATTTTTTAGCACTATTGTATGTAATACACTTGCATTAGAATTTTCAAACATTGCGACGCACTCACGGATTGGAACAACAAAACCGCCGTCCTCCCACAGGAGAACAGCGGCTTGCGCATCACTTCGTTATGTTAGGTCCTACCCCTCCCCTAACGTCTCCCGGTACTGCGACGGCGTCAGGCCGAACTTCTTGCGGAACAGCTGAGTGAAGTGGCGCATGTCCTGGTAGCCCACCCGCTCGCTGATCTCCGCCAGCTTCAGCTTGGGGTCCTGCAGCATCCGCTTGGCCTGGTCCATCCGCAGCTGGATGACGTACTCCTTGAAGCCGTGGCCCGTCTTCTGCTTGAACAGCTGGCAGAAGTAGACCGGGTTCAGGTAGACGACGGAGGCGACCTTCTCCAGCGAGAGCTCCTCCCGGTACCGAGCCTTGATATACTGGAGGGCCACCTCCACCGCTTTGTCACTGCCAACCTCGAGCGGTGTGTACGAGTGGGTGGCCGACGCCTCGCGGAGCTTCTGCACCTCCTTGGGCACCCGATGGAAGTCGTCCAGCACGGGTGAGTGCAGAATCTGGAACGGAATCCGCAGATACCGGGCCAGATGCCGGGTCAGCTCGTCGCGGAGCTGCTGCATGGCGTGGCCCTCCTTGAACATAACCAGCCCCAGCAGGCTGTTGCTGTTATAGATGGTGACGAAACCGCTGCCGTACTTCTCGATCAGCTCCCCCATCACATTCTCGATGATAAAATGCTCCAGGTGCACCGCCTTGTCACTGTCCATCTTCACCATCACCAGTTGGAAGGCGGGATAGGCTTCCACGAAGGGGCGGATGTCCAGGGCCCCGATATCGAGCCCCGACACCCACCGCTGGAAGACCGCCTCCCGGAGGAAGCGTCGGTTCTGCTTCAAGAGGAGGGCCTCCTCCGTCTGCTCCTGCTCCTTCGCCACCTCCGCCACCAGCCGTTCCACCAATCCGATCAGCGCATCCTTGCCGATGGGCTTCAGGAGGTAGTCCTTGGCCCCCAGCCGAACCGCTTCCTGGGCGTAGGCGAACTCTGAATAGGCGGAGATCACCACCCACTTCACGTGGGGATGTCTCGGCGAACAGACGGACATCAGCTCCAGGCCGGTCATCCCCGGCATGAGAATGTCCGTCAGCACCGCCTGGATCGGATAATCATGCAGCAGCGCCGCCGCCTGCTCCGGCCCCTCCGCCAGATGGACCCGGAAGCCGGGGAACCGGTTCTGCAGCGTCCGCTTGATTCCTTCCCGGATGACCGCTTCATCATCCACGATTAAGAGCTCCATCCTCATCCCCTCCTGTCTCCATCGGCATGGCTATGACGACCGTCGTGCCCCGGCCCTGCTCGCTCTCGACCCGCAGGCCGTAGGGCTCGCCGAATTGAAGCACCAGCCGGCGGTGCACATTCGGCAGGCCGATGCCCCGGCGTCCCGGTGCGGTGGTCTTCCCCTCCGCAGACCCAGTCCCTTCCGGCGCCAAGCCCTTTTCCGTTCGGACGCTCCGTTTGCCTGCAAAGTTGGCCCCCTCCTGAAGGGAGGCCCGGAGGCGCTCCAGCGTCGCCGCATCCATCCCTACTCCGTTGTCCTCGATGACAAGCTGGAACTCCGCCCCCTCCGTCACCGTGTACACCCGGATCTGCCCGGGCCGGTTCAGCGGCTCCAAGCCCGCCTTCACCGCATTCTCGATGATGGGCTGCAGGGTCATCTTCGGAATTACCTTGTCCAGCCAGATCTCCTCGATCTCGACCACCGTCCGCACCCGTCCGGCCAGCCGGCTCTCGATGATGGTCAGGTAGTGGCGCATCTGCTCCAACTCGCGGCGCAGGGTGGTTTTGGAGGCTTCCTCCCAATCGCTGCTGTACCGGAACATCTGGGACAAGGCCAGGATCAGATCGCCCAACCGGTCATTCCCCCGCTCGTCCAGCATCCAATAGATCATATCCAGCGTGTTATAGAGGAAATGAGGGTTCACCTGGGACTGCAGCGCGGCCAGCTCCGCATTCTTCTCGCTGACGGAAGCCGCCGTGATCCGGTCGATCAGCTCATCCATCCGGTACACCATCCGGTTGAAGGACGCCACCAGACTATTGATCTCCTCGAAGGAGCGGACATTCAGGGAACCCCGGAAATTCCCCATCTCCACCTGGCGCATCTCGCGGATCAGGAGCTTGAGCGGCGAAGCGATGGTCTGAGAGATGACCGACGCCAGCACGGTGGACAAGAGGATCAACACCCCCATGATGACGATGAGATACTGCCGGGTCTTGGCGATTCGGGCATTGATGTCGGTCTTGGGGGTCATGCTCATGACCTTCCAGTTGGCCAGCTTCGGCATGGCCGTCACCACCAGCTGGTCGGCGGAAGCGGCTGCCGGATCCAGCATCGGAGGCGGCTCCCCGCCCTCCGAGAACATGGCCTGGGTGGCGCCGGGATCCGTTGAGGCGATGATCCGGTTCTGCATATCCGTGATATAGGCCTTGCTGTTGGAGGTCAGCGATGCGTTGGAGAGCGCCGAGATGATGGGCTGCGGATTCGTCTCGAACACGACGATGCCCACGGACCGGTGGTCCGTCAGGTCGTAGAGCCGCCGGCCGAAGACGAAGACAGGATCCTGCTGCGTCTCATTCAGCACGGAGCCCCGGAACAGACCCAGCCACACCATCTCCCCCGTGGAGTCCCGAAGCTTGCGGAACCACTCCTTGTTGGAATAATGAACGTCCACCACACCGGCAAAGCGCCGCTCGTAATTATAGATGATGCCGCCGTCGGTAATAACATGAATCGCCAGGATATCGTCCCGGGAGAAATAGACGGCGCCGATATTGTTCGTAATGGTCCGTTCGTTAATCACCTTCACGGCGGGCTCCTGAGTGGAATCCCGCTCCTTCAGCAGCCGCAGCATCTCGTAGTTGCTGTTCAGCGACTTGGTGATGCTGTCGTAGCCCTTCAGCAGGAGATCGAACAGATCCACGGTCTGGGAAATGTTCTTCTCCGCCATCTCCTCTGTCTGTCCATGGATGATACCCGTCAGCCGCTGGTAATAGATGAAGCTGAACACGAGGATCAAGGCCATCATACAGGAGAGAAAATAGAGAAAGAGACGGTTGTGCAACGAATTGAATCTGCGCATGCAGCACTCTCCCGGATGTGACGTATCGCTTTGGCGCGGAAAAACCTCTCCTATCCCGCCGCATAGTTGGATTGTACCACGTACGCGGCAGAGCAGGGAGGCTTGTTTGGAACCGTAACGATGAGGACCGACGGAAGAGCAAGGACTCTATACGAAAGGTATGGAACGCTTACCCTTTCACGGCTCCGGCAACCATACCCTTGGTAATCTTATCCGCCAAGAGGAAGTAGATCAGGATAACGGGAAGAGCACCCAGTACCAGGAATGCCCCGATGGCCCCGTAATTGACGGAGTATTGGCTCACGAAGCTGTTCACTCCGAAGGGCAGCGTCTTCAGCGCCTCCTTGGAGACGAAGGTAGCGGCCAGAATGTACTCGTTCCAGACACTGATGAAGGTCAGGATGCACACGGTCATCATCGGAGGAATCGAGATCGGAAGCGTAATGCGGGTGAAGATCTTGAAGATACTGGCTCCGTCCACCACCGCCGACTCCTCGATCTCATGGGGAATTGACTTCATGAAGCCGCTTAGGATGAAGACGGCGATAGGCGTCTGGAAGGCGATATACGGGAAGATCAGCGCCCAATGGGTGTTCAGAATCTTCATATGCTTGAACATGATCATCAGCGGCAGCAGCGTGGCCTGGAGGGGAATCATCATCCCGATCAGGAACAGGACCATAACCGCCTGCCCGTATTTCCACCGGAACCGGCTGATGGCGAAGGCTACCATGGAGCTGAGCAGCAGAACGCTGACCATGGTGATGGAGGTCACCTTCACGCTGTTCAGGAGATACCGGAAGTAGTTGCCCGCATCGATGGCGTCCGTAAAATTTTTGAACTGCGGCACGTGGGGCAGCGCGAAGAACCGGCCGGACAGAATCTCCTCGTTGGTCTTCAGGGAATAGATGAAGAGCCACAGGAGCGGGTACAGCTGTGTGACGAAGAGTATGGCGAACAGAATCCAAACCAAGCCTTTGACGAGGGAGAACCGCTTCTTCCGGGAGGAAGCTACGGGCCTGGACACGCCGGCCGTTTGTAGGGAAGTGCTCATGTCTGCTTCCTCCTATCAGGAATATTTGCGTTCAAGCCGGTTGAACAGGTAGTTGATGAAGACCGTGGCCACCAGGCACAGGACCACCAGGAAGGCGCCGATGGAGGAGCCGTAGCCGTACTTCATGGACAGGAATGACATATTGTACATGTGGGTGGAGATGACGTCCGTAGCATGGGCCGGTCCGCCGGCCGTCATGACCATGATCATGTCGAAGGCCTGCAGCGAGCCGATGAACGCCAGGACGATGGATATTTTGAAAATCGGAATATTCATGGGGAAGGTAATATGCCAGTCCGCCTTCCAGCCCTCCGCACCGTCGATGCGGGCGGCTTCATAGATATCCGACGGGATGTTCTGGATTCCGGTGAACTGAATCAAGGTATGGTAGCCCAAATACTGCCACAGGGCCACGAAGTACAGGGCGATCATGGCGACGGAAGGGTCCGTCAGCCAGGAATGGGTCCAGCTGTCGAGGCCTACGGCTTCGAGAATCTGGTTCAGCATGCCTCCCATGGCGGAAGGATTGTAGATGGTCTTCCAGAGTTGGCCGATGATGACGACCGACAAGATAACCGGCATAAAATAGCTGGAAACCAGAAAATTCGGCTTCTTCACATAACGGTTGAGCAGGATGGCGACCAGCAGGGCCACCGGGATCTCCGCCATGGAGAACAAGGCGAAGTTCAGCGTCCGGCCCACCGCCGGCCAGAAGACCGGATCATGGAACAGGAGTCGGTTGAAATTGTCCAATCCGATGAACGTGGATTCGCCGATGCCGTTCCAATCGAGCAGGCCGTTGTAGAACGACACGATGATCGGAACGAAGACCAATCCCACGTACAGCAAGAGGCAGGGCAGCACGAACAAGGCGATGGTGAGTTTGGATACCCGAAGAACATTCACAGGGGATTCCCTCCTTCATTACTCTCTCTTTGAGCCCTGAGGCGGGAAGACCTGCGGGCTTGGGATGTTGCCGCCGGAGAACCGGGCGCGGAAGGGCTTGGGACAAGCGCCTTCCGCGCGTCGGGTCAACCACCGTTCTTTATTTGTTGGAATTGTAAGCGGATTGGTGCTCCTTGGCGACGTTCTTGGAATCCACCTTCTGCACGAACAGGTTCTGGATGCTCTGCAGGTGGCCTTGGGCCGTTCCGGGATTCATGGTGTTGTCGAACGCCAGGTCGCCGCCCTTAACCTCCTTGAACAAGCCGAGTACTTCCATTGCCATATCGGAGTAACCAGCGGCTTTGAAGTCGCCTTCTACCTTCTGTGCGATGCCCACGGCGCCCTTAACCTTGAAGGCTTCCTTCGGGAAGTTCAGCATGAAGTAGTTCAGGAATTCCTTGGTTTCCTTCAGGTGCTTGCTGTTGGCAGAGATGGCGAAGGCGCTGCCCGGTGCCAGCATGAACTCGTTCGGGTTGCCCTTGCCGCCGATGGTCGGGAACTTGAAGACGCCGACCTTGCCGTTAACCGAAGAGGTCTCGATGCCGCCGGTCGCCCAGCTGCCCATGAAGTACATGGCTGCTTTGCCGGTCTTGAACAGGTTCTCGCCTGCATTATAGTCGAAGGAGGTGGCTCCTTCTTGGAAGGCTCCCGCTTGAACCAGGGACTGGAACGCGTCTACGGCAGAGATGAAGGCCGGATCCTCGAAGGTCTTCTTGCCCGCAATCACGTCGCTCAGGAAGCCCGATCCGCCGTTGGTGCGGAGCAGCATGTTCATGAACAGGAAGGATCCGGTCCAGGTGTCCTTCTCGCCGATGGCCATGGGGGTGATTTTCTTTTCCTTCAGCTTCTTGACCACGTCGACCATCTCTTCGAAGGTCTTCGGCACTTGGACGCCGGCTTGCTGGAACAGCTCTTTATTATAGAAGACGACCGCGATGTTATTGCCGTCCGGCAGGGCGTACAGGTTCTTGTCGAAGGTATACCAATCGAGAATGCCCTCCTGGAAGGTGCCCTTCAGTCCGTTCTGCTCCACCATATCGTTCAGCGGGGCCAGCAGTTTGGCATCCACGTACGGCTTCATCTGGGCCGCCGGGTTCACGATGGTGATGTCCGGCACTTCCTTGGAGGCCGCCTGGGTCTTCAGCTTCAGCTTCTGCTGGTCTGTATTCAGCGAATCCAGCTCGATCTTGATGTTCGGATGCTCCGCCTCATAGGCGGCCACAATCTTCTTCAACATGCCGTTTTTCGGATCGGTCGGGTCCGGATAAATATTTTGGAACGTAATGGTGACCTTCTCCGCTTTCGGAGTCTCGGCAGCCGTAGAGGCTGCAGGAGCTTTGGACGTCGCCGGCGAAGAGCTGGCGGAGCTGCCGCTGTCGCTTCCGCTGCCGCATGCGGCAAGGCCCAACGTCATGGTGGCCGCCAGAGCCGCACTCACCAATTTGAATCTGTTCTTCATATCTTGTACCCCCTCAATGGATTTGATAGCGTAATTATCCCTCCATTTGAAAGGGTTTACAATGCGGTAAACTTAGGGAACCAGGTAGAGTTTTTTTAGATATCCGGCCGTAACCCGAAGAGCTTGCCTCGAATCGGGACGTTATTGGATTGTTTTGAATCCCCCCTTTCGCGCGTTCATCCATTGAAGAAATCGGCGCGATAGCATATGATGAAGCTAACGATTTAACCGACCAGCATCTATGACTACCCTTCCGCGGAGGGCCTCTTATGACGATGACGTCTACCCGGGCAGGTCGTGCCGACCTGTCCGTCTCTCTATATGCTCCGGACTGTACCGAGCTGCGGATCTCCCATGCCGCGCTCTCCCTGTATGATGAACGTCTGACCCATGCCCGAATCCGGCACTGGGAGTCCATGGAGCCCCTCGAAGGCTGCCTGGGCATCAAGGACAGCGTCAGGAGCGAGTCCGGCCTTGCCATCCGAATGGAGCCCATTCCCGGCGGATACCTCCCTTGGCTGGAGGCCGCTTCCCAGGGACTCCCGCGCAAGGCCGTACACCGGGCCGCCCTGGGACTGGCCCGCACGTTCTCTGCGCTGCATGCTGCCGGCTTCATCTACGGCTTCGCCCTGCCGGAGCTGATCTACCTTCATCCCGAGACGGGGAGCTTCCTCCTGCTGCTGCAGCCCCTGCCTGCAGCCACGCCGTTGATTGAGAATGTGGACAACCGGCTTCCGTCCGCGCTCTTCAGTCTATATGCCCGATTGTATCGGTCGTCTCCGGCGGCCGATCATTATTTGCTGGGACTCATCCTCTATGTCCTGCTCCACGGCCGCTTGCCCGCCACGCTCTTGGAGAATCCAGAGCGGGAACGGCGGGAAGATCCCTTAACCTCCTTCAGCCTTCGGCTTCTCCACCACCCCGAGGGCTACCGCCATATAGGCGAGGTCCGGCAGGAGCTGGTCCAACTGGCGGGCGGGGCTTCGGATGCGGTTCCCGAGGAGCTGCCGGACGCGCCCGCTGCTCCGGAGCTTCACCCGGCCGTCTCCCACCCCGATCCGGATACGGACCGGACGCTGCGGGAATTTTTGAGCTCGGAGGACGCGGGTATCCTGGCGCTGATCGGCCGGGATCAGCCGAACCGCTTCTCCGCCTTGCGCTGGAAGATGAATGAATGCTCCGAATTCAATCTGTTCTTCACCATACTGTGCAGCGACACGCCGCTTGGCGTTCTGAAGGACCTGATCGACCGGACGCTGTCCAATACCGCCGGCTGGGCTCCGGAGGCAGCAGCGGCCATGAATACATGGCGCAGCAGCTTCGAATATTTGTTGAAGCAGTATTATAAGGGAAAGGACGGCCATCTGGAGATCGTTGAATGGCTCTACAGCTTGTTCCGTACCGTTAGCCCCTTGTTCCCCCAGCGGCTGTGCTACATCTTCGAGGATTGCCAGGCCATGGATCCCCTCTCGGCTCTCATCCTGGCCGAATTCTGGAGACGCTACGGGGACCAAGTCCAAGGCCTGCGCGTCCTCTTCAGCGGAGGCCGCCTTCCCGAGGTATGGAGAACGCCTCCCCATTTCCCCGTCTTGCATACGGATCTCACCTCGGTCCTGCACTACGAGAGGATCCTGCTCCGCATTATGGGCCGTGCGGAAGACACGCTCGTGGAGAAGCTGGCCGCCGCGTTCCACGGCCAAGCACGGAGTCCCCACGATTGCCGCCTGATCCTCGGGGCGCTCCGCTCCGACGGCCTTATCGTCAGCGGGCAAACCGGCTGGAAGCTAGCCGGTCTCCCCGACTGGGAGAACCGGGTGCCCACGGTGGAGCAGGCTTACCGGACTGCGCTCCGGAGGCTCCCTCCGGGTTCGCTGAAGCTGATTCGCACCCTCTCCTGGCTGCCCATGCCCGTCCGTCCGTTATCGCTGCTGCAGCTCTGCGGCTTGGACCGGCACGCCTTGTTCCAAGCCTTGGAGCAGTTCCATGACCAAGGCGCGGCCGCCGTATTCCACGCCAACAGCTTGTTCATCCCGGCCCGCTATCGGGATTGGCTGATGTCGGGATTGTCCCCTGCGGAGATCCGCTACCATCAGATCGAAGCGCTGGAGTGGCTGGCCCGCGTGCGCCCCCACAGCTTCACGCCGCTGTATGAGCTGGCCCGGGCGGCTTCGGATCCGTACCGCCAGCAATATTTTCTCATCCGCAGTTACCGGCGGAACCGGAGCCATCTGTCTCTGGAGAAGACAGCCGGGCTTCTCAGCAGCATCATCGAGCTTCAGCCTCAAGTCCATAAGCCCGAGAACAAGGGCTGGGCCAGATTGCTGGGCCAGGTCTATCTCTCACTGGCACAGGACACCGCCGCCGCCGAGGTGACCCGGAAGCTGTACGAACGGCACGGCTGTGAGTCGGACCGCCTGTTCCTCCTGCTGTTGAAGCTGTCGCTGAATGAACTGAATGTGGACGAGACCCGGGACGAGCTCTACCCGTACCTCTACAGTCCCGATCAGCCCATTCTGATCCGTGCCCTGGCGGCTCAGTTCATGATGCAGAGCATGATGAGCTCTCCCTTGCCCCAAGAACAGGTGGCGGAGATGGACCGTTACTTCAGCCAGGTCATCTTCCCCAGCCGCAATCAGCTGCCCCTGCGGATCTACAGCGAGCTGTGCGCCGTATACGCCGGCATGTCCTTCCGGATGCTCCCGGACCGGAAGGAGTGGACGCTGGCTCTGCTCCGCAAGCTGTTGGGCACCATCGAGGAGTCCCATTCTCCGTACCTGTCGCTCCGGATCTACAATGCGCTGACCTTCCAGTCGAACATCCGGACGATGGCCGAATACAACCGGCTCTTCATCGAGTCCGCCAACCGAAGCGGCGTAGCCAACGCCGCCCAGATCGGCCATCTGAATGCATTGGCCGTTTCCATTTTTGTGGGTGATGTCCCAAGCTATCGGTACCACCTATCCAAGATCAATCCGGATCAGTTCGACTATGAATCGCTGCTGAATTCCTACATGGTCTTCCAGCTGCTGTATGCGGCGGAATGGAAAGACTGGGAGGTATACAACCAAGCGAACTCGTACTTCGAGGAATCCCGGACGCTCTCGCCCACCGCCGAGCGACGGTTGAAGCTGTGCCGAAGCTATCAAGCCTTCCGCCGCGGCGAGCCTCTGCCGGGATCAGCGAATCCGGAGGCGCCGGACGATTCCTTCATCGCGGCGCTCACGCATCTTGTGGACGGACAGGAGGCCGAGGGTCTCGACGTTCTGGAGCGCATCATCGAGCAAGAGACCCCCTCCCCCCATGGATTGGACATCATCGTGGGATGGTCCTTCCGGGAGCTGCTCCGGATGAAGCTCGCCGATCCTGACGTCGGAGCGGAAGAGCTGGACCGGTGGATCGGTCGGTTCGACAGCTTCATTCATACCCGGGGATTCGATCTGTTCACTCCGGACTATTCCCGGCTGAAGGCAGAATGCCTGATGCGTCTCGGCCAACGGGACGAAGCCTATCTGCATTTCCGCAGCGCCAGGAACGGCTTCCAGGCCATCGGCAAAGAGGAAGAGGCGGAGCAGGTCGCCGACCGGATGGAGGAAGCCGCCCGGCCGGCCCATTGGGAGGAGGACCGCAGGGTCTGCCTGTCCCCGATGGTGCTGTCCCTTCTGAAGGACCGGTCCGCCATGATGGACCAGCTGACGGACCTCCGGGTGCACCAGCTGCTGGCGGAATCGCTCAATCAATCCTTGAATCTGCCGGAGACCATGGAGCGGATCACCCATTTTCTGTTCCATTATTATCCGGTTCGGGACTGCCGGATCCGCTTCCGCTCCAAGCATACGGACACCACCGAGATCCGGGTGCCCCACGGCATCGTGGATGCCGCCCGGGCCCAGGAGATGGTCCAGTTCTCCAAGGAGCGCTTGTCCTTCGAATGGATGAACCAGAACGGCCAGTCCATCAGCATGGACCTGGGGATGCGAAGCTCGTCGGACACCAAGGTGCAGTCCCTCCGCTATTTCCTGCAGCTGACGAAGCCCTACATTCAGAACTGCCTGCTGTATATGGAGATGATCACCGACAGTCTGACGGGTCTCTACGTCCGCAGGCATTTCATGGAGCTGCTCGCCAGGGAGTTCGATATCTCCCGCCGCTACAACCTGGGGCTGTCCGTCATCATGATGGATCTGGACAACTTCCGCCTGGTTAACGAGCACGGCCACCAGGAGGGGGACCGGGTGCTGGAGGAGGTGTCCTCGCTGCTGCGGACAAGCACCGGCAACGAGGACATTCTGGGTCGCTACGGCGGAGAAGAATTCATCGTCATCCTCCCCAAGGCCGACGGCAAGGAAGCACTCCGCAAAGCCCAGCGGATCTGCAGGCTGATCGAAGATACCTTCTCCTACGGGCGGCCGTACCGGGTGACGGCCAGCATCGGCGTCTCCTCAGTTGATCATCTGGAGGTCTCCTCCATGGAGGAGCTCATCAAGTTTGCGGACAACGCCGAGATCCACGCCAAGAAAACCGGCAAGAACAAGGTGGTCTCCGCATGGTCGATCTAACGAAAGCAGCCAGGATGAGCGGATGCTCCCTGGCTGCTTTTCGTTAACCTGCTGCCTTGATAGCAGCCTTATTTGCGGATGCCCGACTTGCCGCCGAGCTCCGTGTAATAATCCGTCTCCTTCTTCAGGAAGTCCGAGAACTCCTTGCCCGACAGATAGGCAGGCTCCAGCTGAAGGTTCTTTAGCTTCTCCGCAAAAGCCGGGTCCTTGGAGAGCTTGGCGAGGGCGTCCTCCCACTTCTGGATAATCGCGGGGTTGGTGCCCTTGGCGAAGCTGATTCCCGTCCACCAGCCGGCATTCAGGCCGGCTACGCCCTGCTCGCCGGTCGTAGGGACGTCCGGGAAGTACGGACTCCGCTCGGGCGCCTGGATGGCCAGCACCTTCAGCTTCCCGGCCTTGACCAGCGTATGCACCTCGTTCACCGTATGAACGGCCAGTACGGCATTGCCGCCGGCAACGATCGGCAGGGATTCCGAAGCCCCCTTGGTCGTGACCATCCGCGTCTTGGTGAAGTCGGCCTGGATCGCACTGAGCCATTCCGCCACCACGAACGAGGAGAAGCCCGCCGGCCCCACGCTGGTCCAGGTCAGCTTATCCGGGTTACTCTTCACCCAATCGGAGAATTCCTTGAAGTTCTTCCACGGCGCATCCGCATTCACCACAAAAGCCGCCGCATCCTTCACGATCCGCGCTGCGAAGATATGGTCGTCCATGCGGACCGGCGGCTCCTTGAAGCCTCCGGCCAGCATGGTGGTGTTGGATACGTTGTCCGCCAGCACTGTATACCCGTCGGCAGCCGCTTGCTTCAGCGCGTATTGAGCCCCTGTGGCGCCTCCAGCTCCCGGTTTGTTCACGACGCTGACCGGCTGGCCCCACTCCTTGCTCAGGGCCTCGGCCACTGTGCGCGCCACCAGGTCCACCCCGCCTCCGGCGGAGAAGGGCACCACGTATTCGATGCCTCTTGTGGGATAGTCCACCTTGGGCGAGGCGGTGGCAGTGGTCACCGATGTTGCTCCCGAAGCGGCGGGAGCCGGATCGCTCTTACTCTTGCCGCTGTCCGCCGGGCCGCAGCCCGCCGCCAGCGCCGTCATGCCCAGGGTCATAGCCATAATGGCGGCTATGGATGTTTTTCTCATGATAGGTCAACCTCCGTTCATCTCGAAGATTCCGTCCAGCCTGAGCGGTCTGCTCCGGGAAGCCGGTTAATCCAGTATGCCGGCCGGCTCGCCAACCTCTTCTTGTACCCTGCGCTTGGTCCGGCGGACCATGATGAGTGACAGGAGCAGCAGCACGAGTGTGGCCGCCATCAGAATCAGGAAAATCGGGTGATGCAGCAGGACCGAGGGATCCCCTCCGGTGATGGTCATGGTCTGCATGAAGGACTGCTCCATCAGCGGACCGAGGATATAGCATAGGATAAAGGGCATGACGGGCCACTTGTACCGGTGCAGGAAATAGCCGATGACGCCGAACGCCACTGCCACTTGCACGTCAAACAGATTGTTGCGCACGGAATAGGCGCCGACCATGCTGAGCAGAAGGATGATGGGTGCCATGACGCCGAACGGTACCCGGGTCAGCTTCGCCCATAAGCCGACCAGCGGCAGATTCAGCACCAGCAGCATCACATTGCCGATGAACATGCTGGCGATGACCGTCCAGACGAAACTGCCCTTCTGCTCGAACAGGAGGGGGCCCGGCGCAAGGCCGTAGATCATAAGTCCGGCCAGCAGGACCGCCAACGGAGGCGACGAGGGAATGCCGAGGGCGAAGAGCGGAATGAAGCCGGCGGAGCTGGTGGCGTTATTGGCTGCTTCCGGCGCGGCCACCCCTTCGATGGCCCCCTTGCCGAAAAGCTTCTTGCGCCGGGAAAATTTCTTCACGAGGTCATAGGACAAGAACGAAGTGACGGCGGCGGAGCAGCCGGGAAGCAGACCCAGGACGAAGCCGATCAATCCGCCGGCCGCCATGGCAGGCGCGCTCTGCGCCAGGTCCTTCCGGCTCGGATAGACGCTTCCGATCTGTCCGCCCGACACGGCGGTCTGCCGGTCCAGCATCCCCTTCAGCACCTCCGTGATGGCGAAGAGCCCGATCAGGATGCTGACCATATCCAGTCCCCCTGCCAAGCTGCCGGAGCCGAAGGTGAAGCGGTACATCCCGGAGCTGGGCCCGAGCCCGATCAGCGAGATGCCGATGCCGGCAAGGCCCATTACGGCGGACTTGACGAAGGAGCCGCCGGTCAGCCCCATCATGACGGTTAGGGCCAGGAGCAGAATGGCGATCATCTCCGGGGGCCCGAAGCGCAGCGCCTGATCGGCCAGAGCGGGGGCGAAGAAGACGAGCCCCACGATGCCGAGCACGCCTGCTGCGAAGGAGGCGACGGCGGCGATGCCGAGAGCCGGGCCGCCCCTTCCCTGCCGGGCCAAGGGGTACCCGTCCAGGCAGGTGGGGACGGATGACACTTCGCCCGGAATATTAAGCAGGATCGCCGTGGTGGAGCCTCCGTACATGGCACCGTAGTAGATACCGGCCAGCATGATGATGGCCTGCGTCGGGTCGAGGACGGCGGTGACGGGCAGCAGAATGGCGATGGAGGATGTAGGGCCCAGTCCCGGCAGCACCCCGACGAAGGTTCCGATCAGCACCCCTATGGCGGCCATCAGCAGATTCATAAGGGTCAGCGCATGGGCGAAGCCGTCCAACAGCATGGGTATGGAATTCATGGGAGCACCCCCTTTTTACAACCATAGAATATGGCCCGCAGGCAGCGGGGTGTTAAGCCAGCGAATGAACAGGAGATCCAGGCAGACCGTTACGAGGAGCGCGGCCGGCAGGCATATTCGCCAACGGTAGGTCCCCACCGTCCGGAACAGCAAGGCCGCCGCCGCAAAGGTGCCCAGCAGATACCCCGCCCAAGGCAGCAGCAGCGTATAGCCGAGAAGTATGGCCGGAACGGCGGCTACCCGAATGACGGTCCCCCGCTCCGTTCGCTCACCTTCGTCCGCTGCCGGTCCCAGTCCGGGACGGACCAGCAGAATAAGACCCAAGACGACGAACCCGGCGCCAACCAATGCGGGAAATACGTGGTCCCCGATCCAGGCCCCGTTATGAAACCGGTACAGCTTCTCCGCCTCCCGGAGCGACAGCGCTCCCGCGATCAATACCAGAAGGCCCGCCAGCCGATCTTGCCAGATATGCTTCATCGCACCTCTTCCTTCCCGAACGGACGATCCACCTGTGTACGTCAGCGTCGATGGATACGAAACGCCGATTCATAAGGCGTTCTGTTCCGGCGCATAAGTTTTCCTTATAACAAGCGGATTGTTCCGAGACATTCACCCAGGTGATGACAGTATATGGAGAGGCCCGCCAAAAGGTGAAAAGGCCGCCGCGGTTCCGCCTTAGGCGGCCGCAACGGCCTTAAATCAAGCTCATACTGATTCCCATCCCGCAGTTCTTATCTAAGACATGTGCCCGGATGAAGTCGGAGAACGATTATCCTAGACCCATTCTTCCGTATCTCCGTGATTCTATATATGGGTATCCTTAAAACAAAAGGAGTCGAATGTAATGCTCTATATTTAGCGGGTTGCCAGGAACCGGGAAGACCACGTTGTCATCCGCATTGGCTAGAGAACTTAAGGCAGCCTATCTCCGGGTCGATGTCATAGAACAGGCTATGCGGGATAGCGGCATGAGGATCGAAGGACCAGAAGGGTATGCCGTGTGCTATGCACTCGCATCACAGCAGCTCCGGCTGGGTCTGGACGTCATTGCAGATACCGTCAATCCCATTCGAATCACTCGCGAGGCTTGGCGTAATGTAGCGGAGTGCCTTGAAGCCCCCTTTTTGGAAATTGAAGTGGTCTGTTCCGACCCTCTGGTCCACAAGCATCGAATCGAAACACGTACAACCGATATTCCAGGCTTGACTCTGCCGACATGGGAGCAGGTTCTGAATCGGCAGTACGATGTTTGGGACCGGGATCACCTAGTCATCGACACCGCCCATCAAACGACGGAAGAGAGCTTGATGACACTATATAACCAACTCGCTTTACAACGTTCCTAAGGAGAGAACCGGATGAAGTCGGAGAACGTCCTTCAGGCTGCCGGTTGGGACGATTTGGAGCGTTCTTAACCTCATCACGGTAACGAAGTACGATAGTGCTCTGTCCCAACAAAACAACACCTCCCGCAGCAGCACCACGGGAGGTGTCTATTTAATGGTTCCGCTTCAGCATGTTCGTGCACAGCAGGAGTCCGAAGGAGATTAGGATCGTCGCGGCCGTCCAGGCCCAGGCCAGATTCATTCTGCCCGCATCCACGGCAAAATAGATGGCCGTCGGGATAGTCTGGGTCCGGCCCGGGATGTTGCCCGCCACCATGAGCGTGGCGCCGAACTCCCCCAGTCCTCGTGCGAATCCCAGCACGAATGCGGCGATCAGCGACCGCCAGGACAACGGCAGCGTGATATGCAGGAAGACCTGCAGCTCGCTGGCTCCCAGGGAGCGGGCCGAATCCTCCAGCTCCTTGTCCACGGAGGCGAAGCCTGTCTTCAAGGTCTGGTAGACCAGCGGAAAGGCTACGACCACCGAAGCCAGCACCGCCGCCCACCACGTGAAGATGATGGAATGGTTCAGCACCTGCTCCGCCAGCCTTCCGATCCAGCTCTTCCGTCCCAGAAACACCAGCAGGATGAAGCCGACCACCGTCGGGGGCAGAACCAGCGGCAGCAGAAACAGCGTCTCCAGAAGCGTCTTGAACCGGACTCTTCGCTTGGTCATCATCCAGGACACCAAGAGACCGAGCAGGAAGACCCCCATGCTGGACAGGACCGCCACCTTCAGGGAGAGCCATATGGGTTGGACAAACTCCTTGCCGGTTGCATCGAACATTAGGCATCACTCATTTCGGTGTGGTAAATCCGTACTTCACGAACACATCCATGGCTTCCTTCGTGGCCAGATAACGGTACAGCTTCTCCGCCTCCGGCTTAGCCTTCGTCGCCTTCACAATGCCGATGGGGTATTCGATGGGCTTGAAGGTCTTCGGATCAACCGTAAATGCAATCTTCACCTTGGAGGAAGCCAAGGCATCCGTCTTGTAGACGAAGCCGGCTTCCGTATTGCCCGTCTCCACATAGGAGATGACCTGCTTGACATCCTTCGTCAGCACCAGCTTATCCTGCAAGGCCTCCCACAGCTTGGCGGAGGTCAACGCTTCCTTGGCATAGCTGCCGGCAGGCACCGACTCCGGCGTACCGACGCCGAGCTTCTTGAACTCGGGCTTGGTCAGATCCTGCAGTCCCTCCACGGCCAGCTTGCTTCCGGAGGACGTAATGACAACCAGCTCGTTCCCCAGAAGATTCTTGTTGGTTCCTGGCTCGATCAAATTCTTCTCCACCAGCGCATCCATCTGCTTCTTCCCCGCCGAGAGGAACAGATCCGCCGGCGCCCCCTGTTCGATCTGCTGCTGAAGGGTGCCTGAAGCGCCATAATTGAAGGTCAGCTTCACATTCGGCTCCTTCGCCTCGTAAAGCTTCTTGATTTCATTCAGGCTCTCCGTCAGGCTGGCGGCAGCCGATACCAGGAGCTCCACAGGCTCTCCCTTCGGCTGAGTCACGGCGCTTGCCCCCGGTGTCGGCGCCACGCCTGCAGAGGCCGCCCCCCCATTCTTGCTCCCTGCATCCCCGCATCCCGCGAGTACCATCCCGGCTGCCGCCAACAGCGCGATTCCTTTGGCCAACCTCCTGCAGTCTCTTCTCCATCGCTCCATCTTGTTTCCCTCCGCTCCATGATATCGCTCTATGTATATAAGGGAGTATATCATAAGTTATATCTAGATATAACTAGATATGTTTAGATATAATCAGTTATTTCTTGAATTCCAACCCTTATGCAGGTTAAGATGGGAGCATGCAAGAGCTTGTGGAGGGACACTATGCCGGATGAGATCTCATATACCACTGAAGAAATCGCCAAGCTGCTTCGTGTATCGAAGCTTACCGTATACGACCTGATCAAGAAAGGGGACCTTCCTGCTTATCGTGTAGGCAAGCAGATGCGCGTCGATGCGTCGGACCTGGACACGTATAAATCCCGGGCCAAAACCGGCCTGCCGTCCTTCATGAACTACCCTGGCCAACCTGACGCTCAACCGGCCCAAGCCTACATACCTGCCGCCGGCGCTCCTGCCCCAACCTTCAGACCCTTGGTCATCACGGGTCAGGACCATATCCTGGACATTCTAGCCCAGCATATTGAGAAGACGAACAAGAACGTCCGCCCCCTTCGCTCCTTCGTCGGAAGCCTGGACAGCCTGATCTCCATGTACCACGGAGAGTCCGACATCGTGAGCACGCACCTGTTCGACGGCAATACGGGCGAATACAACCTGCCGTATATTCAGAAGCTCTTGATCGGCTGCCCCTATGTCGTGGTGAATCTCGCATCCCGCTGGGCAGGCTTGTATACGGCCCCGGGAAATCCTTACGGCATCACCGCATGGGAGCATCTGGCCAAGCCGGGCATCACCATCGTGAACCGGGAAAGAGGCTCCGGCGCACGGGTATTGCTTGAGGAGCAGCTGCGAATCCGGGGCATCTCCCCCCGCTCCATTCAAGGATACCAGCTGGAGGAGAGCAACCATCTCGGCGTGGCGGGCAAGATTGCACGAGGCGAAGCGGATGCGGGAGTCGGCATTGAGAAGGCCGCCGCTATGGTGGGCATCGGCTTCGTCCCCCTGATTCAGGAGCGCTACGATCTCGTGATGCTGAAGAAGCCCGGCAATCTGGAATGGATCGATACGGTGAAGCGAATCCTGCAATCCGAGGCTTTCCGCAAGGAGCTCCAGTCCATCAGCGGGTACGACCTGGCCCAGACCGGGCACATCCTCTGGGAAACGGATTGATGATGCGAAGCAAGGGCCATAACGTCCTTGCTTTTTATTATGTCATATATATTGACACAAAATCTTATCCACCAAACCAGACGCCTTACCAAACCCTTATAATTCAGCATATCGCGCTATAAGTGATATGGTTTTCATTGTAACTCATGTTATATTTCCTTACAATATTATCCCCTTCACGATTTTGTGAACGCCAAAAAGCTCCCGCCAACCGCTCATCGGCCGTTCGGGAGCCCTACATTTTCTATACTTCGTTCAGCAATCCCCTGCGTCTCTTTCCCTATCCATTCTGAGCTTCGTGACCGCTCCTTATGCCGCCTTAGTCTGCTTACGCAGCCCAGCATGTTCTTTCTTCGCATGAGTCACGTACAGCAGGATGCCCGTGAACAGAACGCCGCCGGCGAAGTTGCCGAGCAGCACGGGAATCTGATTCCATAACCACCAGCCTCCGAAGGTTACATGTGCGCCGTACATCATCCCTGCCGGAATGACGAACATATTGACGACGGCATGCTCGAAGCCTTGGGCGAAGAAGGTTAGGATGGGCAGCCACATCGCCGCGATCTTCCCCCAGGTGGAGCTGGAGGTCATCGCCATCACCGCGCCCAGCGTCACCATCCAGTTGCACAGCAAGGCTTTGGCGAATACGGCGATCATACCGTCCAAGCCCAGTGCGGAATACCCGTTGGTCTTGGCCTCCGCCGTCTTGACGATGAATTGCACGACGGCATGGTCCATGGAATGCCCCAAGTTCGTAACAGCCGCATAGAATAACCCCGCGTATACGACTCCGCCTGCAATGTGGCCCAGGATGACCCAGGTGAAGTTGCGCAGCATCTCCCCTACCGTTGCCCGTTTCTCCAATACAGCCAAGGGAATCAGCGCGAAGCTGCCGGTGACAAGCTCCAGCCCCAGAAGGATGATCATCACGAATCCGACCGGAAAAACCAGCGAACCCACGATCCCCAGCTTCGTCTGAGTCGTAGCGGTGAAGGCCAGGGTGGTGGCGAAGGCCAGGATGGCGCCTCCCAGAAAGCCTCTGACAAGCAGGTCCTTCACAGCCAGCTTCGCTTTGGCGGCACCTGCCGCCACCATCTGCTCCAATACGTCCTGCGGTTTAATGTAATCCATATAGTGCTCTCCCTTCGGATGCATTATTGCACTTTAGGCAGCGGAACGGACTCTCCGTTTCCTTTGCTCTTCTTCGTATACATGCCCGCCAGCACCTCATACAGCCGGGATACCGGAACCTTCTCCATGACCAATTCGCCAATCCGGGCTTCATGGCCGATTCGTCCGCCGGCGAAGATATCCACGGCATCCACCAGCACGCCGTCCACCCGGGCTTTCGTTCCGCGGAATCCGAGGTCGCCCACCTGAGTGGTTGCGCAGGAGTTAGGACAGCCGGACCAATGAATCCGGACTCCCTCGGGCAGAATCTTGTCGGCGTCCAGCCGTTGGGCCAGCTCCAGGGCAGGGGTCTTGGTGTCGACAACGGCCAGATCGCAGCCTTCCTTGCCGGTGCAGCAGACCAGTCCCCTTACAGCCGGCGCCGGCTCCAAGGACAGAACCTGGAGTAACGGCTCCTTGCGGAAAGCATCCAACCGTTCTTTCTCGATATAGGGAACAATGGCATTCATCTGCGGTGTCAGGCGGATCTCGCCCCGGCCGTACTCATCGGCCAGCCGGGCCAGCTCCAGCGCCTGGTCA
Source organism: Oryzibacillus soli (assembly GCF_051594765.1). NCBI lineage: Bacteria > Bacillati > Bacillota > Bacilli > Caryophanales > Paenibacillaceae > Oryzibacillus > Oryzibacillus soli. The sequence goes on from NZ_JBPPGJ010000013.1 coordinate 171,446, forward strand.
GCCGTCATCTTGCCTGCAGGGACACACAATCCCGCCGCCGCATAACGAGGATCCTTCTGATCCGTGATGCCCAGATGATCATGATGATGATCCTTCCGGATATCGTCCGCCGGAGTGCACAGAAATGTCTTCCCCAGCTGCTCCTCCAGACGGTTGATCAGACCTTCCTCCCCCAGCTCCTCCAGCAGATGCAGCATACGTGCCTTGTTCCGATTCTCCCGGTTGCCGTTCCGGTCGAAGAGATCCAGGATCGCCATGACGACGTCCACCGCCTCCTCCTTCGGGAACCAAATGCCCAGATCCCGGGCGACCTCTGCATAGAATTTGCCCAGAGCCCCTCCGATCCGGACCCGGAATCCGGGACGTCCTTCATGAACCTGCGGGATCAGCCCTGCATCGTTCAAAAACGAATGGGCGCAGTCTTGATAGCAGCCGGTCACGGAGATATTGAACTTGCGGGGGAGGCTGCTGTAAGCCGGGTTGCCGACGATACGGCGAGAGATCTCGTCGAGAATCGGCGTAGCGTCGAAGGCCTCCTCTTCCTGCAGGCCCGCCAGCGGACAGTTCATCAGGTTCCGGATGTTGTCCGAACCGGTCTGGCGGACCTCGATACCCGCTTCCCTCATCGCTTCGAGCACTGCCGGGATGTCGGCCAGATCGATAGTCCGGAGCTGTGCCCCGGCACGGGTCGTAATCGTTACAGTCCCGTCTCCATAACGGTCGGCCGTCTTGGCAAGGGCACGGAGCCGCTCCGATGGCAGTATGCCGTTCGGCATCCGAAGACGGAGCATGAAGCCCCCTTCTCTCTTCCGATGGAACAAGCCGTACCAGCGGAATCGCATGAGATCATCCTCCGGAATATCCTCCACCGTGCCGGCGGCATAACGCAGAATATCCTCCAGGACCAGCAGCCCGTGTTTTTCTTGCTTCAGCTTCTCCATCTTATTCATGAGAACCACTCCTATGTAATGATTCTTAACAAACATTCTCTCTATATTGGTAATATACATGAAGTTTCAGAAAAAATCCATACGTAATGTTAGTTTTTATTACATTTAATTTTAGTTATTCCGAACGATATATACTTAAAATCTTGTTTTGTTCGTTTTTTGGTGGCAATTTCAACAATTGAATAGGGACTGTTGTGCATAAACCTGACATGACTTATATGTCCAGTCATGCCCCTTTTCCATTCCTTTCCCAATCTGCAAGCCATCCGCGGGATAACCGGCCGGGGTTGAACTCCAAACCAAACCGGTCGTTTCCCGAATGTTGATAGTCGATTTCATATCTATCATTCGCCTTTTATAACCTTCTCCTTACCCCTCTGATACTTAGTTGGCGCGAGGATTGGCTCGTCGCCACCAAGTTCGGACACCACTACACCGACCGCTTCGAACGGGAGCAGCTCTGGAGCGCTGCGGATGTGCTGAAGCAGCTGGACAATTCGCTTCGCGCACTGCGGACGGACTACATCGATCTGTACCAGTTCCACTCCGGATCGGATGCCCAGTTCGATAATGATGCGCTTTGGACGGCTCTGGATAAGCAGGTGCAGGCAGGCAAGATCCGCCATCTGGGCACATCCATCGGCTCCAACGATAACCTTCATCAGACGGATGCCTCCTCCCAGGTCGGCTCCCAGGCGATTCAGGTGGTCTACAACCGCTTGGACCGGAAGCCCGAAGAGCGCGTATTCCCCTCCTGCCTCCGCCAGGAGCTGGGCGTACTGGCACGGGTTCCTCTGGCCAGCGGTTACCTAAGCGGCAAGTACAAGCCCGGAGCCACCTTCGGCACTACGGACGTGCGCAACCGTCACGACCGGGAGCAGGTGAACGAGAAGCTTCGCGAGGTAGAGCGCATCCAAGCCACAGAAGTGCCGGAGGGGATGGACATGTCCACCTGGGCTCTCTCCTGGTGCCTGCAGCACGATGCGGTGACCTGAGTCATCCCCGGGTGCAAGAACGAAGATCAGGTCGAAGCCAATGCCCGCGCAGCAGACTACGCCAGCGACACCCATCCGCAGGCCGCTGCTGCAGGCAAGACGAACGAAGCGCCGTTATCCCGCAAGTGAGTCATGAAGATGCTGCCCCCATCCAGCTGGGGACAACATCTTTATTTCTTGCTCGGAGCGTCTCCCATTCGCCCTAGGCTCCCTCACGCATAATTCGGCGTCCATCTCCCCAAGAATATTCCCTGTTATTTCCGCGAACCCTAAAAAATAGGGGGGCACAGCGGATGACTCACCATAACCGGCATGACCGGCCGAGACAGCGGCTCAGCGTCCAACGGGACGTAAACGCGGCGCGGCTGAAAGAAATGACAGGCAACAGTGCGGATTATGTGTTCCGGGAATTGACATTCCCGTCGGGCACCGCAGCTTCGGTATTAATGGTTTATAACGACAATCTGACCGACAGGAAAATGCTGGACCGCTTGAGCCAGACGCTGTCGGAGCATTCTCCGGAGCGCCTGTCCCACAGGGCCACGCTCCCCGTATGGGACACCGTGCGGGAACAAGCAGGGACCGCAGGCGACACAACGGATGCAGGGACCTTAGAGGAGGCGCTTCGGGCTCTCCTGTCGGGCTGGACCCTGCTGTTCGTCGAGGGAACGGATAAGGCCATCGCATGCGATACGGAGGGGATGAAGTGGCGCGACATTTCGGAGCCGACCACTCAATTGGTCATCCGCGGCCCGAAGGACAGCTTTTCCGAATCCATCGCCACTAATATCTCCTTGATCCGCAGAAGGCTCAAGAATCCGTCTCTCTGGCTGGACCTCTTCACGATCGGAGATCTGACCGGAACCCGGATCGGAATGATGTACCTGCAAGGCGTGGCGGATGAGGCCTTGGTTCGGGAAGTCAAGGATCGGCTTACCCGGATTCAGACCCGCGGCGTACTGGAATCGGGCAACATCGAGAAGCTCATCCAGGAGCGAAGGTACACTCCCTTCCCGACCGTTCAGAATTCGGAGCGCCCGGACACGGCGGTGAAATGTCTGATGGACGGCAAGGTCGTCATCCTGATCGACGGAACACCGTTCGTTCTGCTGGCGCCGGTCACCTTCCTGCAGCTGTTCCAATCCATTGAGGATCACTACCAGCGGCTCGATATCGGCATCTTCGTCCGTGTGCTGCGATACCTCGCATTTTTGATCTCGCTGACGGGTTCGGCCATCTATATCGCGGCAATCACCTTCCACCAGGAAATGATCCCCACCCCGCTTCTCATCAGCCTGGTCGCCCAGCGAGAGGGCGTGCCGTTCCCCGCCTTGGTGGAGGCTCTGATCATGGAGGCCAGCTTCGAATTCATGCGGGAAGCAGGAGTCCGTATGCCGCGGGCCGTCGGTCAAGCGGTCTCCATCGTGGGCGCCCTCGTCCTGGGCCAAGCGGCTGTTCAAGCCGGCATCGTATCGGCCGCCATGGTCATCGTGGTGGCAATCTCTGGCATATCCAGCTTCACGGCCCCTTCGTTCAACATCGCCATATCGGCCAGGCTGCTCCGCTTCGGCTTCATGATCCTGTCCGGGTGGCTGGGCATCTTCGGCATCCTGGTCGGGATGTTCATGCTGACCGCCCATATTACGTCCCTTCGGTCGTTCAATACCTTGTACCTGGGCGTATTCGCTCCTCCGGACCAAACATCGCAGCCCTCTACGGAAAGGGGCGCCCGGCATGAACCCTAAGCGGAGCCTGCTTCTGCTTCTGTCGTCCGTCATGCTTCTTGCCGCCGGCTGCTGGAACAGCCGCGAGCTGAAGGATATGGCCATCGTATCGGCGGTGGCCATCGATACCGTGCCCGGCAGTTCGAAATACAGAGTCTCGTTCCAGGTGGTCAATTCCGGCCAGGTGGCGCCGAAGACCGTATCCGGCGGAAGCAATGCGGCCGCGCCGGTCAACGTCATCACCGGGGAGGGCGACACCCTGTTCGAGACGATCCGGCGAACCTCCCAGCGCGTTCCCCGCCAGCTGTTCTTCGCCCATGTCCAGCTGGTGGTGGTCAGCGAAGACTTCGCCAAGAAGGGAATGGCGGAGCTTCTGGATTTCTTCGAGCGCTCCAGGGAAACCAGGCTGCTGTCCTCGGTCCTGATCGCCCGGGAGAGCTACGCCTCTCAGATCTTGAAGTCCCTGACGCCACTGGAGACGATCCCCGCCGTGTCGGTGGTCGGCAAGATCGGCCATGCGTCCCGCCTGTGGTCCAACAGTCTGCATACCCGGATCGACGACGTCCTCGATATGATGGACGGCGAGGAACGGGTGACCCTGATCTCGGGGGTGGAGCTACTGGGGCAGAAGACCAGAAGTGCCAAGAGCGAGAGCACCCAAAGCTCGGAGCTCTCCGCCTATACACAGATTATGGGGATCGCGGTGCTGGATCAAGGAAAGCTGATCTTTTGGGTGGATGAACCGGAGGCCCGGGGGGTACTGTGGGTTCGCGGGCAGGTGAAAAGCACCGTCTTGACCCTGGACCTGCCGGAGAAGAGCCGGTCCGTCAGTGTGGAGATTACCCGCTCGAAGGTCAGAGTGAGCCCTGAAGTCCGGGACGGGAGGCTGAGAGTCAAGATCGCCGTATCGGCGGAAGGGGCCGTCACGGAGCTTAAGACACCGGTTGATGTAACGAAGCCCGAGGAAATCCGGAAGCTGGAGGCTCTCTTGGCCGGTCAGATCCGGGAGGAGATCATGTCCGCGATCCGTAAGGCCCAAGAGAAAAAGGTGGATCTGTTCATGCTGGGCAGCAGGCTGAACCGTTCGGATCCGCGGCTATGGAGAGAGCTTAAGCCTGATTGGAAATCGTACGTGGGGAACTCCGAGATGGAAGTTCAGGTGGAGGCCTACATCCGCAACCAGGGGATGAGGAACAAATCCCATCTGAGCACGCTGCAGAAATAGACGGTGAAGAGGAGGGAAAGGGATGGGAATCGAGAGGATCGGGAGGGTGCAGTTCTATCTTTTGCTTCTGCTTTACTTAATCGGCGGTGTCATTGCGCTCGGCACCGGAACCGCCGCCATGAAGGATGTCTGGCTGGCCGTCCTGCTGGGACTTGTGCCCGGACTGGCTATATATGCCGTGTACAGCAAGCTCTTCCGGATGTATCCCCATGTCCCGATGACCGTTTATTTCGAGCGGATTGTCGGGCCTTACGCCGGGAAGGCCCTTGCTTTTTTGTACAGCGTCCACTTCATGTACCAATCGTCCCGCAATCTGCGGGGCTGCGGCAATCTGCTGGTGATCTCGGTGTATGACGCCACTCCCCTCTTCGCACTCATCACAGCTATGGGGATTGCGATGATCTATATTCTGAGCAAGGGTCTGGGGGTGCTGACGCGTACGGCGGCGGTATTTCTGCTGGTCCTCTTGGGCATGGGGCTGATGGGCAACGTCTTCCTGTGGTTCTCCAACACCGTGGAGGTGACGCATCTGCTCCCGGTTCTGGAGAAGGGCTGGAGACCGGTCGTCAACACCCTGCCCGACACCTACTTCCTGCCGTTCGCCGAGCTGGTGGTGGTGGGCATGCTGTTTCCCTATGTCCGGCCGGGGGGGCATCCGGGGAAGGTCGTGTATACGGGGGCGGCTGCAGCCGTGACAGCCGGGCTGCTCTTAAGCTATACCATGGCGCTGAACGTATCGGTATTAGGTGCGGACCAGCTGCGCCGAACCGTATTTCCCCTGTTCACTGCTTTGTCCAAGATCGACATCGGGGATTTCATCCAAAGGCTGGACGGCATTGCGGTATCCATACTCTTCATCAGCTATTTCTTCAAGGCCTGCGTCTACGGATTTGTGGCGATGGCGGCAGCGGCTGAATTGTTCCGGTGGGAACGGCCTGAGAAGCTGTCGGTTCCTCTCGGTATTATCATCGTCTTCTCCTCCATCATGCTGTCGGAGAATTTCACGGAGAATATCTACGAGGGCCACAGGCTGAATCCGTATGTCGCCTTCCCATTCCAGACAGGCATCCCCGTTGTGCTGCTTATTGTCGCTTGGTTCCGGAGCCGCCGGCGAACCGGCGGACAAGCCGCTTCGTAAAGACCCAGCCTCCTGCTGCGGCTAGGAACAAGACCGCCCATACCAGGAACAGCACATATTCCAGCATTGTAGCCATGTCGAAGTAGCTGGTCAGATTGCGGAGAGACTGCCGGATGCTCATTCCGGCGAGAAGATCCATCATGATCAGATAAGCCAGGCTGGCAGCAGCATACAGGGCGGCAACCCATACCAGTCTCATAGCAGCGCTCCCTTTACCATGTAAGTGATGGCAGTAGTATTCAGCCAATCTCCCGGATGTATGTACCTAAGGATCATAAGACAACCCGCCCGGAGCATATCCGTTACTATCAGGAAGGAAGGGATGCCTTACGGAGAACTGGTTGAAGGAGTTCGATTGGCAGCTGGCGGCGTTCGTCGGGGCAAGCGTGGTACAGGAGATGCTCCACTTCCGGCTGCCCCAGATCCAGTATTGGAACGGGATGCGCGATTATGAAAAACGCCGGCGGGACCAACCCCCCCGGGACCCGAACAAGGACGATGATGACCGTCATATCGCTGCATAGAACCGCAAGCCCCGCTTCCGCCGACAGGCGCTGACGGGGCTTGCGGCTTGCACCTTGCGGAGGACGTTCCGGCCACACTTACTTTGGGGAAACTAACTCACATGAAAGTGCATTCTTTTCAAACAGCCCGAAGGCGGATATGCTAGGCATGTAGATTGCTACAGTGAGGAGGACTTTAATGATGAGAACCATGAAATTAGGAACCAGCTCCCTGCGGGTGCCGGTCGTCGCGGTCGGCTGCATGCGCATCAATCAGTTGGACAAGTCCGAAGCGGAGCACTTCGTCCAAGCGGCCCTGGAGGAAGGGGCGAATTTCTTCGACCATGCGGACATCTACGGAAGCGGAGCCTGCGAGGAGAGGTTCGCCGAAGCTATCGGCATGAACGACAACGTCCGTGAAACGGTCATCCTGCAATCCAAGTGCGGCATCCGCCACGGCATGTTCGACTTCTCCAAAGCGCATATCCTGAGCTCCGTCGATCAGATCCTGAAGCGCCTGCGCACCGACTACCTGGACATCCTGCTCCTGCACCGGCCCGACACGCTGATGGAGCCGGAGGAGGTTGCCGAAGCCTTCGACCTGCTGGAGACCTCGGGGAAGGTGCGTCATTTCGGCGTCTCCAACCAGAACCCCACCCAGATCCAGCTGCTGAAGAAATGGGTGAAGCAGCCCCTCGTCGCCAACCAGCTCCAGCTGAGCATTACCAATACGACCATGATTACGAGCGGCTTCAATGTGAACATGGAAAATGATGCCGCCGTAAACCGGGACGGCGGCATCCTCGACTTCTGCAGGCTGCACGACATCACCATCCAACCCTGGTCCCCGTTCCAGTACGGCTTCTTCGAAGGGGTCTTCCTCGGCAGCGACAAGTTCCCTGAGCTGAACCGGAAGCTCGATGAGGTGGCGGAAACTTACGGCGTCAGCACCACCACTATCGCCATCGCTTGGCTGCTGCGCCATCCCGCGCACATGCAGCCGGTCATCGGCACCACGAATATCGGACGTCTCCGGGATTGCTGCAAGGCCGGTGAGATCCATCTCACCCGGGAGGAGTGGTACGCCATCTACCGTGCGGCAGGCAATGTGCTTCCTTGACCGCCCCCTCGTCCAACAAAAAAGCAGAGGCCCTATAACGGGTGCCTCTGCTTCTTCTTGTTATATCGATTGGGAGTGCTCCAGCCGGAGCAGCTCACTCACCGTCACGAGTCGATAGCCCTCGTCCGTTAGCTCACGAACCAGCTGCCTAACGGCTTCGACCGTATGGGAACGGTCTCCGTAGCCGTCATGGTAGATCAGAATGCTGCCGTTACGCACCTGCCGACAGCTGGTCATGTAGATATGCTCCGCACCGGGCATATCCCAATCCCGCGAGTCCAGATTCAGCGCCCCGATGGCGCGGTAACCGAAGTCTCCGACCACCGTCTCGTTCTGCTCGTTGTAGTCCAGATAGGGCGGCCGGAAGACGGCGGGCTTCACCCCCGTCAGGTCCAGAACCAGCTGCTCCGTACGGGAAAGCTCACTCCGGCATTCCTCCGTGCCGAGCTCCGGAAGATGGGGATGGGTGTAGGTATGGTTGCCGATCTCATGCCCCTCGGCGGCAACCGCCCGGACCGTATCCGGACTGCGCTCCATCTGTTCGCCGATCATGAAGAAAGTCGCGTGCCCCGATACCTCCCGGAAAATCTCCAGCACCTGCGGGGTATACACGGGGTTGGGGCCGTCGTCGAAGGTTATCGCAACCGCCCGGTGCTTCGTCGGCACTTCGTGAATGATCTGGGTTCCTCTCATTGTGGAACACTCCTTCGCATCAACATGAGTCCGCTATTAGCGTACCATAGATGCGCAGAAGGTGAAACCGCTATCTTTTAGGCTCCCGCCTCCGGCGTAAAACCTTCTTCGGCCAGATAGTCCCGGGCCTCCTCCATGGTCTCGAAGGCCTCCTCCAGATTGGCGCCGGAATAGATATACCACAGTTCGTCCTCGTAGTGGAGCGTCAGCACCGCATGGTCCGGTCCAATCCACCGTATCTTCTCCGGTTCCCCGGCGGCTCCGGCATCGGCCGGCGCGGCAGGGGTCGTGTCCTCCGCTCCTGTCCCGGCCAGGGACCGGATGGATTTCGCGATGAGTGAACGCAAGTCCTCTGCGGCATAATCCCGGATATTCACGAAGCCTTTGTCGTCAGTCGGCGCGCCTTCGACGAGTCCGGCGTATACGAAGCCGTTGCCGTTCGGATGCAGATGATAGACCACCGTCTTCTTGTCGTACGCGCTCTCTTCATAATGAAAGTTGACGCGACCGAGCGATACGTCCTTACGCTGCAGCTCGGGGAAGGAGCTGCAGATGTCAAGCTTTTCTTGAAAGGTAAGCATAGAGGGCCTCCGAATGATGTTTCCTGTTATTGTAGCACAGGAGTGGGACGGGTCCAAATCCGAAGGCCGGCGGCGAACGTCTACACGGTCGTGTTGGGGGTGTCCACCACATCGGAGTCGATGGTGTTCACATGGCCCAGCACATTCTGATTGCTGCCGTAGCTGTCCCCCGGAGACAGCGAGTTGTTCCCCGTGATCACCTTGCAGCTGCTGGTCAGGTTGATGATCCCCGCATCGCCGAAGTGAACGTTGGAGCCGGAGGCCACGCTGTTGATTTTGACTCCGCCGATGATGACACATGGCATACCGAACGTGCTCCCTTCCATAAAGCCTAGGCTATTGTACTATAGTATGACGAAGGCGGCCGATTGCTACAGGTTGGGCCTGCACCATCCCATGGCGCAGGAGCGCTTTTGTCGAAAGTTGATCACGGACGAATGAGATTTATTACTTACAAAGCTGGGTGAAAATTCTATACTCAGGATAATTCTGCATTCGAAAGAGGGGTATCGCCGCATGTCACATTGGAATACGGAATACAACATCGGAGTAGAGCATATCGACCGTCAGCATGAACAGCTGGTTCTGGACCTGGCAGCGTTCAAGGAGCTATGTGATCGTGACGCCCGCCAGGACGCCATTACGGTCTCCCTTCGGGGCTTGGCCGCGTCCATTCAGGAGCACTTCGCGTCGGAGGAGGCCCTGATGGCCGAGATCGGCTACCCCGAGCTGCCTAAGCATAAGAAGGCTCACGACAGCTTTCTCGGCACCTTGTCCGAGCTGGAGAACAACATTTATGTACATGGACTCCATTCTTCCACCTACCCGAAGATCATCCAGCTGCTCTCCGATTGGCTCGTCAACCATATCTGCCATTCGGACAGCAAAATCGGCGAGTTCGTGCGAGCCCGCTAACGGCGAAGAGCCTCCTATCCCAACACGGGGAAACGGAGGCTCTTCTTCTATGCTGCAGCCAATTCCCGCAAGCCGGCTTACAGCCGGGAGAGATCATTCTCCACCTTCACGGGATGCATCAGCACCCACATGAAGTACAAGGTCTTGGCCGCCTTGGCCCGGGTCACGGGCAGCTTCGGCTCAAGCTCCTTACCATGGGCCACCTGCCCCCGGGCAATCCCCTTCTCCGGACGGAGAAGTCCCAGCTCGTATGCGTCCCGAACCTTCATCTTCCAGTGGGGAGACAGCCGGGCGGTGTCCGTCAGTTCCTCGAAGCCGAGCAGCGGACTGTAAGCACCTTGGCCCCCTGTATCCAGATTCGGATCGTAGCCGGGATCGCCCGGCGACAGGATGGTGCCGTTGTAATCGGTCATATACGGAGGCTTCGATTGGAAGGCGGCCCGATAGGCGTCCGCGAGCATGGCGCCCATCACCTCCCGGATCAACGGCACTTCGGCGCCGTATCCTTCGTCGAATACGGACAGCGGGAGTCCCATTAGGGCGGACAGAGCGCGGAGGAATTCCCCCTCGGTGATGGTCCGTCTCGGATGGAAGCGGCCTTCCCCGTCCATGTGCAGGACGCCCAGCTGAAGCATCTTCTCGATCTGATTCCGGTAATAGGCACCCGCACCGCTTACAGTATCGGCAGCCACCTCCGGGAAGATGTGCGACCAATCCCCCGAGGCCGCCGCTTCGATCACTTCGGCCTTCAATGCCGAGGCTATGGCTGCTGCGGCGGGGTCGCCTTCATCTCCCAGCCGGATGAACTCCTGAACCGCCATCCGGGCCAGCTGCTTGGCCAGCGCCTCCTTATAATGGGTTCCGTCGTTCTTCAGGGAAGGATGACCGTTGGCGAAGCTGCCGTCGTTGGTCTTACCAGGGGATTCTCCGGCTTCGATGGACATAAAGACCGAAATGGTCGCCTCCACCCCTATTGCATTGTAATATTCGACACTCTCCGTATTCAGGTCGATCAAGGTAACACCCAGATCGGCCGCCGCCCGCTTCATCACATCAGGGAATCTCCGGATCTTGAAGGAATTCGTGTAGATGTGTCCCGGCTTAGCCCTCGCGTCAATCCGGGAGACGGGGGTTACCAGCACGGGGATCATGCCGCGGGCGCGCAGGGCGGGTACATACACCTGACGGATGTAGGAATCGTAGGTTTCTTCCGTCGCCCCTCTTCCGAACCGCAGGTCTTCATCCGTGCGCTCCTCGTTGTGGCCGAACTGCATGAGCACGTAATCCCCTTCGCAGCCCGCCAGCAGCAGGTCATTGAACCGCCCTTCCTGATAGGTGTTCTTGAAGGAACGGCCGCCCATGCTGTAATTCAACACGTTCACCCGGTCCAGGTCGAACAGGTTATCGAAGACTTGACCCCAGCCGCACATCGGCGCCTCCTCGAAGGTGTAGCTCTTGACGGTGGAATCCCCCAGTGTAAACACCGTCGGCCGATCCTCCTGCAGACGGCGCCGCGATGGAACAGGCCGGAGAACGATCTCCTCCACTCCCGCCGGGACGCACACCCGGTTGGGCTCGATTTCGATATCCAGGTATTCCCGCCCGTTCACATAGGTGTAGGACCAGAGCCGCCCCTCCCGTGAAGCCGTATGACGGATGGGGATTAGCCCCGCCGCATCCCAATAGCCCCCCAACGACAGCTTGGAGGCCTGCAGGCCGGAGATGGATACCGTGGCATCCTCACCGCCTTCGGCCAGAAGCACTTGAATCTCATAAGCACCTGGGGGAGCTTGGATACGGAAGGCCATGCCGTAGTGGTTATAATGGTCCGGAACGGTCTCCTCCTCGAACTCCGGCTCCGTAACATAGAAGCCATTCGCTCCGGCCGTCACGTTCTGCGGGTGTACCGGCCTGGGAGGCGTCGCACAGGTCTCGCCGACGAAGCCGAAGCCGGCTTCCGGATCGTAGAATGGGACTCCGTCATTCGCGTCATAAGGGATGCGGATATATCCTTCCTTAGCTTGACTGCCAAAATAAAACTTCGTTGGGTTCATCGTCAATCCGTTCCTTTCAAGCGAGTCCGTCTTCCATTCCTCGATTATAGAACATATATATTCAACATTCTTTTCATATCAATGTCTAATTGTCCAATAATTTCATATAATTGACCATTTCATACTAAACCTCAATGCTTTCTACCCATTTCAGAGCCTGCACGTACAGGGACATCAGCCGCTGCCAGGCAATGCCGTAGCGTTGGCCCAATCCGTCCAGCCTCCTCCAATCCCCTGTCTCGAAGCCAAGAATCCCCTCATAGAGCTGGCGCAGACTATTGTTCTCGCCGAGCAGAGCCTTCTTCACTTCCTCGGTCAGAGGCAGTCCCTCTACGATTCCCTTCATCTCCTGCTGCAGCAGAATGTCCATCGTAGAGAACAAGCCGGTCATGTAGTACTCGAAGCCATTGGGCCGGTGCTCCAGCTCGGAGGCCATCAGCTCCATCATTTTGGCGCGAACCAGGGTCGCTTTGATCAGCTCCTTGTTCTCCACGGTTTCCGCTGCCTTCAGGAGCATCAGGTACATCCACTTCTTCGTCTCGTTCAGTCCGAACCGGACCAGCGTCATCTGGATGGATTGGATAGGGTTCCGTGAGCCATAGGCGACGGAGTTGACGATTTTGAGCAGCTTGTAGGAGAGGTCCAGATCTTTCTCGATGATCTCCGTAATGGCCTGGAAGTCCGGCTCCTCCCGGTTGAGCTCCTGAAGAATCCGGAGAACATTCGTCTTCAATCCTCCGACCTGCTTACCCTGCACCATGACCGGCTTGCTGAAGAAGTACCCTTGGAACAGCTCGAAGCCCAGCTCCATGGCATGGCGGTACTCCTCCCGGGTTTCGATCTTCTCGGCCAGCAGCTTCACCTTGTACTTCCTCTTGAACGAACGGATCAGGTCCATCTGCCGGGGATTCTTGATCGAGGCGTACTCCACCTTGATCATGTCGGCCAGTTGAACCAGCGGCAGATAATCCTCTTGGAACACAAAATCATCCAGGGCCAGCAAATAGCCCTTCATCTTCAATTCCATACAGGCCCGAAGCACATCTTGGTTCGGTTGGACGCGCTCCAGGATCTCGACCACGATCTGGTCCTTGGGAAGGAGGAGAGGAATCTCCTTGCGCAGCAGGCCCTCCGAGAAGTTGATGAATGCCCGGGTCCCGCCCGTCAGATCATGCGGCTGGAGCACGAGGAACACGTTATGGAGCAGCTCCGCTGTTGCTTGATCATCGTCGGTGCCTTCATAAAAGTTGTTCGTGCTTTTGCGGTATAGGAGCTCATACCCATACACATTCATTTTCCGGTCAAATATTGGCTGCCTGGCTGCGTAAACCTCCATCCCCGGTCCCCCCCAATGCCGAACGAACAGTTCGTTCCTCCCACTTTACTATAAAAGTATTAAGAAAATATTAGAACATAGGTCAATAGGACTAGTAGCAAATCGAATTTTTTCTTCTTTTGACGAAAAATCAAACAGACGGCTAAAGCAGATTAACCTGCTCCAGCCGTCTTGATGTGAACGCATTTATTAAGATCCAGCGCATCGGTATTGTCGAAGATGACGGGATTAGACGAGAGGCTTTTGAATCAAGGTGGCGAACTGAAACCGGTGACGGTGCCCGTCATTCAAGGTTGTTGAGCCGGTCACGAAGTGGACGTGCTTGCCGTTACCCACCGGGATGGCCGGACCGGTCCGGATTTTGCGCAGGTTGTGGAAATGGTTCAAGAAATCGGTGTGGATAAAGCGAATTTCATGTACATGACTGTCCCCGCATGGGATCACCTGTCCGGTAACGCCGGCGAAACGGTGATTGTGTCGGTCGCTGCCTTCCTCCGCCAGCTTCGTGCTGCCCTGGAATTCGTGGACATGGGTCTGCCCCTGTCCGATCTTCATCTTGCCCTTCAGCTTCATTCTGGTAACCAATGCAACCATCCCTTCCCTATGAGCGAGTCAGCCTGCCTGCTTGAGGCTCGGCCCTAGTGCCAGTATAGAGAACCGGAGGTTTGTCCGATAAGGGATGAAAGCGTAGAATTGGCCAAAATAAGGAAAATGCCGCCTGCGTTCCCGTAAAATCGTCAAGGCTCCCTCGTTGCGTCTATGGTATAATCTGTAAAGAGTATCATCTGTCAAGGCCATCGGCCCAATTGAAGGAGGTGCAGGACCCATGACGCATCGCGCCATCCAAGCCTTGAGGCTGGATATGGACGTGGAGCAGGGCGTGTTTACGGTGTTTGCAGCAGTCGTGGCGGACGGCGATGAGCTGATCCTGGTGGATACCGGTATCCCCGGTCAAACGGAGCGGATCCGCACAGCGTTGGCCCGGTTGGGCTATAGCTTGGACCGGTTGACGAAGATCATCATCACCCATCAGGACCGGGATCATATCGGCAGCCTTTCGGAGCTAACAGCAGGGACCGGCGGCCGGATTCAGGTGCTGGCGCACGAGACGGCCCGGCCTTATCTGGAGGGCGAGCTGCCTCTAGTGAAGAGCAATACCCTGGCCACACCCGTCAAGGTGGATGTCCTGCTTCAGGACGGTGAGGTGCTGCCTGTTGCCGGAGGCCTCCAGGTCCTCTATACGCCGGGTCATACCCCGGACCATATCTGTCTCTTCCATCTCCCCAGCCGGACCCTTGTCTCAGGTGATTTACTGACCGCGAAGGACGGCGAGCTGCAATCCTTCGATCCGAAGTTCACCCTTGACCCGGAGATGGCCCGGAAGTCCATCGGGAAGCTCTTGGAGCTGGACATTGAGACGGTCATCACCTATCACGGCGGTGTGTGTACGGACCGGATCCGGGAGCGGCTGCAGTCGTTCCTCACCCAGCGGGAGGCAGACCGATGACCGGGACGCGAACTCAGGTGCTGGGCCTGTCCGGCAGTCTCCGTCGAACCTCCTCCAATACCACGCTGCTCTCTTGGGTGGGCCGGCAGCTCCCGGCCGGTTCGGTGTTCCGCTTGTATGAAGGGTTGGCTGAGCTCCCGCATTTCAACCCGGACACGGATGCGGCGGATGGCGGCGGTCCCGCGGTGGAGGCGTGGCGGCAAGCGCTGAAGGCAGCCGATGCCGTGGTCATCTGTACCCCGGAATATGCCTGCGGCGTCCCCGGATCGTTGAAGAATGCGCTGGACTGGGCCGTATCGTCCGGCGAACTGACGAGCAAGCCGGTGGCGCTGATCAGCGCCTCTCCCCATTCGGATGGGGGAGCCACGGCTCTGCACTCCCTGCGGCAGACCGTGGAGATGATGGGCGCCGAGGTTCGGGAGGATGCCGTGCTGCCGGTTTCCTTCGTCGGCAAGAGGCTGGGGCCGGAAGGAAGCGTAACGGATCCGGATCTGGCCGATGCCCTGTGCAGCTTGATCCAGGCCGTCCTGAAGATCCCGTAACCGTTAAAGGGGCTGATCGTAAGCCAGGAGGAATCCCGGCTTCAGATCAGCCCCTGTTTCTATTCGCCGCTGCCTGCGTCGAGCCAAGCTTGAAGAAGCTCCGCCTCGCGTTCCGGCATCAAGCCGGCCCGGCGGACCGTGTCGGAGGGGCGTGCCGCATCCCACGCCGCGGTGTCCCTTATCGTCGCTTCCAGCGGCCGGAAGACGAGCCCGGTGCGAAGCGCCCGGTCAACGTTCACCTGCATCAAGCCGGTGAACGCCGCCGTATCGCCTCTGGCCGGCAGCCACAGAGGCAGCTCTTTCCACGCGCCGACGCCCCGGCCGGCGAGGAACTCTTCGTCCGCCCACGTCAGCGTGGCGGACGGATTCAAGGCGCTGCGGCACTGCTCCAGCAGCGCCTGCATGGTGACGCGGCCCTGTTCGCCGGCCGCGTTGAACACGCCCGTGCGCCGGGCCTCCGTCATGGATACGATCCATGCCGCCAGGTCGCGCACGTCGATGATCTGCACCGGCGCGGACTCCGGGCCCGGTGCCAGCACTTGGCCGCCGCGCTCGATCCGCGACGGCCAGTACGTGAACCGGTCCGTCGGATCCCGCGGACCGACGATGAGTCCGGGGCGGACCGTCAGCACCCGCCCCGGAAGGCGCTCGTCAAGCACGGCTTCGCAGCGTGCCTTCAGCGCGCCGTAGTGTGCCGCCACGTCCTCGGTCGCCTCGTCCTCCAGCTCCAGCACCGCATCCTCTTCACTGGTGCCCGGCTTGCTCAAGTCGCGGTACACGGAGGCCGATGAGATGAACGTATAATGCCCGATTCGGTCCGCCAAGAGCTCGGCGCCGGCCCGAACCACCCGCGGCACATAGCCCGAGGTGTCGATCACCGCGTCCCATTCGCCCTGCTTAAGCGCCTGCAGCCCTCCGTCCCGGTCTCCGATCAATGCTCGGACACCCGCTGGAGCCCCTGAACCGGACCGCCCCCGCGTGAAGATCGTGACGTCATGCCCTCGGGCCACCGCCTCCTCCGCGATGGCATACCCGAGAAACACCGTCCCCCCCAAAATCAACAGCTTCATAGATCCACCTCGGTTCCGGATTATTCAACGTTCGAAATAGGCTTTGACTGCTTTCTTAGGTGCCACGCTTCCCCAAGCGCTGCGAATCAAGTTGAAGACTTCTTCCTTTGGTGCCGTTTCAAGGCAGATATGCATGTAATTCAGATGGGCAAAACCTTCCGGAATCCGGTAGGTCACCGGATCCTCGCTCACGTATAGATTCCGTTCTTCTTTCGATATCTTTACGGTTATGGTTATCAGATCCTCTTGCATGACAAGAAAAATCTTATTGTTCATCCGAAACGAAGGCTTGCCCATATGCTCGACTTCTACGGCTCCCGGCAACGATAAAGCCACTTCACGTACTTCCGTTACGGATATCATAAGCTAGGCGTTCCCTCCTCTTTCGTTATTTCTCACCAATCATCATGTACCGCTTCACTTGCTGGTTCTCCGTACGGAACGGCTGACCTTTATAGTCGACGAATCGGACATTCTTGAAACCCGCAGCCTCCATGATTTGGATGCTGCAATAACTGTTCACAGGATGAGCACCCAGCCCAGTTTTATGAATCATCGTATCATTCGGTAGATCAAATAGGATCTCCTCGTGTTCGGAGATGCAAGTCGCTCTGTTGTATTCATGCCGTACCAATCGATAGACTCCATCTTGATAGGACCATGTCCGGCAATCGTTATGCCGATCATCCGTATGGTATTTATAGTAGTTATCATTCCACATTTCATAGATGAAGGCACCCTTGGGCTTGAGTGCCCGATAGATTCGATTGGCAGACAATCCAGTAAGTCCCACGGGATCGGTCCACACGGCTACGTCGAATTCGTTGTCGAAGCTCAACTCGTTGTAATCTCTGACGAAGTAGCATGCTTTATCGAAAGCTTTGTTGTACTCTCTTGCATACTCAATGAACGTTTCGGAGATGTCTATTCCTGTAACCTCATATCCTGATTGCAGCCACACCTGATGATACCTGGATATTCCGCAGGCTATGTCTATAATCCTGGCCGCCTTCTCCGGGAACAGCCCTTGCAGCTTCTCCGCCATATCGATCTGGGTTGCAAGATCGTCGAAACCCCATTGGATGTAGCCTTTGTCGTAATCCGGTTCGCCATATCGATTGAACTTTTCTTCGATTATTTTCGTACAGAGCCCTCCTCCTTCAGGTTAAAGAAAATAAGACATCAAGCTACACCTGATGTCTTTGGATCCATTGATAGATATCATTTTCTTTCATTTTACCTTCGGCAGTGCTTAGTCCAAGCTCAATTAATTCATCTTGCGAGTACTTGATCGTAATTCCATTCATTCGTAATAGAAGTAACATGGTCGCAACCCCGATTCTCTTATTGCCATCGACAAAACCATGGTTCTTAATAAGAGAATAAGTAGCAACCGATATTTTATGGATTGTACCTTCGTACAGATCATTTCCATCGAATGTTGAAAACGGTCTTTGTAAAGCACTTTCTAAAATGGCTTTATCCCTAACGCCATCCGATCCACCGGTCGCGTTAAGTATTTTATTATGGAACCTTACAAGCTGGTCCACACCAATGAAGTTCATTACTTAGCCAGCTCCTCCAAAGCTTCCCTATTTTCTTCAATAATCAAATCCATCATGGATTCTAATTGCTTATTGTTTTTATTTTTTAGAAATTCCACAAAATCAATAACCTCAATTTTTTTATCCTCTGGCAGGTCTGAGAATTCCTTTAATAATTTTTCTTCAAGACTCATACCCACACCTCCACTTGTTGTTCTCTACAGTATACACTAAAATACTGTCCTTTTTAACATTTACTTCCTGAATAAGATCATCATAAATGCTCTTGCAGCTAATTCATGGAAAGCCCAGCTTGCTGACCGGCATTCTAATAATCATGTTGCTGTAAAGGTGTTTTATACCAATGGATTCTTTTGAGAATTTCTATTTCCTTTTCGTCATATTCTGCATGATAACAATGTGCATGGGGAGATGGAAGAAATAAAGGTTCATTGTAACGCGTATAACCCATTACTAATAATTTCTTTTCATAAGCCTCTAAATTGCCATAAATATAGATAAGGTTATCCTTATCATATACAATAGTTGCATTGTCTTTAGGTGAATGAATCCAGATATCGTGACGACCATCGCTCTCCAAATAGTCAGCAAACTCATATAAGAGTTCTTCTGTATCTGAAGTACTCAACTCCATACTTTGATATCGTGCTGTTTCCTGATCACATCTGCTTACACTCAATATGTATAGAATGAAATAGGGTTCTTTCATTTCCATAAATAAATCAATTAATGCATGAACTGCCTTATTCGTCCAAACAACTATTCTCGAATGATCATCCTGAGTATACACATTATAAACATTCTTGTTAGCAAATCTTTCAAAACGTTCGTAATCAACTTTGTTCTCATCACTGAAAAACACTAATTTGTTTGGCATTTTTTTCTCCTTTGTAAGGATATGCTTGTTTATAAATAACATTGTATTAACGAACCCTCACTGGAACCTGGATGCCAATATTACAGGCCTATGTACCTCGAAACCCCATCCCCCATTCTTTTGATGCAATTAATAATAGGGCTCCTAATCCGCGGTTCCTATACATTTCCGTTATGACGAAATCCAACACATACACAAACTTTTCTCTATCATACAGCTTATTTTCGGAGTTTCTTTTTCTTGCACCAGGGAAAATCCCACTATACCGTCCTCCACCTCCAGCACTAAAATGTCCGACTTCTCGTTATGTATCATCTCGGTTACAAAATCAACGCAAGCTGCTCGGATAAGCATCGTGGGACTCCTTGTAAGATGATGGCGTAGACTTCACTTTCTTACTCACAGACCCTTTAGAACCCATACACCGTATGGATTATGAAACAACTCATCTTTATCAAAGTAATAACAATCCGTATAAGATAGTTTATAGTTAGGATCACTAGCACTAACAGAAAACGTTTCTCCACTGTGTAACTCCGGGTTTTCAGTTAAAAGAAAATATATAAAGTTAGTCAAGACATATCTTGCTCGTTCGGGGCTTAGTGTTACATCTATAATGGCATCCGGTAATCCGAATACTTGCATGCCACAGGAGTAATAAAAATCATCAGCCCTTGCATATGCAACATAGAAATCGAATAGTTCACTGATTTCATCTGAATCCATCGATACCCAATCTTCAACGGAATGAGCCATACCAGAGTTTTCAATCTTTACGGCCATTCCGCCACTCTTCAAGAGCCCTGAGATCACATTAGATATTTTCCGCACCTTCTTTCCATCTCCGGAATCACCGATTACATATAATATATGTGTATGACTTTCAATTTCTGTAATGAGTTCGTCTGCTAATCTTCCTTGGGAAGCATAAGCAAATGCATGGACCAGATTGGGATCATGTTCATAAATTTGGAGTTCATAAACTTCATCCGAGTCGATTCTTTTTATTATGTTGCCCGGAGTCTGTAAAATATTTTGTGTAAACTCTCAAAACCAAATCTAGTAAACTAGAAGGAAAGGTCGGTTTGAGAGGATGACACAGGTGGCACGGTTTAGTAAAGAACAGGTGAAGGCATTCGTCAAGGAGAATAATCTGAAGA
>NZ_JBPPGJ010000014.1:0-180690 GCF_051594765.1 Oryzibacillus soli
GCTCGACTTGCATGTATTAGGCACGCCGCCAGCGTTCGTCCTGAGCCAGGATCAAACTCTCCAAAAAGGTTTGTTCGATATAGCTCATTCATTACACTTGGCTGTGTTTGTTGTTACTACTCGTTGTTCAGTTTTCAAGGAACCGGACGGCTTGTTAGCCGTTTGCTCGTCCCCTTGTCAGAGGCGACTTTTATAAGATAGCACAGACTGGGTACCGGATGCAAGTGCCCTTTTATGGCAAAACCACCATTAGGCAAGAAAATGTTGCGGAAACGTGTCTGGACGGAACCATTTCCAAGATTTCCCGTACAACCTAATGGTGCGGAGATCATTCTCCGCGAAGTTGATCAACGGAAGGAGTTTCGCTATGAAACGCATTCGTAAATCCGTTTTACCTCTGGCACTGGGACTTGCTCTGGTTTCGGGAGGACTGCCTGCCGGTTCTGTCCGAGCGGCGGAGGCGTCCGGCTTCCCGGATCTGCCGGGCTCTCATTTTGCCAGCACCGCCGTGTCGACGTTGAGCCAGCTGGGATACATCGCCGCCGACCGCGACGGCTTATTCCACCCGGACCGCAAGATTACCCGCGGCGAAGCGGCCTCGCTCCTGCTGAAGTACATGAAGGCTCCCGAATCGATAGCCCGCACGGGCTTCCGGGATGTGGGCGCGAACCATCCTTATGCCGGCGCCATCTATGCTCTGAAGGACTTGGGGATTATGAAGGGGGACGGCGAAGAGTTCCATCCGGATGCCGAGATCACCCGGGAGGAGCTGGCCTCCGTACTGGTCCGGGTGTTCAAGTGGACGGACAATGGGGTCCAGGTCTGGTTTAAGGACAGTGAGGCGATTTCGCCGGACCATAAGGAGGATGTAGCGCGGCTGAAGCAGCAGCTGGTCACCGGGCAGGACACATTCATGCCGTCCGATTCGGTTACGCGGGCCGAGCTGGCCGTCTTCCTCTACCGGGCGGCGGACCTTGACACGAAGACTCCCGGCCAGATCCCGCTGGAGGACTTCTTCCGTCAGCCGGCTCAAGTTTCCTTCTCCATGTCTCCGGATGGCAAGTATATGGCCTATATGCAGCCGGCCGATAACCGGATGAACGTATTCGTCAAGAAGATCGGGGAGAAGGACGCCGTACAGGTCACGCACGCCACCGAACGGGATATTATGGGCTACATGTGGAAAGGCAATGACCGTCTGGTCTATATGACCGACAAGGGCGGCGATGAGAACTATCATCTGTACAGTGTGAAGCTGGACGGCAAGGATGATAAGGATCTGACTCCGTTCCCGAATACCCGCGCCATGCTGCTCGACGATCTGAAGGAAGTCAAGGACGAGATGCTGGTGCTGCTGAACAAGCGGGATCCCCGCTTCTTCGATGTGTACCGTCTCAACGTGCAGACCGGCGAACTGAAGCTGACTGCCGAGAATCCGGGGAACATCACCGGCTGGATGACCGACCATCAGGGGCGGATCCGGATCGCGTCCTCCTCCGACGGCAATAATACGGCGATCCTGTACCGTCAGTCCGAGGACCAGCCTTTTGCGCCCCTGCTGAATACAGGCTACCAGGACACCTTCTCCCCGATCACGTTCGATGCGGATAACAAGGAGCTGTTCGTCGCCACCAACCTGAACCGGGACAAAATCCAGATCGTCCGCTACGATCCCGAGACGAAGCAGGTGAAGGAGACCGTCTTCGAGCACCCGGATGTGGATGCGTCGAATCTCATCTACTCCGTACAGAAAAAGCAAGTGCTTGCTGCCGTTTATGAGACCGACAAGGTTCATTACCAATACTTCGATGACAGCTACAAGTCGCTCATGCAGACGCTGGAGTCCAAGGCTGAAGGCAAGACCGTCTCTCTTCAAAGCATGAGCGAGGATGGGAACCTCGTCATGTACCGCACTTACAGCGACCGTTCCTTGGGCGCCTACTACTCCTACGACCGGAAGGCCGATAAGGTGGAGAAAATCGCTGACGTGGCCCCTTGGCTCGACGAGAGCAAGCTGGCGGAGATGAAGCCCATCACCTACAAGTCCCGGGACGGCTTGACCATCCACGGCTATCTGACCCTGCCGAAGGGCAAGGATCCCAAGAATCTGCCCGTCATCGTCAATCCCCACGGCGGACCATGGGCCCGCGATTCCTGGGGCTTCAACCCGGAGGCTCAATTCCTGGCAAGCCGGGGCTATGCGGTGCTCCAGATGAATTTCCGGGGATCCACCGGATACGGCAAGGAGTTCATGTTCCTCGGCAATAAGCAATGGGGCAAGAACATGCAGAATGACATCAGCGACGGCGTTCAATGGCTGATTCAAGAGGGCATCGCAGATCCTAACCGGGTGGCCATCTATGGCGCCTCCTACGGCGGTTATGCAACATTGGCAGGCTTGACTTTCACGCCTGAGCTCTATGCCGCCGGCGTGGATTACGTCGGTCCGTCCAGCCTCTTCACCCTTCTGAATTCCCTTCCTCCGTACTGGGAGTCCGAAAAGCAGAAGATGTACGAGATGGTCGGTGATCCCGTGAAGGATAAAGCGCTGCTGGAGGACATCTCCCCGCTGTTCCATGCGGACCGGATCGAGGATCCTCTGTTCGTCGCACAAGGCGCGAACGATCCCCGGGTGAATAAGGCCGAATCCGATCAGATGGTGCAGGCTCTTCGGAGCCGCGGCGTCGACGTGCCTTATATGGTGAAGGCCAACGAAGGACACGGCTTCGCCAACACGGAGAACCAGCTGGACTTCTATCGGATGCTGGAGAAGTTCCTGGCCCGCCACCTGAAGCCGTAATTACCGACAACATACAACAGGAGCCCCCACAAGGGCTCCTGTTTGTTTTGGGGCATCGAGGCCTACGCCTCGGTTCTCCAGCGCTTCAGATGCGGCAGCTGCTGCTGGAGAAGGGCCCGGGCTTCTTGCTCGGGCATTCCTTTTTCCGTCATGAACGGCACGCATTCGTTAATCATCTCTTCTAACGTCTGTCCCGGGTTCTTGTAGCTTCCGTTCTCGTAGCAGTAGATGCAGTAATCTCCCGTTTTGGAGCCGTCCGCTTGGGTTCCGTGGAGCTCGTCCCCGTGCATCGGCATGCCGCAGCTCTGGCAATATGTTTCCGTCATCTTCAAATTCCTCCCTAAATTTGGATTCCCCATTATCATAACCGTACGCTGTGACAGCCTATTGTCAGGTTTCTTCCGGAATTCGGACCGGCTGGCGGATAATGGTCCGCAATCGCTCCGGCGCCGTCCGACGAGGGTCGTTCAGATAAATCTCGTGGTGCTTCCCGGTCAGCTCCCAGCCCATCTGCTCGATGTAGTCATGCAATCTCCCAATGGTCGGAGCCTCCTCCGCATAGGGTCCCGTGTGAAGGAGCTGGACCGAGGGACCCTCTTGATAAGCCTCGTACCGTACACGCTGCAGAGCCGCCAGCTCCTTCTTCCGCTTCACCGCTTCCATCGCCGCATGAACCAGCTCGCCGGTCACGGGCTCCGGCTGCAGGATCAGCATGGTCCATTTCCAAATGCTTTTGTTATCGTAGCTGAAATCCTCCATCCGGTCGGTCCACCACAGTCCCTCCAGCGGCATGACCCCGTAGTCCGGGCCGGACGGACTCTTCTTCACGAGAAACTTGACGGCGTACGACACGGCATACAGAGCCTCCACCGCCGCCTTGTAATCCTCCGATGTATTCGGATCTCCCATTCCATCCACGGCCAAATACGCGAATGCGGGAACCCGGACGAGCTTGGGCTCCCGTGCGGCATCGTAATAGGCATTCCAAACCTTCTTGTAATCGATCTTCTCCATAGCGGGCCTCCCTCCTATGGACTTAGTATAAGCCTTCGCTGTGACAGCACCCTGTCAGCTTTGTACGGAAGAGGCTCCGGAATATTGCATGACGATGCGAAGGGCCATATCCCGGATCCGCTCCCTCAGGCGGGCCGGCTCAACGATCTCCATCCGGTCTCCGAAGCTCAAGAGATACCCGTAGAGCCACTCATCCTCGGGCCAGGCGGCCCTCGCCAGCACCGTCCGCCCGTCCGATCCCGGTTCCGGCTCCACAGCGTCTATCCCGAACCAATCCTCGGCCAGAAGCCGCAGCTCCGCCGGGAACCGGAGGACCATCGGCACATGCGGCGCGGGCGCCGCCCGGTCTCCCTCCCACGGCGCGGACTCCGGGTCCAGTTCCCGGCGTTCGAATCCTTCCCCGGTAAGCTCCAGCTCTCCCATCCGGGCCAGCTTGAAGAGGCGGAAATCTCCCCGGCTCCGGCAGAAGGCATAGAGATACCAGGTGCCGTTCTTCAGCACGAGGGTATACGGCTCCGCTTCCCGCCCAAGCAGCTCTCCCTTGGCGCTGCCGTACTGGAAACGGACGAGCCTGTTATTTTCCAACGCATCCCGGAGCATCTCCACCCGCTCCTTCAGCCACGGCGCCGAGCCCCAGGCGTTGTAATCGATGCGGATGCTCTCCGTCCGCTGCCGGAAGCGCTCGGAGGGACGGCCGGCCATGACGGCCCGGATCTTGTCCTGCACCGCGGCGGCATGGGGATCCCCGATGGATCCCGCCACCCCGTCCAATGCCACCATCACCGAGGCCAGCTCGTCCACCGAGAAGACATTCCGGTCCAGCCGGTAGCCGTCCGCAATCCCCAAGCCGCCGTTCATCCCGGGAAACGACACGATAGGAATCCCCGCCTGGCAGATCGTATCGATGTCCCGATATACGGTCCGGACGGACACGCCGAATTCGTCGGCCAAATCCTTGGCCCGCACCCGCTTCCGGTTCGCCAGCAGCACCACCATATGCAGCAGCCGGTCCAATCTCATTGCTTATGCCCCCTAGCTTCAGCTTCATCATCCCGATCTTTCCTTCTTCTCCATCATGACCCGAAAAAGAGCCAACCGCAAGATCCGCGCCGGAACATAAAGAAAAACGGCACTCCCGAGAAGGAGTGCCGCTGGGTATTCCGGATCAGCCTTGGCTGCCGATGAAGACGTAGCGAAGGATGACGAGAACTGCGAGGATCCACATGAGCCAGTGGATGTCGTATTTTTTCTTGTTGGCCAGGTTGTTGACGCAAGCCAGCACCACGTAGGCCACGATACCGAAGGAGATGCCGTTGGCGATGTTGTAGGTGAAGGGCATCAGCACGATGGTCAGGAAGGCCGGAATGGCGATGACCATGTCCTGGAAGTCGATGTCCTTGACGGACTGCATCATGAGCACGCCGACGATGATCAGCGCGGCAGCCGTAGCGGCTCCCGGAATAAGGGAAACCAGCGGGGCCAGGAACAGGGAGAGCAGGAAGCAGGCGCCGGTGGTTACCGCCGTCAAGCCGGTGCGTCCGCCTTGGGCTACGCCCGCAGCGCTCTCTACATAAGCGGTTACGGTGGAGGTTCCCACCATGGCGCCGCCGCCAACGCCGATGGCGTCGATCAGCATCGCTTTGCCGACGCGCTTGCGGCCTTCCTCCGGGTCCTTCATGATGCCGGCGCGGTTCGCGGTGCCGACGAGGGTACCGAAGGTATCGAACAGCTCAACGAAGGTGAAGGTGACGATAACGGAGATGATCCCGGTGTGGATGATGCCATCCCAGTCGAAGGCCATAAATTGCAGGCTGCTGAAGTCCGGAGTCCAAGGAGTCTTGTCCGCGTTGATGCTGCTGAACTTCACGTCGCCCATCAGCATGCCGGCTACGGTGGTGCCCAGAATGCCGAACAGGATGGCGCCGGGCACGTTCAGAACCATCAGGATGGAGATCAGGAACAATCCGATCAGGGCCAGGACCACGGTATGGTTCTCCAGGCTGCCCATATGGATGATGCTCTCGAAGGACAGGAGATCGGTGAACTTGCCCTTCTCCACGTTGTTCAGGGTCTCGATGCCGACAGTCATGATGCCGCTGTTCTTCAGACCGATGATGGTGATGAACAAGCCGATGCCCACGGTAATGGCATGCTTCAGGCTGTCCGGTACTGCAACCAGCAGCAGCTGGCGGACCTTCGTCACCGTAAGGATGATGAAGATGATGCCGGAAATGAAGACGGCCGTCAGTCCCATCTGCCAAGTGAACGGCTTATCGGTTGCCGCACTGGAGAGAACCACCGAAGCGAAGTAGGCGTTCAAGCCCATACCCGGAGCCAGAGCCACCGGAAAGTTGACGAACAAGCCCATAGCGATGGTGAAGACACCTGCGGCGATGGCGGTTGCCAGGAACACCGCATACCAATCCATGCCCGTCCGGCCGAAAGCCGTGAGCGTGTCCGGGTTGACGGCCAAGATGTAGGCCATTGTCATGAAGGTGGTCAAGCCGGCCATAATCTCCGTACGGACCGTGGTGCCGTTCTGTTTCAGTTTGAAAAACTGATCCATTGTCGCTAACTCCTCCTAAAAAATGATGTGAACAACAAACAAAAAGAGCCGGGTGTCATTGACCCCGGCTCCCCTGGATACAGCCAAAAACGAAAACGAACGGAAGAAACATAAAGGTTCCTCCGCGCGCCGCGTGGCTTGCATCCCATTCGTAGCCAGATCATTTACGGTGATCTCGTAGAGACTTCCAGGCCGATTCCCGGAATTATACGAAATGAAATTTTGTTGTTATGATTACCTCTAATTCTAAAATCCATGTCGATCCCTGTCAACAAAAATACGAATAATTCGATGGTTAATTTTTGGCCATGTTCGGAATCTGTAACAAATTGACCGGGTGGTAAATAATGTCATACATTCATAATTCGAAGAAAGGTTGGTAAATAGAACGATGACGGCCCGCGAAGGCCGTCATCTCATGCTGCAATATAGGTTATTCCCACTCGATCGTCGCCGGCGGCTTGGAGGTCACGTCGTACACGATGCGGTTGACGTTGTCCACCTCGTTGACGATGCGCACGGAGATCTTCTCCAGCACATCCCACGGAATACGCGCCCAGTCGGCGGTCATGCCGTCGATGGAGGTCACCGCACGGATGCCCACGGTGTAGGAGTAGGTGCGCTCGTCGCCCATGACGCCTACGGATTTCATATTCGGCAGGGCGGTGAAGTACTGCCAGATCTCCCGGTCCAGACCGGCCTTGGCGATCTCCTCCCGCAGGATGGCGTCGGATTCCCGCACGATGTGCAGCTTCTCCTCGGTGACCTCGCCCAGCACGCGGATGGCCAGACCCGGACCCGGGAACGGCTGGCGCCAGACGATCTCCTTGGGCAGGCCGCATTCCTCACCCACCTTGCGGACCTCGTCCTTGAAGAGCTCCTTCAGCGGCTCCACCAGCTTGAACTTCATATCCTCCGGAAGACCGCCCACGTTGTGGTGGGACTTGATCGTCTGGGCGGTCGCCGTGCCGCTCTCGATGATGTCGGTGTAGAGGGTGCCCTGCGCCAGGTATTCGAAATCGTCGAATTGGGTGGACTCTTCCTCGAACACACGGATGAACTCGTTGCCGATGATCTTCCGCTTCTTCTCCGGATCGTCCACGCCGGCCAGCTTGCCCAGGAAGCGCTCGCGGGCGTCGATCTTGACCACCTTCAGGCCGAATTTGCCCACGAAGGTCTCCATGACGCTCTCAGCCTCGCCCTTGCGGAGCAGACCGTGGTCGATGAACATACAGGTGAGCTGCTCGCCGATGGCCTTGTGGATCAGCATGGCTACCACGGAGGAATCCACACCGCCGGACAGGGCGCACAGCACCTTGGCGGACCCGACCTGCTCGCGGATGGCGCGGACGGTATCCTCGATGAAGGTCTTCATGCTCCAGTTGCCTTCGCAGCCGCAGATCCTGTAGAGGAAGTTATGGATGATTTCGTTGCCGTAGACGGAGTGAACCACCTCCGGGTGGAATTGAACCGCGAACATGCTGCGGTCCGGATGGCTCATGCCGGCCACCGGCGCATGTCCGGTGAAGGCGTCGATGACGAAGCCCTGCGGCACCTCGGAGACCATGTCGCCGTGACTCATCCACACGGTCTGCTTCGGGTCCAGTCCCTCGATCAGGCGGTTCGACGGGGTGAACTCCACCTCGGCCTTGCCGTACTCCCGCTTGGCCGCGCGCTGCACCTTGCCGTTCAGCTGGAACGCCATCAGCTGCATGCCGTAGCAGATGCCCAGAATCGGCACGCCGAGCTCATAGATGCCCGGATCCACGTGAGGTGCTCCCTCGGCATACACGCTGGACGGACCGCCGGAGAAGACGATTCCCTTCGGATTGAGCGCCTTCAGCTTGTCCAGGGAGGTGTTAAAGGGCAGAAGCTCGCTGTATACCCCCAGGTCCCGAATCCTTCTGGCAATCAATTGGTTGTATTGGCCACCGAAATCCAACACGACGACTATTTCGTTCGGCTTCATGCATCTACCTTCGCTTTCCAGGACAGGAATGTTCGGAAATCGCCCTTTGGGCCTGCCTGTCCCCTTCATATATTTTGTCTCATATTCTATACGTTCCGCCAAGGCGCTGTAAAGGGCCGCGGTGCAGGAATCCGGAAGTCCATGCAAGGATAAACGCCTAACGGCGTCTTCAAGACGCCGTGCGTTTACCCAGGAGTCGAACAATCATCCTCGATTTATACTTTCTAGAGACTTCGAAAAAAGGCGGGTCGCCCCGCCTTCCCTACAGCCCGACGCCTCTTCCGCGGCCTGTCTCTTCCCCGAACAGACTTCGCCACAGCTCCGTCATCCGGCTCCGCGGCAGCCGCGGCGGGGGATCGTCGGCGAAGCGGACGTGCTCGTACAGCCGCACCAGCTCGCAAAGCGCGTCACGGGCATCGGGGAACCGTTCCCCCGTCTCCAGCGCGTATTCCCGAAGCGTCCGGTCCGGCGGCTTGGGGCCGTAACGGCGGAACACCGAGAGCCATAGCCGTTCCAGCACCTTAAGGGCCAGCGCCGGCCGCCCCCGCCCTCTCCGCCGGTAACGGGCGAGCAGCAGCAGGGCTAGGAGGTGGCGCTGGGTGCGGACCAGCCAGACCGCCAGCCCCAGCGCCAGCAGGGCCGCGGCTAGCAGAAGCCGATGGGCCGCCACCCAGTCCCCGAGCCTCGGGGCCAGCCGGTCCCAGGCGTCCGCCGCCGCCGACTGCCACGCCCCGAAGGGCATGGGGGTGCCGCGGGCGGAATCGCCGGCAGGAGCCGAGGCTTCTGCGGCTGCGGGCGGAGTGCTGGCGTCCAGACCGGCGAGGGCCGCCGCAGCCTCAGCAAGCTCCGCGCTCCCGGCTTCGCCGAAGCCGGTGAAGCCCGGCGTCGGGTCGAAGGGCACCCAGCCCCTGCCGGGGATGTAGGCCTCGACCCAGGAATGGGCGTCCTTGCTGCTGACGTTCACGGTCAGGAGGCCGTCCCCTTCCCCCGTCCGGGTTCCGGGGGCGAAGCCCTTCACCCAGCGGGCGGGAACGCCTGCGGAGCGGAGCATAACCGTCATGGCGGTGGAGAAGTAATCGCAGTAACCGGCACCCTCGGGACCGAACAGGAAGCGGTCCACGAAATCTTCACCGGCTGCGGGCACCCCCACCTCCGTCAAGCTGTACCGGTAATGCTCCTTCAGATACCGCTCGATCAGCTGGGCTTTGGCGTAGGGGGTGGCCCCGGAGGCCGCCGTGCGGACCGCCAGCGTGCGGACCCGCTCCGGCAACTGCGCCGGCAGCTGCAGGTAGGTCCGCGCCACGGCCTCCGGCACCGAGCCTTTGGCCGCCAAGAGCGCCCCGGTCTCCGAGGACGGGTAGCCGGCCTCGCGGACCCGGAGCCGGGCGTAGCCGATCCGGTCCCGCATTCCGCCGGACACCTCGTACCGTCCCGTCTCCGGATCGGACTCCAGCGATCCCGTCGGCAGTTCCCGGCCATCCAGGGTGTACATGGCCAGAACCGACTCCACGGTTCCCCCGGCGAACAGGACGCCCGGGTCCCGCCGGCCGGAGAACAGCAGCTCCTGGACGAAGACCGCCCGGACATCCGGCTCTCCGCCGGAGAGCTCCTTCGGATCGGCGGCTTCGCCCCCGGCAGACTTCACGGCCGTCCATCCGCTGCCGTCGTAGAAGCTCTTCGATTCCCCCCGCCAGTAGGTCATGAACGGGGTCCGTGCGGTAAAGACCGGCTCGTCCAGCACCTCCAGCGGCCCTCCCAGCGTCCGGTCATCCTGGCCGTAGCCGGTCACCCCTTGGCGGACCGAGAACGCACCGGTCCCGGGGGACAGGCCTTCCGTCACGGCAGCGGCCCGTGAACCGGGCTCATGGAACCAATCCGCCCACTTGGACCAGGTATCGAACGCAAGGGGCTTCATGAAGCGGGCCGCTCCGCTGCTGCCCGAGGCGGCCAAGGCGGAAGTGAAGATGAGAAACGTCACTGTTAGAGCTGCCGCATACACCCCCGGCGGCATCCCGCCCCGCCGGCCGGAGCCGAAGGCGGACGTCCAGGAGGGGTCTGCCGGGCCGGCTCCAACCGCCGTTACGACGCCGGCGCGGCTGCTGCGGACCAGACCCGGCGCATAGAGATGCCGGATCCGCTCCAGATGCAGCACGGCCAGAAGTGCCAAGCCGGCGGACCCCGACGCCCACAGCTCCCGCGAGGTATCCCAGCCCGGCCACAGCTGCAGGCCGATGAGGTACGCCCAAGTGGCAGCAACCATCCAGAAGCCCCGCCTGCGGTGAACCAGAATGGTCTGCACCACGCCGGCCAATAGCCCCCAGCCTGCCAGGAATATGACGGTCCGATTCTCAGCGCTGATAGAGTCCCAGCTTCCAGACAGGGCTGCCTTCCCATCCTCCCAGAGGATATCGCCATAGGCACGGAG
Source organism: Oryzibacillus soli (assembly GCF_051594765.1). Lineage (NCBI taxonomy): Bacteria > Bacillati > Bacillota > Bacilli > Caryophanales > Paenibacillaceae > Oryzibacillus > Oryzibacillus soli. The sequence continues at coordinate 10,775 of NZ_JBPPGJ010000014.1, forward strand.
CCAATCGAGCCCATAGCCGGAATGGCCGCCGGTCTCCCGGAACAGCCAGCCGACCGCCAGCCAGATGCCCAAGACCTTCAGCGGCACGCCGGCCGCAGCCGGCACCCGGGCAATATCCAATAGGACGAACAGCGCGGTTGCCGCATACAAGGGCCCCGTCTGCGCCGGCTCCGTCCAATCCGACATGCCCGCGATCGGCGTGATCCAGGCCCACAAGAGAACCAGCCAGAGAAGGCCGGCTGCCGCATCGAATGCCGGTGAGCGGCCGTCTCCGGCAGGCGGGGCGCTCCTCGGACGGGGAGCCGGCGAAGCCTCGGGGAGCTTCCTCCCCCGCCGGCTGTCCGCTTCCACACTATGCTCCCGTCTGGTCCGCATGGAGCATCACCGCCCTTCTGCGCGCAGCCGGAGCCGCTTCCATGACCGGGCAGCCCGCATGCGCCAGCTTGCGCTTGCGCTCCCGCTCTGCCGGAGACAGAAGGGCTCCGGCCCGAAGCAGAAGTACCGCAGCAGGGCGGTTGGAGGCGCGAAGCCGGGCAAGCGCCTCTACCGTCTCCTCCCGCAGCGCGGGGGTAATCACAACGAAGGTATAGGCACCCCGCTGCAGCTCCTCCCCCTTGGCGCTTAAGAGCCCGGTCAGCGATGGCCCGCCGTCCGGATGCACCCGTGCCAGCAGCCGGTGGGAGGAGGCGAAGTCCGGGCGCACCGCCGGAGGCAGCCATACCTCCGTCCGGCCGCCCACGGCCAGTCCCGCCTCCAGCCTCTCGTCAGAAGCCAGCTTCAGGAGACCGGCCGCATATTCCACGCCCGTCTCGAACAACAGGGCCCCGGCCTCGCCCCCGTACGCTCCGGCGTCCGCGTCGAGGAAGATCATATACCGGGACTCCTCGGCCGGTTCCACGGCGCGGGTCATCAGTTCTCCGGTTCTGGCGGTGGATCTCCAGTGAACGCTGCGGAGCGGATCGCCCCGCGTGTAGGGCCTCACCGTCGAACCAGGCACCCCACCGCCGCCGTTGAAGAGCAGGCGGAGCGAAGGCTCCTCGCCCCCCCGGTCCCGGGGTGCGGGAGAGGCAGCCAGCGGCCGGACCTCCGGGAGCACGGCGAAGCCGCCGAAGAGCGGAATCCGGCGGCGCTTGACCGCCATGCCCCACAGATCTCCGGAGACCAGCTCCGTCCCCTCAAAGCGGTATTCGCCCCTCGGCAGCCCTGACAGCCGATAGCGGACGGTAAAGCTGCGGGAGAAGCCGGGGTACGCCAAACGCGTCACCTTGAACTCCTCTCCGTCCTGCACCCGGGTCCACCGGTCTGTCACCGCTACCCACAGCAGGGGCAGGAGCGAGGTGTGCCGGATCTTAAGCTCCGCTTGGAGCGTCTCACCCGGAGCCACCGTCTCCGCCGCAAGCGTGCGGACGGCCCGGACCCGGACCATCAGGAACAACAGCGATGCGGCGGAGAGCCCCCAGATCCCGGCCAAGACCATAGCCAGAAACCAGACGGAGCCCCCGCCCCTCGTATAGGCCAGCGCTATGGCTCCCGCCGCCATCGCGCTCATTATCAACAGCCGGTACACCCTGCCCCATGCCATGTCGGTCCGGCCCCCTTACGAGCCCGGCGCATAGCGCAGGCCGGGTACCGGCACCGCTTGCGCCACCGAGGCCAGAACCTGCTCCGCTGACCTCCCGGCCATCCGGGCCTCCGGGGTCAAGAGCAGGCGGTGCGCCAGTACGGGCTCCAGGACCTCCTTAAGATCGTCCGGAACCACATAGCTGCGCCCCTTGCGATAGGCCTGGGCCTGCCCGGCCAGCATCAGAGCCAGAACGGCGCGGGGACTGGCTCCCAGCAGCACGTCCTTATGTTTCCGCGTTCCCACGGCCAACTCCACCATATATTCCCGCAGCGACTCATCCACATGGACGTGGCGCACCTGCCGCTGCAAGCGGATCAGCTCCTCGCGGAACAGCACCGGCTTCAGCTGCTCCAGGGGGGACTGCTCCTGCATCCGGCCGAGCATCTCCACCTCATGGTCCCGGTCGGGATAGCCCAGCCGAATCCGCATGAAGAACCGGTCCAGCTGCGCCTCGGGCAGCTGGTAGGTGCCTGCATGCTCCAGCGGATTCTGAGTGGCCAGGATCAGGAACGGCTGCGGCAGGGGATAGGTCTCCCCGTCCACCGTCACATGCCGTTCCTCCATAGCCTCGAGAAGGGCCGCCTGGGTCTTGGGCGAGGTCCGGTTCAGCTCATCCGCCAGCACCAGATTGGTAAACAGCGGGCCGGGCCGGAACTGGAACTCATTCAAGCCCCGGTTGTAGACCGACACCCCCGTCACATCTGAGGGAAGGAGGTCAGGGGTGAATTGGATGCGCTTGAAGCCGGCATCAACGGTTTTGGCCAACGCCTTGACCAGCATGGTCTTCCCGACGCCGGGCACATCCTCGAGCAGCACATGCCCCCCGCACAGCAGGGAGGTGAGCACGAGCTCGACGGGCCGCCTTTTGCCGACCATGACTTTTTCGATATTCGAGATAATGCGTTCCAGCTGGAGCAGCGGTTCGTCGAAGGGCATAGAGGAAGCGGATGGTCGTGCCAATGGAAAAACCTCCTGATAGAGCGCTGCGCCGGCTCCCTCTATTAGGGCCGCATAAACGCACGCTAGTAATCTATGATGTCTAGTTTTTCCATCCGCCTATGATTTTAGACATGAGATTGAGAGAATCCCGGCTTCAGCCGGTCCATGAAGGAGGCGGCCCAGGCCGGATGCCGGTCTCCAAGCCGGGCCCACGCGTACAGCCCTTGCCGCTCCCGGACGTCCAGCTCCACCTTGTACTCGTCTCCGGCCAGGGAATAGCCCGCCACAGGCTGGCCCAGCATGGCGGCGGTCACACGCAGCGGAACCAGAATCTCGCCCTCCGCCGTCCAAGTCAGATCCGCCAGATGATGGACCTTCATCGGCTGCCCGGGACGCTGCTCCAGGATCGTCCGCCGCACAGGATCGAACTCCAGCACCGACGCCCCGATCCGGACTGAAACCTTTCGCTCTCCCCCCGCCATGCTCACGCTTGCGCCCAGATGCTCCGCCAGCTTACGCAGGGGTACGGTGAACCGGCCGCTGTCGAAGCCATACTCCGCCTTCGACAAAGTCCAGGATCCAGACCCGCCAAGACCTATGCGCAGCGGAGGCAATCCGGCCACGCCCCCCGGCGACGCAGCCCCTCCCGTCACCGAGGCTGCAGCCACACGCGCCTCATGCGGGACGGAGGCACTTCCTTCACCGCCCGTCGCTCCAGCTCCCCCTCTTTCGGCCCTCTTCAGCGCCTCCGCAGATTCCGCCATCGCCTCCTCGCCCTGCCGGGCCAGCCGAAGCTCGCTCTTCCGGTCCTCGGCCCACTGGGTACCCCGCTCCTCCGCCGCCAGTTCGCTCTCCTTCGACATCGCTTCGAACCGCTCCACCGTATAGGTTCGTCCCCACTTGGAGGCACTCAGGCGGAATTGAGCCGGCTTGACGCTCTCGTCCAGGGCGGCGAAATCATAGCCCTTCTCCCGGTAGTAGGCGATGATGCCCGGCAGCGCCTTGACCGTTTCCTCATGGCCGATGCCGTCGTGCATAAGTACGGTCAACTCATGCTTTAGGGGGCTGTTGCGGACCTCCTCCAGGATTTCCTCCGCCTTGACCCCTTTTCGGACTGCATCCCGCGAATCCACATTCCAGTCGACGACGGAATATCCTGCTTTTTCCAATTGATAGAAGTAGACGGCGTCGAAGTTGGAGGCTGTGCCTCCCGGCGCCCGCAGCAGGAAAGGCTTCCGACCCGTAATCGACTCCAGAATGCCGTCCGTCTTCACCGCCTGCTTCCAGAACCCGCCGAAGTCCCGGTAGAGCTCCTGATAGACATGATTATACGAATGGTTGCCGATGGCATGCCCTTCCTCGGACATCCGCCGGATCAGCTCCTTATGCTCCTCCGCATACTGCCCCAATACGAAGAAGGTGGCGGCAATCCGCTCCCGCTTCAGGATGTCCAGCACCTGGCCGGTCAGCTTGCTGGGACCGTCATCGAAGGTCAAGTATACGGTAGGCCGCTCCGGCTCCCTGTACCCTCTCCCTTGGTCCTGCTCCACCTTGGCTCCGGAAACCAGCTTGCCCAGCAGCTCCGCCGTACCGTCCGGCGCCTTGGCGGCCGCCGCCGCATCCGCCAGCCCTCCTCCGGCCAACAGCATCATGGCCGACATTGCCGCCATAGACCGCCGGATACCAGCCCGCACGCCACTCCATCGCTTCCCCATTCGCGGATTCCTCCCGTCTCTGTCCGTTCACTCGAGTCTGATAGAGTATATGGGAGATTCCGAACCGTTATGACAGAGGTATTTTTCAGATTTATTCGAAAATTTAGACCGAAAGGGGTGGTGAAACGTGAAGCGCTTACATATAATAAGAGTACCATGATCCGTAAGGAGGCGTTTCCATGTTGCAGGAGACTCGGAATTTAGGCATCGGAATGGTATGGGGCACCTTGTTGGCCATACCTTTGTGGATGGCGCTGATCGGATGGGTCCAGATTCTCGCCGGATGATCCCCCACTTAGCTTGCTTGTTCCTAGCGGCTAATCTGTTAAGATAAAGGGAAGTCGTTTCTCTTAAGGAGTCCTATGCCCAAGCTCAACCTATGGAACCTGACCGCCCTTCTCTACCCGCTGGTGATGACCGTGGGACTAATCTTCGGCGTGCCCAATGCCGCTCCGGCTTATGTGATGTACTTCCTCCTCTTCGTCTCCCTGGGCGGCTACGGATGCTTCATCAGCCTCTACTTCAGGCATCAGCGGCAGATGGAGCATAAGCAGCATATGATCGAATGGATGGCTGAGTCCATTCCGGGAGGCGTCTATATCGTGGACAGCTCCTACCGGTATACCTTCGTCAGCATCAACACCCCCCGCTTCCGGGATCTCTTCCCTGCCCCCGAATCCTTGATCGGACGGGACTACCGAGAGCACATGCGCTCGATCGGCGTTGACCCGGAGCAGTCCGATATCATCCGCGCCCTCGAGAAGGGGGAGTGCATTTATAACGTCGTGATGCATTACGGCCCTTATACGCTATCCTATGATACGGTCCCCTTGATTCTCCCCCATTCCGGCAAAATCATCGGCGCCACCACCTACTGGCGCGACATTACGGAGCAGGAAGCCTCTCTGGCCAAGCTGGAGGAGCTGAAGACCGAATACCAGAGTCTCTCCCAGCAGCTTCGTGCCCTGGTCGATACCATGCCCTTATCCGTCTTGTACATCGATGAGGATGCCGTCATCACGACCGTCAATCAGGAATTCGTCTCTTACCATCCGGAATTCACCAAGGAAGAGCTCATCGGCATGAGTTGCCGGGAGCTGGCCCGGCTCCGGGGCGTGCCCTTCGAATCCATGTCCATTGCCCAGGCGCTCCAAGGCAAAGAGATCGACGGTGAATGGACCACCATGGGCGAACAGACCTTCCTGTGTTACAGCTACCCGATCCGCAACCCCGATACCGGGCGCATTCTCGGCGCCGCCGCCCTCTACCAGGATATCTCCGAGATGGAACAGCTTCGCATTCGGTTGACCCATATGGAGAGCCTGAGTCTGATCGGGAAGATGGCCGCCAGCATCACCCACGAGATCCGCAACCCCATGGCTGTGGTCCGGGGCTTCGTTCAGCTGATCCAGAAGCGGAACCCCGGTGCCTTCCAAGATTACTACGGCATCATCATGCAGGAGCTGGACCGGGCCAACGAGATCATCAACGACTTCCTCGCGCTGGCCCAGAACCGGATCGTCGAGCTGAAGGAAGGGGATCTGAACAATACCCTCCGGGTCCTTGCGCCGATGATCGAGGCAGACGCCAACCTTCGCGGCATCCATCTTAGCATGGAGCTGGCGAATTCCCTTCCGCCCATCCTGCAGAACGAGAAGGAGATCAAGCAGCTCCTGCTGAATCTCTCCCGGAACGCCCTCGAGGCCATGTCCTCCGGCGGGGTTCTGACCATTCGCACCTCGGCAGGACCTGAGGGCGTATTGCTGGTCCTGTCCGATACCGGGTCCGGCATTCCCCAGGAAGTGCTGGACAAGGTTCTTCAGCCGTTCTTCACGACCAAGGAGAACGGAACCGGGCTCGGACTTGCCGTCTGCTCCAGCATCGTGAAGAAGCACAACGGCACTCTCTCCGTGGAATCGACGGAGGGGCAGGGCACCGTCTTTACCATTCAGATTCCATATCTCTGAACAAGCCCGGTATACAGCAAGAGAGCCTGCATCCGCCGTCCAACGGCATATGCAGGCTCTCTATCATTTTGCGGGACCGGACCGCTCAACCGTTGCCGCCTCTCCGCTTCAGCTCGCCTAAGAAAAACTGCAGGATCAGAATCGACAGTGTGAACGCCACGCCCGCACTGACCACGATCCAAGGATATATCCGGATCATGACGGCGCCGTAGGACAGGATGGAGCACCATTCTCCGGTCTGCGTCAGCAGAAGTGTATACGGCTCTGGGTCATAATCCAGGATCTCGCCGCCGAATAGATATACGCCCAATACCGCCAATTGTCCCATCAGGAAGAGAACTTGAACCAGCTCCGTCAGGAAGGCGAATAGGATTTCCTCCCGCATGTGGGGAAGGATGTGCCTCCTGATGACTCTGCCGCTGCCGGCTCCCATAACCCGGGCGGCCGATACGTAGGCCTTGGAGGCATAGAAGGAGCTGCGCTGCGCCATCTGATGGGCCAAGGGAAAGACGCCGGCTAAGGTCATCAGTACATAGGCGAAGAAGGCGAACCACGCCAGATTGGGATTGCCGGGCGGAAGACCCGTGTCGATCTGCATGGATCGGTACACGCCTACCAGTCCCGGATAGACGAACAAGAGCGCCGGTACGGCTGAGAAAATCGCTTGGAGCGCCGCCAGCGCTCCTCTGCCCCTGCCGCTGACGCCGGCAGCAAGACCGGCGGGCAGCGCCAGGGCGAACCGTGACACGGCAACCGCCAGGGCGAAGCCCAAGGTGTACTTGGCGCCGTTCAACAGCAAGCTCAGCACGTCGAAGCCCCGGTGGTCGGTACCCAGCCAGTGCTTGGCATCGGGCGGGAACGGAGGAGCGACGTACTTCTCCTCCCCTTGGACGATGCGCTTCTCAAATTCGATCTTCGTGCCGGGATTCAGGCCATAAGGCTTGATCACCCCGCCGAGCAGAACGGCGGCGGCCAGCAGGAGCAGGAGCGCCCAGGCGGCGGCGTACCGGATTTTGGGCCAATGGAATGCCATGGATTAGACCGCCTCCTCGGGCCGGACCGTAAGCCATACCCGGAGAAGATAGATGATCAGCTGCAGCAAGAGCGCCATCCCTCCGAGCAGGATGCTGGTTGCCGTTAGGGAGGTGACGCCGGCAAACTTGGGATTGATGGAATAACCGCCGATGCCGACGATCTGGCACAAGCCCTCCGCTATCACCATCCCTGCCAGAGAAGCCGTGACCGCCTTCGGCAGAACCGACAGCACATCCTCCCGCGTGTTCCGGAGCAGGTGCTTTCGAATTACAGTCGGGTAGGACAGCCCCTTGGCGTAGGCCGTCAGCACGTAATTCTCCCGCCACTCCCTCTCGATGGCGAGACGGAGCGTCCCGTAGACGAGGAGCGCCGGGAATACGGCGATCGTCACGAATGGGATCAGGAACGGCGTCCCGGAAAATTGAAGAATCTTGAACACCTGATCCCCCGTCCACTTGACGAGGTAAATGCCCAGCACCTGCAGCATCACCACCAGGAAGAAGTCCGGAATGCCGAGCAGGAGCCCATGCACTCCGTCCAGCAGCCGGCCGGCACGGGGCAGAAGCGCAGCAAGATAGGCTCCGAGATAACCAAGCAACACGCCGCTTGCGAGGGCGGGCACATAATATTTCAACGACGTCTCGATCATGACTCTCAAATAGTCGCCCAAGGGCTTGAACTTGCCGCTCCGCAGATAGATGCTGCCGAAGTCGCCGGATGCGAAAGCCTTCAGCTGCTTGACTACTCCATCCTTATATGCGGACAGCGATAAGCTAGGGGGAGAAACGACCTTCATGGCGGTTCGGACTCCATCCTTGAGCAGGAACATCTTCCGGTATTTCTCCGCCTGTCCCGCCGGCACCTCCACCAGTCCGCTTGCGGCATCCGCAATACGGGTCCCGGGCACACGCGGAACCACCTCCTCGAGGGTCGCTCTTCCCGGATAGGTGTACACATAGAGATGATTCATATCCGCCTGGCTGCGAACCGCCCAGCTCAGATTGCTCAGCAGTACAATGCCAGCTGCCACCCCAAGAGCGATGCACAGCCCGTATAGGATTCTACGGATCACTGCCACGGCTCTCCCCCCTATTCTTCCATTTTTTCCTACTTCTCTATCGTTGCTATCATATAACCGCAGGTCAAAAAAGACAATCCTTTCCGGACATCCGGATAGGGAGCTTGTCCCCGATGCACAAAAAGGCCTTGGAAGGCATCGCCCTCCAAGGCCCATCTCATCTGCAGATCCAAGCCGCCCGTCTGGCGGAGCAGGCTTCAGTCGCCCTTCACAGCCGCCAGAACCTCGACAGCATGGCCTGCCACCTTCACCTTGCGCCATTCCTTCACCAGCTTGCCTCCCTCGTCGATCAGGAAGGTGGAGCGTTCGATGCCCATGTATTCCCGGCCGTACAGCTTCTTCAGCTTCCATACGCCGAACAGCTCGCTGACCTGGTGCTCGGGATCCGACAGGAGCTCGAAGGGAAGCCCGTGCTTGGCCGCAAACTTGCCGTGGGACTTGAGATCATCGGGGCTGATTCCCAGGATGACCGCTCCCGCCGCTTGTATGCCCGGATGATAATCCCTGAAATCGCAGGTCTCTTGGGTGCAGGCGGGTGTCATATCCTTCGGATAAAAGTAAAGGACCACCTTCCGGCCCCGGTATCCAGAGAGGCTTACCTCTTGTCCTGACGTGGATGCCAAGGTGAAATCAGGGACTGTCTGCCCCACCGCCAATGCCGTTTCTTGCGCCATATCCATCTTCTCCTTCCTCATCCAACATCCTTCCACGATCATATCAGACCGCCCGGGCGGTATACAACGCCGGATCTGCAGGAATGTCGAAAAAAATCGAAGATAGAGGAAGGATTTTCCTTTAAAAAGTCGAACATACTAAACAATAAAAACGCCCTTATCCATTGGAGGCTGAATCCGCTATGTTTCGTACCATGGACGATTTCTATCAGGCCTGGAACCAGGAGAGCGACCATACCCTGAAGCTCCTCTCCGTCCTGACCGACGAATCTCTCAGCACGAAGGCCGCCGAAGGCCACCGGTCCTTAGGCTATCTGGCTTGGCATCTCACCACCACCATTCATGAGATGCTGTCGCGCACCGGTCTGCATTTCGAGGCTCCGGAGGAGGACGACTGCCCCTCTTCGGCTCAGGATATCGCCGAGGCCTACCGGCAAGCCAGCGACAACATGATTACAGCCATGCGCGAGAGCTGGAATGACAACAGCCTGATCTTGACGTGCAACATGTACGGAGAGGAGTGGCCCAACAGCCAGACCCTCTGGGTGCTGGTCACCCATCAGATCCATCATCGCGGCCAGATGACCGTTCTCATGCGCCAGGCCGGGCTTGCGGTTCCGGGCATCTACGGACCGTCCAAGGAAGAATGGTCCGCTATGGGCATGGAAGCGCCTGCTCTTTGACGCGCTTAATCAAATAAGGAAGGCCGGGATCTCTTCATTAAGCATGAAGATCCCGGCCCTCATAAGTGGCGGAATACCATTATGATAACCGCTTACATTCCACCCCCACAATCGAGGGTTCCGTAACGAACCCTTATGACTGTGAGGGATTTCACAAAGCAGTTACAAATCGTATCCGACAACCTTGACAAAATGTGATATGATTCATTGTGTAGCTAAAAGAGGTTTACCGATTGAGTTCCCATCCGATCAGAACAAGGAGTTTGCGGTATGATGACATGCGGAGACAAGATTGCAGCTCTGCGGGAAAAACGCGGGCTGACACAAGAGGACCTGGCATCGAAAATTGGAATCTCACGCGCCTCCCTATCCCATTACGAGAAGAGCCGCAGAGATCCCGACTATACGATTCTGACCAAGCTTGCCGATTACTTCAAAGTGTCCATCGATTATCTGCTTGGCCGTACCGAGGATCCTTCGAACATCTCAGACCTGGGTGTCCGCGAGTTTACGGAGCACATGGAGCTGTCCGATGAGCAGATCCTGGACAAATTCGCCTTCACGGTGGATGGAAGGAAGCTCACTCCGGAAGAATCCAGGCGCTTCATAGCCTTCATCCGCGCGGAACGTTCGATGTACCAAGACAAGTAAGACCGATGGGACATCCGAAAGCCTCAGCCCGTCTTCAGATCATTGGAATAATTGGAACTCTTGAGGGTAAGCTCCTCCAATGCAGTCCAACGGCCCCCGCCGCCTTCTTGGAATGGTTCCAGGTTGGCGGCTTTCCACTTCGTAAACGCTTCTTCCGAGACCCTCATCTCACGGACAATATGGTCCACATCCAGTATGATCTTCATATCCGCACCTCATTTACCTTTGTATAATCCAGCCGGACCAGTCAATATGCCCTTGATAGGGAAGCGGAAGCTTGAACGATGCGCCGTTGCGATATATGTCAAAGCTAGCAGCTCTGATTTATAATTATTCTATACAATTCGATTATACTTCGTTAAAACGAACCTGTAAACGGATGTAAATTGTCGAACCACCTCGTTCCCGACTGGAAGGGACCGTAAACCCATCTCCAATAAGGGAAATAAACCAAAGGTCATTTTGAAAATATTTCCTCCTCTTGTTCTGAATCCGGAATGCGCTTCCCAGAATGTGACAACATACGATTTTTGCCGTGTTTTCAAGCCATTTTGTCGCTCCCCTCCTCATTGCTCCTCAGCTGGATCCCCCAATCGGATAAAGGCTTATTTAGAATGGTTTTTAATAATACTTGAAAACGCTGTCATTTTTCACTGGAAAATTTCCAGCCAGCTTTTGTCCGGGACTGGGACAATCCGATCATTTTGAATGGCGGTACAAAGGGAATCTCTCGCACTATGGTTCGTTATTAAGAATACGCTTTCGTCTATGACTATCGGTTCGCCATGGCATGTCCCTGGTCCTGGGAGTACAAGCCGCCATTGCTTCGATACCGGACCATCGCCCTATCATCCGCCTGTATGAATTGTTCGTTCTAGGAGTCTCGGTTATAATGATTACAACGAGTAAGGGAAGAGGGTAAGCATGAAGAACATTGGATTCCGCATCAAAGCAACACGGCTGGAGAAGAATATCTCCCTCTCGGAGCTGGCGGAAGCTGCGGGTGTGGCCAAATCCTATCTCAGCAATGTGGAGAGGGGCATCCAGAGCAATCCTTCTATTCAAGTCATCGAGAAAATAGCGGTCTCTCTACAGGTTCCCATCCACTACCTGCTGTTCGGACAGCAGAACGAAGCGGCGCTGGACCCGAAATGGCTGGATCTGATTCGTGACGCCATATCCTCCGGCATCGACATACAAGAGCTCCAAGAGTATGTGGCCTTCCTGAAGTGGAAAAAGAACAGGCCCTCCCATTAAACAAGCCCTCCCTCCGGTTAACGGAAGGAAGGCTTGTTTTTACTTCATAGCATTACGATCGGCCGTTCCCCGGCCCTTCCGGGCCTCCGCCAGCAGATCGACCAGGTGAACCGCCCGCATCTCCCCGCTGATCCCGGCCTTGTGGATGCCGTGCTTCATCTGCAGGAGGCAGCCCGGGTTGGAGGTGACGAGGATGTCCGCCTGCGTCCGCTTGACGTGGACCATCTTCTCATCAATGATGCCCCCGGCCATCTCCGGCTGGACCACGTTGTAGATGCCCGCCGAGCCGCAGCAGCGGTCGGATTCGTGGAGCTCCACGTACCGGACGCCGCGGATGCCGCGGATGATCTGCCGGGGCGGGTTCTTCACCTTCATGACGTTCTGCAGGTGGCAGGAACCCTGGTAAGTAACCCGGCTGCCATCCAGCTCGCCGAAGTCGTCCAGGGGCGCCAGCTCCAGGAACACCTCGCTCACATCCTTGACCCGAGCCGAGAACCACTTGGCATCCTCTGCGGTGACGCCGTCCTTGCCGTGATGCAGCAGATGGTCATATTCCTTCAGCATGGCCCCGCAGCCGCCGGCGTTGGAGACGATGACGTCTACCTGGGCCTCCTTGAAGGCGCGAATGTTGTTCACGGCCAGCTTCCGGGCCCCCTCGTTCTCCCCGCTGTGGGCATGCAGGGCGCCGCAGCAGTTCTGGCCCGGGGGAATGACCACGTCATAGCCGGCCTCGGACAGAAGCATCACGGTGTTCTTGTTGGTCTCCAGGAACAGGATGTCCATGATGCAGCCGCTGAACATGCCGGCGGTGCCTCTCTTCGGACCCTTAGCCGGAATGAAGGTGCCCAGCTCCAGCGCGACTCCCGAGGAGCTGGCTTCCGGCAGGATAGCCTCCATCGACCGCATATGGTCCGGCAGGATGCGCAGAAGGCCCAGCTTCCGGGTCAGCCGCTGCAGCCCGGACTTCTGATAGAAGCGGATCAATCCGCCGAGAAGCCGCATCCGCTTCTGATTGACGAACAGATGCTTGAACGCCGCGGTGCGGATCCACTCGATCCAGGCCGGGTGGCGGGTGTTCTCCTCGATGGCCTCCTTGGCCGATTCCAGCAAGCCGCCGTACTGGACGCCGGACGGGCAAGCGGGCTCGCAGGCCCGGCAGCCCAGGCACAGGTCCAGCTGCTTGCGGAGCTCATCTCCCGCATGCATGTGGCCGTCCACGGCCGCCTTCATCAAGGCGATCCGCCCCCTCGGAGAGAAAGCCTCCAGCCCCGTCTCCCGATAAGTCGGGCAGGCCGGGAGGCAGAAGCCGCAGCGGATGCAGTTCTGCAGCTCATCATAGTTCATGAGCTCCTTCATCCGCTCGGCAGCCGGGTTGCGCTTCAGCTCGGGCATGATCTTAAGTGCGCCGCTCATTGACGGACCACCACCCTCTTGCGGGTCTCACCTGCGAACATCTTGCCGGGATTGAGAATGCCGTGGGGATCGAAGGCCGCCTTGATGCCCTTCATCACTTCGATGCCGGCTGCGCCGACCTTCCACTCCAGATAAGGAGCCTTGGCGTGGCCCACGCCATGCTCGCCGGTGATGGTACCTCCGAGCCGCAGAGCCGCCTCGAAGATCTCCTCGAAGGCCGCCTCCACCCGGAGGATCTCCTCGTGGTCCCGGGCGTCGGTCATGCAGGTGGGATGCAGGTTGCCATCTCCAGCATGCCCGAAGGTGCAGATCCGCACGTTATGCTTCTCGCTGATCTCCATGATCTTCTCCACCATCGGGGCGATCTGGCTCCGCGGCACCGTGGCGTCCTCCAGGATCGTCGTCGGCTTCATCCGGGCCAGCGCCGAGAGAGCGATGCGCCGGGCCTTCATAATATTATCGATATCATCGTCGCTCTGGGCGACCTTGACGTCAATGGCCTCCTCCAGGCACAGATCCCGGATCTTCCGGATGTCCTCGTCCACCACCGTCGGATGGCCGTCCTGGCCGATCACGAGCAGGGCCTTCACTTCAGTGGGCAATCCGATCTTGGCAAAATCCTCGACCACCCGGATCGTTCCCTGGTCCATAAACTCCAGCGTGCCCGGGATGATGCGGGCCGCGATGACCTTGGACACCGTTCGTCCGGCGGCGCGCATATCGTCGAACAGGGCCAGCAGCACCCGCTTGTAGGGCGGGGCCGGCAGCAGCTTCAGGATAGCCTCCGTAATCACCGCCAGGGTGCCTTCGGAGCCGACCAAGAGCTTGGTCAGGTCATAGCCGGCCACATCCTTCGTCAGCTTGCCGCCGGTGCGGATAACCTCCCCGTTGGGCAGGACCGCCGTCAGGCCGAGGACGTAGTCCTTGGTCGTCCCGTATTTCAACCCGTGGAGTCCCCCCGCGCATTGGGCGATGTTGCCCCCGATGGTGGAGACCGGCATGCTGCCGGGATCCGGAGGGTAGAACAGGCCGATCTCCCGGACCGCATCGTGCAGGCTCTTGGTGATGACTCCCGCCTCCACCGTAGCCGTCAGATTTTCCTGATCGATCTCCATAATCCGGTTCATGCGGGTCAGCACCAGGACTAGACCTCCATGGAGCGGCACGGTGCCGGCGGCCAGATTGCTGGCGGAGCCCCGGGTGTAGACGGGAATCCGTTCCTCATGGGCCACCTTCATGATTGCGCTGACCTCCTCCGTGCTGACCGGAAAGGCCACCGCCTCAGGCAGGGCTTGGTACATCGGCGTGGCGTCGTAGGAATAAGATACGAGGGATTGTTCGTCGTCCAGAAACCTCTTGTCACCTAGTATGCTCTTGAACCGGGTCTTCGCTGCGCTGCTGATCTTGTTCGTCATGAACCTGCTCCCTCCCATAAGGTCATCAGATGACTTATGTCACTGATTATACTTGAAAACGCTTTACAATGCAATAACTCTTGACAAAAACGTGAACTCACGTACTATATAAGTATAGAGATCAGATGACCCACTACTTGTCAATCCATTCCATTGGGAGATTTTATGGATTTTTCTGGAGAGGATGATCAGATGACGGGATCTTTGATCCTGAGTTTCCCATCAAACTGAGGTGTTGCTATGGAGTACTCTCGGGTGCAGACCAAGAAGATATACGAGCTGGTGGCCGATCAGATTCGGGACCGCATCCAGCGTGGAGAAGTGAAGCCCGGAGATCGGCTGGAGTCCGTCGAGCAGCTAGCCAAGCGCTTCCAAGTAGGACGCTCCACCATCCGCGAGGCCTTGAGCGCCCTTCGGGCCATGGGCCTTGTGGATATTCGCCAGGGAGAAGGCACCTTCGTGACCGGCTTCGACCTGTCTCGACTGGCGGAGCCCATAGAAGATTTCATCATGATTAATAAGAAGGAAATGCTGGAATTTTTCGAGGTCCGCAAGATTATCGAATCCGGTGCCGCCTTCATGGCCGCCTCCAAGCGGAAACAGGAGCATCTGGATGCCATGCAGGCTTCGCTTGTTGCTATGAGCAAGGCTACGGGGGGAGACAATCTGGGGGAGACCGCGGACGCCAACTTCCACATGGCTATTGCCGAAGCCACGGGGAACAGCGTGCTGCTCCGGATGATGAACCAGATCTCCGACACCCTCCGCGAGACCATGAAGGAGAGCCGCCGGCTCTGGCTGTTCTCCGAGGATTCCACCCTGGAGCGACTGTATCAGGAGCATACCTCCATCTACCGGGCGATCGAGGAGATGAATCCTCCGCTGGCCGAACAGCTGATGCTGGCCCATCTGGTGAAGGTGGAGAATCTCTTAATCCGCTTCAACCAAGAGGAAGAACTGGCGTAGGGGACCTGAATGGCTTCTTCGCACCTTTAATCATCATGTCATCTGATGACCAGATTTTGGCGAACTCTCTTGGTTTGAATATCTATGTAAGCGATCCCGCACCATACGATCCTCTGAAGGAGGCTGACGAAGTGAACGTATCCTTGTTCATTACCTGCATATCCGACGCGATGTATCCCAACGTGGGCAAGGCGGTGGTCCGGATGCTGCGCCGGTACGGCTGCAAGGTGGATTTTCCCCAGGACCAGGTCTGCTGCGGCCAGCCCGCCTACAACAGCGGGTATCACGAGGATACCAAGAAGGCTGCGAAGCAGCTGATCCGGGCTTTTGAGAAATCGGAGTATGTGGTGGCTCCTTCCGGCTCCTGTGTCTCCATGGTAAGGCACCATTACCCGAACCTGTTCGCAGCCGATCCCGAATGGCGCGGCAAGGCCCAGGCCCTGGCTGACAAGATGTTCGAGTTCTCCGAATTTATGGTCCGGGTGCTCGGGATTACCCAGGTGGAGGCGGAGTATGAAGGCATCGCCACCTACCACTGCTCCTGCCACATGACACGGGGCCTCGGCGTCGTCTCCGAGCCGATCCAGCTGGTGCAGGGCATCGATAAGCTGAAGTATGTCGACCTGCCGTATAAGAACGATTGCTGCGGCTTCGGCGGCACCTTCGCCGTGAAGATGCACGACATCTCCGGCGAGATGGTGGACGAGAAGGCCAAGCATATCATCGAGACCGGCGCCAACATCCTGCTGGGCTCGGATATGGCGTGCCTGATGAATATCGAAGGCCGTCTCCGGCGGCTGGGCCACGACGTGAAGGCCTACCACGTGGCGGAGCTCTTGGACGAGGGGGTGAGACGCTATGAATCCAAACGAGCTGGCTCCCTTAAGTGAACGGGTCGACAAGGCGATCCGGGATCCTTTTCTGAAGAAATCGCTGGCTAACGCCCAGGAGCGCTTCCGCACCGGCAAGGCCAACGCCGCGGAGGCCCTGGGCAACCTGGAGGAATGGCGCGTTCGCGCCGAAGCCATCCGCACCCACACCGTCTCGCATCTGGACTATTACCTCGATAAATTCTCGACGAATGTGGAGAACAACGGGGGCAAGGTGTTCTTCGCGGAGACGGACGAGGAAGTGGTCCAGTACATCCTGGATCTGGCCCGGGCCAAGCAGGCGAAGACGGTCATTAAGGCCAAGTCCATGGTGTCCGAGGAGATCCACCTGAACAAGCGCCTGGAGGAGATCGGGGTCGACGCCATCGAGTCCGACTTGGGTGAATACATCATCCAGCTGGCGAATGAGACGCCCTCCCACATCATCGTGCCCGCCATCCACAAGAACCGCAAGCAGGTGGCGGAGCTGTTCTCCAAGGCGTCGGGCCAAGAGCTGCCAGAGGATACGAAGCAGCTGACCCAATACGCCCGAACCGTCCTCCGGGACAAATTCCTGAAGGCCGACATCGGTCTGTCGGGCTGCAACTTCGCCGTGGCCGAGACGGGCTCCGTGGTACTGGTGTCCAACGAGGGCAACGCCCGCCTGTCCACCACCATCCCCAAGACCCACGTTGTGCTCATGGGCATGGAGCGGATCGTCCCCGGCTGGGAGGAGCTGGATACCGTCCTTTCCCTGCTCCCCCGCTCTGCAACGGGACAGAAGATCACAAGCTACGTGACGGCCATCAACGGGCCGCGCAAGCCGAACGATGTGGACGGACCCGAGGAGCTGCACGTCATCATCGTGGACAACGGCCGGAGCAACGCTCTCGGTACGGAGTATCAGAAGATTCTGAACTGCATCCGCTGCGGCGCCTGCCTGAACGTCTGCCCTGTCTACCGCCACATCGGAGGCCATGCCTACGGCAGCGTCTACCCCGGCCCCATCGGGGCGGTGCTGACCCCGATCCTCCAGGGCTTCGAAAACTGGGAGAAGATGCCTTACCTGTCCAGTCTGTGCGGAGCGTGTACGGACGCTTGTCCGGTGCGGATCCCCCTCCATGACTACCTGCTGGACCTCCGGAAGGATGAGGTGGAGGAGAAACGCACACCGGCGGTGGAGCGGCTCATCTTCAAGGGCTTCGGTACGGCCATGGCGAACCCGTGGATGTACAAGACGGGCATCAAGCTGGCCAAGTACGGCCTGAAGCCGTTCAAGGACAAGGACGGCTACATCCGGAAGGCGCCGAGCCTTCTGGGCAAATGGACCAAGGCCCGGGATCTGCCGGCCCCGCCGATGCAGACGTTCCGCGAATGGTGGAACGAAGAAGGCAAGAATGGAGGCGATACCCCCGATGGCAAATAAAGAGCAGTTCCTGAACAAACTGGCCTCCAAGATGGGGCGGGACCGGATCCGGACCACAGAGGACCCCAAGTGGCTGCGCCACCCCTGGGACCACCTCCACAAGGAGCTGGACCAGGCAGGTCTCGTCACCCAATTCGGCAGCGAGCTCATGAAGCTGGGCGGCATCGTGGTGCCCGTGGCGGACGAGGCCGAGCTTGGCCGGGCCATCGGCGCCTACCTGAAGGAAGCCGGAATGACCCGCCTCATGGCATGGCCCGCTGGAGACATGGTGAAGGGTTCGGACCCGACGGAGCAACTGGCGGAGGAGGGCATCGAGGTCAGCTACTGGAGCGAGGACGGGGACCGGGACGGGCTGATCCGCCAGGCGGAGAGCAGCCAAGCGGGTCTGGTATACGCCTCCCACGGCGTGTCCGAGACCGGCTCCATCGTGCTCTACAACCGGGGAGACCGGGGGCGGCTGGTCAGTCTCTTGCCCAACCAGTTCCTGGCTGTGGTCCGGGCCAGCACGGTCGTGCCGCGGATCACTCAGGTTCTTGGACAGATGGCCCCCCGGGCCCGCGAATATTCCTGCGTCAACTTCATCACCGGCCCCAGCCGGACCTCTGACATCGAGATGGATCTGACCATCGGGGTGCACGGTCCGGGGCGGATTACGATTTTCCTGATCGAGGACATCTGAAGCCAAGATCCGCGCTTCCTCTACAACTGCAGGCTTCACCGGGGAGCCTCCCGCTCCCCTTCTTATAGCTTTATCATTCTATTCGGAGAGGTGCAGCCGACCATGACATGGAAGCAAATCATTGACCCTGTTGCGGATAACCTGGTTCTTTCAGCACTCGTTGCTCTGATCCCTACCCTTTATTTCTTTTGGGCTTTGGCGGTCAAGCGGATGAAAGGGTACATCGCCGGCACCACGACTCTACTACTCTCCATTGTAGTCGCCCTGATTTTCTACCGCATGCCCGTCTCCATGGCCGTCATGTCTTCCCTGCAGGGCGCGTTATACGGCCTCCTGCCCATCGGCTGGATCATCATCCCATCCGTATTCCTATACAAGCTGACCGTGAAGACCGGCCAATTCGAAATCATCCGCTCCTCCATCGTGACGATTACGGAAGACCGTCGTTTGCAGGCATTGTTGGTAGCGTTTTCATTTGGTGCGTTCCTGGAGGGTGCCGCAGGGTTCGGTGCTCCCGTGGCGATTACCGCCGCGCTGCTCGTAGGCTTGGGCTTCAACCCGCTCTATGCGGCCGGGTTGTGCCTGATCGCCAACACCGCTCCCGTCGCCTTTGGCGCCATCGGCATCCCGATCATCGCCATGGAGGGCCCGACGGGCATCCCCGCCATCGAGATCTCCAAGATGGTCGGCCGCCAGCTGCCCTTCCTGTCCCTCTTCGTCCCGTATTATCTCGTCATCATGATGTGCGGCTTCCGCAAGGCCAATGAAGTGCTTCCGGCCATCTTCGTCACCGGCGGAGCGTTCGCCCTGACCCAGTTCCTGTCCTCCAACTTCATGGGACCAGAGCTGCCGGATATTCTGTCCGCCCTCGTTTCTCTCGTCGCCCTGACCCTGTTCCTGCGTGTGTGGAAGCCGAAGACCATCTACCGCTTCGCCCACGAGGAATCCGCGCCCGGCGTGCGTGCTCAAGACCGGCCGAAGTATACGGGCGGGCAGATTTTCCGGGCATGGTCGCCGTTCCTGGTGTTGACCGCTTTGATCTCCGTGTGGGGCGTTCCAACATTCAAGAAAGCGCTTACCGGAAAATATGACGGCGCCAACGAGCTGCTCCGCTGGATCAGCAAGTGGCTGGGCCACCATCTGACCTTCTATCCGAACGTGCCGGGGCTTCACAACCTGGTCATCGGGCTGAACGGGAAGCCCATCGCCGCCCAATTCAAGCTGGAGGTGCTTGGCGCTGCCGGCACGGCCATCCTGCTGGCCGCCATCGTCACCAAGTTCATCGTCGGCATTTCCTGGTCCAAGTGGTTCGTCACCTTCGGCGAAACCATCAATGAGCTGAAGTATCCGGTCATCAACATCATGGCGGTGGTCGGCTTCGCCTACGTCACCAATGCTTCAGGCATGAGCGGCTCCTTGGGCAACCTGCTGGCCAAGTCGGGTCCGCTGTTCCCCTTCTTCTCCCCGTTCCTGGGCTGGCTCGGCGTCTTCATCACCGGCTCGGACACCTCGTCCAACCTGCTGTTCGGCAACCTGCAGAAGGTGACGGCCCAGAGCGTCGGCATGGACCCGACCCTGGCCGTGGCAGCCAACACCAGCGGCGGCGTGACCGGCAAGATGATCTCGCCACAGTCCATCGCCGTCGCCTGTGCATCCGTAGGCCTGAACGGCAAGGAGTCGGACCTGTTCCGCTTCACCGTCAAGCACTCCTTCATCATGGTCACCATCATCGGCATCATCACCTACGCCCAGGCCACCATCCTGACTTGGATGATTCCATAAAAGATGCTTTACAAAGAGCCGCTTCCTTTCGGGGAGGCGGCTTTTTGCGCTGCTTGTACATATTCCCTGCCCGCCGGGCGGAAAATAGCCGCATGACCGGAGGTTCACCGGCGTGCCGGTACAGGATTACGGAAGGAGGCTCCGCTTCAAACGATGATCTACATTCAGAACGCCGCACCAGTCGGCGGTTCGCTGCTCTTGTCCGCAGGATTGGCTCTGATCCCCATCCTGTATTTCTTCTGGGCGCTGGCGGTCCGGCGGATGAAGGGGTATGCCGCCGGCTTAAGCACCTTGGCCATCGCATTTGCCATTGCCGCAGGGGTCTACCGGATGCCCGCATCCTCCGCCGTAATGGCTGCTCTCCAAGGAGCCGTCTACGGTCTCATCCCCATCGCCTGGGTCATCATTCCCTCGGTGTTCTTGTACAAGCTGTCGGTGAAGAGCGGCCAGTTCGAAACGATCCGCGCCTCCATCGTCTCCATAACCGAGGACCGGCGGCTTCAGGCACTGCTGGTCGCCTTCTCCTTCGGCTCCTTCCTGGAGGGAGCCGCCGGCTTCGGGGCTCCTGTCGCCATCTGCGCCTCCCTCTTGGTGGGGCTGGGCTTCTCTCCGCTTCTGGCGGCCGGGCTCTGCCTCGTCGCCAATACGCCTCCGGTGGCCTTCGGCGCCATCGGCATTCCGGTGCTGGCCATGGAAGGGCCCACGGGGGTGTCGGCACTGGACATCTCCCGGATGCTGGGGAGGCAGCTGCCCCTCCTGGCGGTGGTCATCCCCTATTATTTCATCGTGCTGATGGCCGGCTTCCGGCGGGCCAACGAGGTGCTGCCCGCCATCCTGGTCAGCGGCTTCAGCTTCGCCGCCGCCCAGTTCGCCACGGCCAACTATCTGGGCCCGGAGCTGCCGGATATCGCCGCGGCGCTGGTCTCGCTGGTGGCCCTGACCGTGTTCCTGCGGTTCTGGAAGCCGCGGACCGTCTTCCAATTCGGCGGGGCGGCGGCAGGCGGAGCATCAGGGGCGGCGGCCGCCCGCAAGCAGGAGTCTCCGGCACGCCGCCGGACCCCGGCGGGAGGCGTGCCGAGCTTCTACCGGGCGGAGGAAGCCCCCGCTCCCTCCGCCCTGCACGTGGCCGATGGGGAGAATGAATTCCCCATCGAGCTGGCGGATTCGGCGGCTCTGCCGAATCCTGATCCTGCCGGCGCTCCCCCTCCGGGCTCCGGCTACATCCGGCTCCGGGATACGGAGCTGGCCGAGGAGATCGCCATGGGGGGCGGAGGGTTCTCCAGGGCCGCCGCGCCGCCGGGGCCGCCGAGATTGACGGCGGGGAAGGTGCTTACGGCGTGGTCGCCTTTTCTGGTGCTGACGCTGATGATCTCCCTCTGGGGCCTGCCCGCCGTGAAGCTGGCGCTGTCCGGCACCTACACCGGCACCAATGCCTTGCTTCGTGGCCTTAATGCGGCCGGTCATGCCCTCTCCTTCCATCCGGCCGTGCCCTGGCTTCACAACGTGGTCATCGGGGAGGACGGAAAGGCCATGGCGGCCTACTTCAAGGTGGAGCTTCTCGCCGCGGCGGGCACCGCCATCTGGGGAGCGGCTCTCATCACCCTGTTCATCTACCGGCTGTCCCTGCCCATGTGGCTTCGAACCTTGCGCGAGACGGCGGGCGAGATGAAATTTTCCATCCTCACCGTCATGTCCGTCATCGGCTTCGCCTATATCGCCAACTACTCGGGACTTAGCGCCACCCTGGGGCATACGCTGGCTCTGACCGGAGCCCTCTTCCCTCTCTTCTCCGCGCTGATCGGCTGGCTCGGCGTGTTCATCACCGGCTCGGATACGTCCGCCAACCTGCTGTTCGGCAACCTGCAGAAGGTGACGGCCGACCGGGTGGGCATGGAGCCGGTGCTCGCCTTGGCCGCCAACACCAGCGGCGGGGGCACGGCCAAGATGATCTCGCCCCAGTCCATTGCCGTGGCCTCAGCCGCGGTAGGCTTGAACGGACGGGAATCGGAGCTTCTGCGGTTCACCTTCAGGCACAGCGTCATCCTGCTGATCGTCATCTCCCTCTTGACCTTCCTGCAGAGCAACGTGCTGGGTTGGATGGTGCCTTAATCTGGTGTTCGCTAGGCAGTGCCTCCGCTGCGCGGTATAATTCCTGTAAGTGGGAAATGGCAGGGAGTGATGATAGCTATGAAACAATCGGGCGAGGCCTATCTTAGGGAAGTGGTGCTGATGCGGGAGCAGGTACCCACCTTCGGGCAGTATCCGTTCCACCTCCCGCCAATCCGGGATCTGGAGCGGCTGCCGCTGCATCCCAAGGTGACCTACATCGTCGGGGAGAACGGCATGGGCAAGTCCACTCTGATGGAGGCCATCGCCGCCGCATGGGGCTTCAACCCGGAGGGCGGCACCAGGAACTTCAACTTCTCCACCAAGGCCACCCACTCCGCCCTGTTCGAATATCTCCGGCTGGTCCGGGGACCCCGGAAGCCCCGGGACGGGTTCTTCTTCCGGGCCGAGAGCTACTACAATGTGGCCTCGTATATCGAGGATTTGGAATTGATGGACTCCTACGGCGGACAGAGCCTGCACGAGCAATCCCACGGGGAATCCTTCTTCGCCGCCTTCCTGCACCGGTTCGGCGGTCGGGGTCTCTATATTCTGGACGAGCCTGAGGCCGCACTCTCGCCCCTCCGGCAGATGTCGCTCTTATCCCGCATCCATGAGCTGGTGCAGCAGGATTCCCAATTCATCATCTCCACCCACTCCCCCATCCTGATGGCCTATCCGGATTCGGTCCTATACAACCTGACCGTAGACGGAATCGAGGCCCGGAAGCTGGAGGAGACGGATCATTACATCATCATGAAGCAGTTCCTGAACAACCGCGAGCGCATGCTCCGGGAATTGTTCGGGGAGTAACCGGCGGGAAATGAGCCGGCGCAGCAAAAAGCCTCCGGCCCTGCAAGGGCCCGAGGCTTATTGGCGTTCCATCGATTGAATCAGCTGCTCGCTGGACATGTTGAACGGCACGTTGATCCGCTTCAGCAGGTGGGTGCTCTTGGACAGATCGGACACCCCGTCCTCCACGGTCAGCGAATATTCGAAGCCCAGCTCCTTGATGATCTCCTCCGCGTCCTCGTTGTAGTAGCCATACGGATACGTGTAGACGCTCACCTTGGTGCCCAGCTTCTTCTCGATCTCGTTCTTCAGCTTAAGCGTGTCCTTCTTGAACCGCTCGCGGTACGCTTCCCGGGATTCGCCGGCATGGGGCTTGACCCCCTGCTCCGTATCGGTCTGGTTGTGCAGATCGTACGAATGGTGCTCGATCTCGACCAGCCCGGACTTGACCATCTCCTTGGCCTCATCCCAGGTAAAATGCCGCCGGATCGGCGTAATGCCGTCCATATGGGTCTTCCGCCCGACGGACCAGCCGATGATGGAGATAGTGGCCTTCATGTTCAATTCCTTCAGGAGCGGATACGCAAATTCATAGTTATTATAATAGCCGTCGTCAAAGGTAACGAGAACCGGCTTGGCCGGCAGCGGCGCCTTGCCCTTGCGGGCCTCGTCGATGTCCTTGAAGAGAATCGGAGTATAGCCGTGTTCCCGGAGTGCGACCAGATCCGACCGGAGCTTATCCGGCCCGACGGTGCCGTAATCCCACGTCAGCGGATCCGGATTGATCTCGTGGTAGAGCAATATGGGAATGCGGGCGGGAGCGGCGACGGGAGCGAGAGCCGGCTCCGAGCAGGCTGCAAGCCCAACAGCAGTCAACAACAGAAGCAGCAGAACCGCGAACAATTGGGCTCTGCCGGGTACATATCGGTTCATGAGCGTTCGAATTCCAATCATCCCAATCTATCCTGAAATAACGATATCCGGAAGGGCCAGGCCACAACGGACTGACTCCATTGTACAGAACCTGCCGGAGGATGACAATCTTCGCTTTATACCAATTCCAAAAGCCGCCAATTTCCCCCGCTGTCCTTGGACAGGAACCAGATGTGCGAGAACACGCCCTCCGGAAGCACCACCTCGTCCCGCCTCGCCAGGAAATCCTCCATGCCGAAGCCGGGCGACGCGTTGCGGATCAGGAGTGCGATCGGATAATCCATGCTGTACGAATCCCGCTTGCCCACCTTCTTGCGGATCAAGAGGTTAAGCTCCCGGAGCAGCACGTCAAAATCCCCCGGCCCCACCGCCGCAGGCGGCCGCCCGTGATTCAGCACCCGCATGGCCTCCTCCTGGCTGGAGAACAGGTGCGTGATCTCCACGCCCAGCTTGCGGCGGAGCCCGCCCTTCTCCTCCAGCACGGAGTCCGGCCGCTCCTGCTGGTACAGAAGCCGGTAGCCCGCCCCCGGAAATTCCCGGTTGTACAGCCCGATGAAGAGGCGGATCGCCTGCCGTTCCCAATCTCTCTTCTCCCTGGAGCGGTCGGTCATGACCATCGGATTCCTCCTGTCGAGATTCATTGATTATTAAGAGCCTGCTCCCCGGTACCGCTTCACCCCGAAGTTCCACAAGAGCATGGCTCCCCCGAAGAACACGACGCCCACCACCGGAGTCAGAAGAGCCATGCCCCCCCACTCCGCTCGGTCCAGATAATAAGCAGCCGGGTAGAAGCCCACGAATGCAAACGGCAGAACCCCCGTCAACAGCACGGTGATCAGCCGGTTATAGATGGTGATCGGATATCGGCCGTAATTCTGGATGTTCCAGACCAGCGGCAGAATGCCTGTTGGCGCGTCCGTGAAGAACGAGATGGATGTGAAGGCGATATAGATCCCCGCATACACGAGAATGGAGCCCGCCACCAGCAGGATCAGCACCAGCGGATCGGTCCAGGTCCAGTCCACGCCCAGCGACGGCCACGTCCAAGCCATAATGACAAGGCCTACCACGGAGCCCGCCATGGACGGCGGGTCCAGATTTTCCAGGATCAGCTGGATCAGGTTGTAAGCCGGCCGGGTCAGCACCCGGTCCATCTCACCCTTAACGATATACCGCTCCGTGAAGCCCCACAGATTGAAGAAGCAGGTAAAAATTCCGTATGGCACCATAAAATAGCCGTAGACGAACAGCATCTGGGACTGGGTCCAGCCGTCCAGCAGGTTCGTATGCAGGAACACCACCAGGAGGAAGAACAGGTTGACCCCCTGGAACATCAAGTCCGACAGGATCTCCACCAGGAGGTCGGAGCGGTAGGTCAAGCGGGTTTTCATATAGTTTTTGAAATAATCCCAGAACAATGCAGGATAGAACATTCTTCCTCAACCTCCTTGAACGAACAGCCGCCGCCGGGACAGCTGCCACATCACAGCCATAGGCACGATCAGCACGACGAACCACAGCGCCTGGACTCCCAGCACGTTCCCGATGCCGATGCCGCCCGTCTTACCGGAGAACACCGCCGCGGGCAGGTAGGTGATGGCTTGGAAAGGCAGCAGCCGCAGCACGGTCTCCGCCCAGCCCGGGAAGAAGGAGACGGGAATGATAAGGCCGGAGAAGAGGTCCACGAGCACCCGCTTGAAGCGCATCATGCCTTCGTTGTTCTCCACGAAGAAGGCGAAGAGTCCGGTCAGGATGTTGATCTGCGAGTTGATCAGGAAGCTGAACAGCAGCATGGTCAGAAAGGCTACCCACAGGACCGGATCCCGCGGCAGCGCCACCGGGAAGAACAGCCATACCAGCACCATGCCCGGAGTGGAGAAGAACAGCAGGCGGAACAGGCCTTCGCCCAGGCCCTGCATCATTTTTACAACTAAATAAGGATAAGGGCGAATAAACTGTATAGCGACGCTTCCGTCGCGGATCTCGTTGGCGATCTCACGGTCCAGATTATTGAAATAGAAGGCGCGGGCCATCCAGGCCACGGCCACGTACGTCGTCATCTGGGACAGGTTCATCCCGCCGAGCCCCTCGGCTCCCGAATAGATGGCGTGCCACAGGAAGTATTGGGCCCCGATGTTCACCATATAGATCAGGATGCCGCTGTAATAGTTCATCCGGTAAGCCAGCATGGACAGGAATCGGATGCGGATAAAATCGGCGTACGCGCTGATCATGAGCGCCCACTTCCTTGTCCAACAGGCTCCTCGGCTGTGTCCCCGGCGGATGCTTCGGCAGCGGCGGTTTCGGCGGTTTCGGTGGCTTCCGCGCCTTCACTGCGTTTCGCGGCACTGCCGGACTTGTAGATCTCCCGGACGATGTCGTCGGTCTGGGTCTCGATGATCTTGATGTCCGCCAGATCCGCGGCGCCGACGACGCGTCCCAGCACCTCGGAGACGTTGGTCCGCTCCTGAGGCACCCATACCCGGGCGGTGAACTCATTTTCCTTGGACCACTCCACCCCCAGGTCGTGGGTCAGCTGATGGAGGGCGATCAGGTCGACGGGGGCGCCGTAGGTTAAGACCAGCTCCTTGCCCTTGCCCCAGCGGGACTTCAGTTCGTCCAAGCCGCCGTCGTAGATGATGCGTCCGTCGTCCAGCATGATGACCCGGGAGCAGAGCGCTTCAATATCCTGCAGGTCATGGGTGGTGAGCAGAATCGTCGTTTCGTACCGCCGGTTCATATCCTTCAGGAACTCGCGGATCTCCGTCTTGACCATAATGTCGAGTCCGATGGTCGGTTCGTCGAGGAACAGGATGGACGGATTATGCAGCAGGGACGCCGCCAGCTCGCAGCGCATCCGCTGTCCCAGGGACAGCTTGCGGACGGGCCGGTTCAGGAGCTCGGACAGCTGAAGCCGTTCGACCAGCTCGTCGAGCCGCTTCTTGAAGTCGGCTTCGCTCACGCGGTACACCTTACGGAGCAGTTGGAAGGACTCGATGACGCCGATGTCCCACCAGAGCTGGCTGCGCTGGCCGAACACGACTCCGATGCCCCGGACGAACTCCTCGCGCTCCTTGAAGGGCACATAGCCGTTGACCCGGATCTCTCCGGAGGTGGGCACCAGAATGCCCGTCAGCATCTTGATGGTGGTGGACTTGCCGGCACCATTCTCGCCGATGTAGCCGCAGATTTCCCCCTGGGGAATTTGGAACGAAATATCGTTAACGGCGGTGATGCTCCGGTATTCGCGCCGGAACAGATCTCGCAGGGCTCCGGACAGGCCCTCCCGGTTCTGCTGGACCCGGAATTCCTTGCGCAGTTGCTTAACATCAATGGCCCACATAGATGGAGCGGTCTCCTTTCGCCTGCAGGTGGCAATTTTCGTCAATGATGACGTGAAGTTCCTGCTAATATACGGTATAATCGGACAAGATGCCATTCACAATAACCCCATGTTTGTCCGGACCGCGTCAGATGAAACTTTTTCTTGGCGATTCGCGTCTAATCATGCAGGTCCGGTGTGAAGGAAGCTTTTTCCGTTCATACTATGAGTTCTAAGCCTATGGTTTATCATACAACAACCCCTTGCAAAAGGAAAAAGAACAAGCCCGGAATGTTGGATCGAAAGGAGCGCACTCATGCGTAAAAAAATCATGTGGTCCTTAATCGGAGTCGCCGTGGTCATACTGGGTTTTGCCGGTTATTATGCTTATTCCTTCTGGTCGTTCGCAGATAAGATATCCACCGATTCCGGCGAATCCCGGTTCCACTTCCCTAAGATGACGAACACCGCCAAAGGAAGCGAGAGCCTGGCTCCTCCCAAGTGGGAGGGCAAGGAACGGGTCAACATTCTTCTGTTAGGCGGAGACTCCCGGGGCCTGCAGGCCAACGAGATTCCCCGGTCGGACTCCATCATGATCGCATCGCTCGATCCGGTTTCGAAGAAGTCCTATCTGTTCTCCATTCTCCGGGATACCTATGTGAAGATTCCCAACAACGGCATGGACCGGATCAACACCGCCATCTCCACCGGTGGCCCCGAGCTGGCCATGAAGACCGTCAGCAATCTGATGGGCATTCCGATCCAGTATTATGTGTACACGGATTTCAAAGGCTTCATCGCATTGGTGGACGCGCTGGACGGCATCGATCTGGAAGTGGAGAAGGACATGCGCTATACCGATGCCGCGGACAATCACGAGTACGACATCAATCTCAAGAAGGGCTTCCAGCACCTGAACGGCAAGACCGCCTTACAATACGTGCGGTTCCGCCACGATGCAACCAGTGACTTCACCCGCACCGAGCGCCAGCGGAAGTTCATGAAAGCGGTGGCCGAGAAGCTCCAGTCCACTACCTCGCTTATCAAGCTGCCGAAGATTCTGTCCAGCATCGATCCTTATATCGAGACGAATCTGTCCGTCACTCAGATGCTGAAGCTGGCCTCCCTCGGCTTCGAGGTGAAGACCGACGGCATGGTGAGCCAGCAGATTCCACCTCAGGATCTCTTGGAGGAGAAAGTCGTGGGCGGCGCCCAGGTGCTGGGAATCGATCCGGCCAAGCTGCAGCCCTTCATCAAGGAGCTGTTCGGCGAGCCGGCCGCCACGTCCCATCCCGCCTCCGGCAGCGGCAAGCTGAGCTTGGGTGCGGAGACGGGTGTGATCAACGGCGGTGCGGCGCCTTCCAAGGTACCTGCGGCGGCGACGAAGAAGCCGGTGACCACCCCCAAGCCCACGGTACAAGCGACGCCGAAGCCTACGGTGAAGCCTGCCGCCACTACGGAGACCAAGACGGGCGAGGAGCCCGTGAAATCCAGCGCGGCTCCCAGTCCGGCCGCTACGAAGGCCCCGGCGGCTAGCCCCAAAGCCAGTGCCGGGACAAGTGCCGGTACCGGCTCCGCCAAGCCTGCGGCCGGTGCGGCTACTCCAGCGCCTACGCCCAAGGCCAGTGCCGGGACGGCCAACCCCTAAGCGATCCTGCGGGATGAATTCCTGCTGGTACTTATAGAAGGAGAGAGAAACCATCATGGCTACACGCAATCGTTCTGAGGCGCTTTATAAGGAAGCGCTGGAGCACATCGTCGGAGGGGTGAACAGCCCCTCCCGTTCTTTTAAGGCGGTGGGCGGCGGAGCCCCGGTCTTCATGAAGCGGGGCGAGGGCGCCTACTTCTGGGATGAGGACGGCAACCGCTATATCGACTACCTGGCGGCCTATGGGCCCATCATTCTGGGACATGCCCATCCTCAGGTGACGGAGGCTATCTGCCGAGCCGCCCAGAACGGCACCCTGTACGGGACGCCGACGGAGCTGGAGATCACCTTCGCTCGCACGTTGAAGCAAGCCATCCCGTCCATGGACAAGGTCCGCTTCGTCAATTCCGGCACGGAGGCGGTTATGACCACCATCCGGGTGGCCCGGGCTTATACCGGCAAGACCAAGATCATCAAGTTCGCCGGCTGCTACCACGGCCATTCGGATCTGGTGTTGGTGGCGGCGGGCTCCGGCCCCTCCACCTTGGGCACTCCGGACAGCGCCGGCGTGCCGAGCAGCATCGCCCAAGAGGTGATCACGGTGCCGTTCAATGATCTCAAGGGGCTGGCCGCCGCCTTGGAGCGTTGGGGCGACGACACCGCCGCGGTGATGGTGGAGCCCATCGTGGGCAACTTCGGCATGGTTATGCCGGAGCCGGGCTTCCTCGAAGGGCTGTGCCGCCTGGCGCGGGAGCACAAGGCCCTCGTCATCTATGACGAGGTCATCACGGCGTTCCGCTTCCATTGGGGCTCCGCCCAGACCTATGAGGGTCTGCTGCCCGAGGCGGTTCGGGCGAGCGGCGATGAAGCCGCCAAGAAGGCCGCGTTCGCGGCCATCGAGCCCGACCTGACCGCGCTCGGCAAGATCATAGGCGGCGGGCTGCCGATCGGCGCCTACGGCGGGCGGGCGGAGATCATGTCGCAGGTGGCGCCCCTGGGTCCGGCCTATCAGGCCGGGACCATGGCGGGCAACCCTGCGTCGATCTCCGCGGGCATCGCCTGCGTGGAGACGCTCCGGGAACCGGGCGTCTACGACAGGCTCGATGCCCTGGCCGCGCGCCTGTGCGCCGGCCTTGCCGATGCCGCCGGGGCGGCGGGCGTGCCGCTCACCATCAACCGGATCCGCGGGGCCTTCTCGACGCACTTCTGCGGACATCCCGTCCGCAATTACGACGAGGCCCAGGATACCGACGGTGAGCGCTTCGGCGAGTTCTTCCGCCTCATGCTCGAGCGGGGCATCTGCCTGGCCCCGTCCAAGTACGAGGCGTGGTTCCTGACCACCGCCCACACGGAAGCCGACGTGGACGCCACCATCGCCGCCGCCCGGGACGCCTTCCGGATCATGGGCAGCCGCGAGTAATCCTCTTAAAGCCTTGTCTCCCATTCCGTCTGACGGATGGGAGGGACAAGGCTTTTTTTGTCCGCCAACAGCAGCTAGGTGCGCCGGCACCTTATTTTACACCCACCGGTCCTCGGGTGGACCTTGGCTCGGTTAAGGCGCCTGAGCACCTTATCTTCCGCCGCTCCCTCCTCTCCGCCGCGTTAAGGCTTCTCACCGCCTTATCGCTACATCCCACCGGTCCCACACTGGACCTTGGCTCGGTTAAGGCGCCTGAGCGCCTTATCTTCCGCTGCTCCCTCCTCACCGCCGCGTTAAGGCTTCCCTCCGCCTTATTCCCTTGCCACCGGCTCCACTGGCGGACTGGGCTCGGCTAAGGCGCCTGAGCGCCTTATCTTCCGCCGCTCCCTGCTCACCGTCGCGTTAAGGCTTCCCTCCTCCTTATCGCCATCCCAACTTCGGAACCGGTGGGTCACGCCCCCCTCACCCGTTCGCGGTACGACCTCCCTCCCCTAACCTCCTCCAAAAACCGAACAATCCCGCTTGTCCCCACGCATTTGTTCGACTCTGCGATGGCCATTTTTTGCTGCCAAAAATGCCTATACAGCCATATACAGCAGCGGTAACGCTTACATTTTTGTGATAACTCTCACATCTATTGTCGAGTTTTAAAATTCGTGTTATTCTATATTTACTTTTACCTGAGTACAAGTGGCGTATCTACAGCTTGATTTCTCTCGATTTTCACGCTGCTTTCGAGGGGATTTTTTTATATACAGCCTATTTTACCCGGTGAAGCTATGCAGCAGTTAAGTCCTGGAACCCCAGGTAAACGCTGCTTTCAACCGGGTTCACATGCATCATCTATGCATAATTATTCATTATCCCATGCAGGAGGTGGAGGTCAGTCAACTGACCGCATAACCATGAACCAAGCCATGATCCAAGAAGGACGCTTCGAAAATCTGCTCCTGACCGAGCATGACAGCTGCGGCATCATCTGTTTGATCGAAAAGAACGGGAAACCCTCCCGCGACAACATCCAAAAAACGATTAATGCCCTCGTCAAGATGGAGCATCGTTCGGGATTCATCAATGGTGAAGGCGACGGCTGCGGCATTCTGACCGATATCCCCCGCGCCCTATGGGAAGCCAAGCTCAGCCAAGCGGGCCTCGACGGCCAGCTGGCCTACGCGCCTCACTTCTCCGTGGCCCATATCTTCGTGCCGCGGAAGCTGGAGCAGACCCCTGCCCAGATTCAGGCGGAGATTCGCCGGATGTTCGCCGACCGTCAAGTGGACATCATCCTCGAGCAAGAGAACCAGGTCGATAACCGGGTGCTCGGCCCCAACGGCCTGAACGACGAGCCGCTGTTCTGGCAGATCGCCGCCCTCTGCAACAAGCAGGAGGCGAAGACCGCTGACCATCTGTTCGAGCTGCATATCGCCATCGAAGAGCGTTTTTATGTCCATGTGGCCTCGCTCAGCAATGTGACCGCCGCCTACAAGGTAATGGGCGCCGCCAGCATTTTGCCCAAGTACTTCAATGATACCCGCGATCCGCTGTTCGCCGCCCAGGTGACCATCGGACACAACCGGTATTCGACCAATACCCAGTCCAGCTTCTTCCGGGTGCAGCCTTTCTCGCTCCTGGGCCACAACGGGGAGATCAACACCATCAAGAAGATGCGTCTGGAGGCCGAGATGATCGGCGTTCCGCTGGTTGACGGCGGCTCCGACTCCCAGGATATGAACCGGACGCTCGAAACCTTCATCCACCGCTTCGGCTTGACCCTGTTCGAGGCCATGGAGCTGGTGTTCCCGCCGATCCACAGCGAGATGAAGCAGCTTCGACCGGAGCTGCAGGATCTATACGTCTATTTCCGCCAGATCTGGGGCCACTTCAACCAGGGCCCGGCCGGCATCGTCTCCCGCTACGACAACGAGTGCCTGTTCAGCGTGGATGCGCTGGGCCTGCGTCCGCTGTGGATGGTGGAGAGTGACACCACCCTTTATTTCTCCTCCGAGCAGGGCGTCATCACCGTCGGCGACATGGTGGCGGATCCGAAGCCCATCGCTCCTGGCGAGAAGGTGGGCGTCGTCCTGACTCCGGGCGAGCATATTCAAGTAATCCCCTACACCGAGCTGCAAAATATGGTCCTCGACCGCACCCGCGGACGCGTGGAGCTGACCGGGCTGCGCCGCCACCTGACCGGCGGGCCGCAGGTTCTGACATCCGATGAAGTGTTCTCCGAAGAACATCCGGATGTGTCGGATTCCGTCTACAGCGCCTTCGGCTGGGACCGCGAGGGGATCCAGAACATTGAGACCACGTCCGAGACCGGCGCCGAGCCGATCCGCTCCTTGGGCCATGACGGCCCGCATGCGGCTATCAACGGGGAGCGTCAGAACATTCCGGACTACATCAAGGAGAGTGTCGCCGTCGTCACCAACCCGGCCATCGACCGGGACCGCGAGATGGAGCATTTCTCCACCCGTGTGGTCGTCGGCCCCCGTCCAGCCCTGTACAACCAGCCGGCGCAGCCGGACCAGACCCGTCTGGAGTTGCTGTACCCGATGCTTCTGGAAGGCAACAACGGCAAGGATAGCCTCGACATCCTGCACCAGCCTTCCCTGGAGCAGCTGATCACGACCTTCCGCCAGCACGGCGAGCAGGCGGTGGCGACCTTGTCCGTTACCTTCGCCCGCGGCACCAGCCTGGCCGAAGGACTCGACAGCCTGGCACAGCAAGCCGTAACCGCCGTGCAGAACGGAGCCCAGCTCCTCATCCTGGACGACTCGGAGGCCCACCAGAACGACCGCCTGTGGCTCGACCCGCATCTGGCCGTGTCCAAGGTGGACATCGCCCTCCGCGGCGTCAAGCTGGGCAGCGGCGACAACCTGCGCCGCCGCACCTCCATCGTGCTGCGCTCCGGCGCCATCCGCAACCTGCATGACATTGCCGTCGCCTGCGGTCTCGGCGCAGACCTGCTCTCGCCGTACATCCTGTTCGCCACCGCCTCCGCCAAGAGCGGCGCGGGAGCGGCTCACAAGGTCTTCACGGCGCTGTCCAAGGGTCTTGAGAAGGTCATCTCGACCATCGGCACCCACGAGCTCCGCGGCTATACCCGCTTCTTCTCCTCCATCGGCTTGAAGCCGGAGGTGGCGGAGGTGTTGGATATCATCAACTATCTGGGCTCGGAGAAGGCCGGCGCCGGCTTCGCCAAGCTGGAGGCCGACGCGGAGGCCCGCTATGCGGACTTCACCAACCCGAAGGCCAAGGCGGCCCGGAACTTCCACTTCTTCCAGCGCATGTGGAAGGCCCTGAACGAAGCAGCCGCAGGCACCGCTCCGTACAGCGACTATCGCGACAAGCTGCGCGACGAGGAGAAGAAAAATCCGATCTCCATCCGCCATATCGCGGAATTCGATTATGAAAAGTCCCAGAGCGAAGGCCGCAAGCCGCTGCAGCCGTCCGAGGTGGATATCTCCATCGGCGGACACAGCCTGCCCATGCTGATCGCTTCCATGTCCTTCGGCTCCCAGAACGAGACCGCGTTCCGGGCCTACGCCGAAGCCGGCGAGCGCCTGAACATGGTCACCATGAACGGCGAAGGCGGCGAGATCAAGGATATGCTGGGCCGCTACAAGCGGACCCGTGGCGCCCAGGTCGCCTCCGGACGCTTCGGCGTCAACGTGGAGCTGGCCAACGCCGTGGCGTTCCTGGAGATCAAGATCGGCCAGGGCGCCAAGCCGGGCGAAGGCGGTCACCTGCCGGGCTCCAAGGTAACGGCCAAGATCGCCGCCGCGCGGAACGCCACCATCGGCTCCGACCTGATCTCGCCGTCCAACAACCATGACATTTACTCCATCGAGGACCTGGCCCAGATCATCTCCGAGCTGAAGGAGGCCAGCGGCCGCAAAGCCAAGATCATCGTCAAGGTTCCGGTCGTACCGGGCATCGGCACCATCGCCGTAGGCGTGGCCAAAGCGGGCGCGGACGTCATCACCCTGTCCGGCTTCGACGGCGGCACCGGCGCGGCGCGGATCCACTCCATCACCCACGTGGGCCTGCCGACCGAGATCGGCACCAAGCTGGCGCACGTGGCCCTGATTGAGGCAGGCTTGCGCCACAAGGTGGAGATCTGGTCCGACGGCGGCCTGAAGTCCGGCGCGGATGTGGTGAAGATGGTCCTGCTCGGCGCCAACCGTGCGGGCTTCGGCTCCATCGCCATGCAGTCCATCGGCTGTACCACCTGCCGCGGCTGCCATCTGGATACCTGCCACGTGGGCATCGCTACCCAGATCGACTCCATGGAGGAAGCCGAGGAAAAAGGCCTGCGCCGCTTCGTGCCGCGCGTCTACGACACCGCCGTTGACAGCCTGGTCCGCCTCTTCGGCAGCATCGGCGAGGAAGTGCGTGAGATCGTGGCGGAGATGGGCTTCAAGTCTCTGCAGGAGATGGTCGGACGCTCCGACCTCCTGAAGCAGTCCGCTGCCCATGACGCCATCGACCTGTCCGACCTGTTCCGCCCGGCTCCGCTGTCCTTGGCTGCCGCTCAGGCGGCCCGCGCCAACGACGAAGCCGCCGTGTCCTCCGACATCCGGATCGCAGCCGGAGCCGAGGGCCAGGCCATGTTCCCGGATCAGCTCCAGTTCCACTCCGCCATTCTTCGCCAGTGGAAGGGCATCGATGCGGAAACCCGGATCCTCGGTACCCGCTTCTCCAGCCACCGGGTCCGCGACCGATTCGACGGCAGCTACGACCAGCTGCCGGATGTGCGCCTGACGCTGGCCGGGGGCTCCGTGCCGGGTATCGGCCTGGCAGCCTTCAACGCCCGCGGCGTGAACATCACCGTCGAAGGCGGCGCCGAGGACGGCCTCGGCAAGATGTCCTTCGGCGGCAAGGTAGCCATCCTGAAGGCGCCCGGCAAGAACGGCGTCTACATCAATGGCTCCGTGGGCAAATCCTTCGGCTATGGCGCCCAGAAGGGCCTGTTCCTGATCCAGGGCGGCGCCGACTCCCGCGCATGCATCCGCTTCTCCGGCGCCGACGTCGTGTTCGGCGGCGAGCTGACGGGTCCGCTGCAGGATGAGCTGGGCTCCATCGCCTCCCGATCCAACCTGAAGGGCTTCGCCTTCGAGTACATGACCAACGGCCGCGCCGTGGTCCTGGGCGACCCGGGCCCCTGGATCTGCGCCGGCATGACCGGCGGTGTCATCTACCAGCGCCTGAATCCGGAGCTGGGACTCGACACCGCTGCCATCGAGCGCCGGATCGCCAAGGGGGCCAAGGTGAAGATCGAGCCGGTGGGACCGAAGTCCAAGGCCGATCTGAACGAGCTGCTCGGCGCTTACCGCGACGAGCTGGCGTCCCACGGTCAAGCCGATGCCGCGGCGAAGATTGACGTGCTCTTGGCCGACCTGGACACCCACTTCGTCCGCATCGCTCCGGTCAATCTCCAGGCCGACCAATCGGTGGCCACGGAATAATCGCCATACACAAAAACGGTTCGCACCCGCCGGGAATCCGGCAGTGCGAACCGTTTTTTTAGTTCCCGTAGAAACGGGGAGTGAGCAGTCTCATTGCTTTTCGGAGCGCCTCCGGGTCAGACCCCGTTTGACTCATCCGGAGCAAGTCGGAGATATCCAGCCGGTTGTCCCGGTTATAGTCCTTGGAATGGTTGGCCATGGACAAGCTTCTCCCGGCGGCCGCCCTTCCATAGGCTCCGGTCGCCGCCGTAGACAGAATCTCGAAGGAGCCTGCGGCTCCCGGCTCCAGGGATTCGCGAAGGCGCAGCTTGACGGCAGTGCCGTAGAGGGAATGGCCCCCGGACATCAGATCGGACAACCGGCTCCGGACGGAGCCGACCGTGACATAGATGTGCGACGGATCGAAGGCGGTCAGCTCCTCCGAGAAGATCAGGTTGACGCTCCGGCCGTCATCTAGAATCTGCGCGGCCGTCAACTCCGGACCGACGGAAAGCCGGCGGATATGCAGGCGGTAGACCGACGTGCCGTTCGGACCGGCAACCCGAAGCATGTAGGAGTTGTCCCCCACTTGCAGAGTCAGGGAGGAGGGATTCAGCGCCTGGCCGTCATACCCGAGGAGAGAAGCCCCGGAAGGAAGCGTGACGTTGACATCCGATTGATGGTAGAGAACCGTCGCCGTAATATCGTATCTCAAGACGTCGGGTCCGCTTACGGCCCCGTCCACGAGAAGACCGTTCAGCTCCGACGGACTGGGGGTCTGATCCAGATCTCGTCCCACCCATACGAGGGCGGTCCCGGCTCCGGACGCATTGGAGCCCTGGAAGAAGAAGCTGTCCCACCCGCGGAACGGAGCCATCGGATCCGGCACGTATTGGTATACGCCCGTCACATTGGCCTGCAGAAGGGTGCCGAAGAAGGGTCCCGTCCCACTCTGCACTTGATACGCAGCCAGAGTAAGCTCCGGGTTCAGAATGCGGAGATCCAGGATGCCCCCGGCCGGACTGACTTCGTATTGTCCCCCCTTGACGTTCACCCCAGGCAAGGTGCCACCTCCGCCTGTGTTCGCCTTAACGTCTGCATACTGGATCAGGAAATCGTTATAGCCGACCTCCAGCAGCCCGAAGGGATACATGCCGGTCAGCGCCGGATTCGTCAGCCCGTACACCGCGAAGCTGACCGGTATACCCGCGGGAAGCGTCTGCTGGTCCGACAGGAAGAGCATCATAATCGTGCCGTCTTTGGCCACAGACGCCGGATGGGTTCCGTTCACGTAGATCTGTGTCCGGTCCAGAACCGCCGGCATCTCGTAACCGCTAGGCAGGATGATGCCGATTCGTTCGTTCGGCAGATGCCCCTTCCGGAGGATGGCGCTCCATTCGGCCCGAACGCCGGCTGCCGATCCCCGGTTATCGGAGAGGAGGATCGGATTGTAATCTATCATCACGCCGACCTGGCGGAGTGACTTGTTGCGGTTCGTCGAGATGTCGAAGGCACTCGTCATGATCGAGTTGGGATTGATCAGTGCGCCGGGGACGAAGGTGATCGTCTGATCCGTATCGGCGGCCAAACCACCGGCCGGAACGAAGATCTTGAGCGCATGATCGTTCAGCCCGATCACGGCCGCCGGCATCCCATTCAGCAGGATGGCGGGCTGGTTCGGATTGCTCAGCAGCCGGTTGTCCTCCCCGAAGTTGATCCGGAACTGCTGGGGCACCGCGACATGGATATAATCCCACTCCTGCAGGGCTGAGGGAGAGTTCACGGTAAACACCAGTTTATTGGTAAGGTTGGAGATCAACCCAGCCGGCTCTGCCGCAAGGGATGCCGACAGCTGCTGAGGATTGGAGCCGTAATGGACCTGGATATCGGTGGAGAACGGGAACGCCGGATTCGCATACCAGAACAAGGTGAAGGGACGCCCCGCGTTCCATGGATTCTGGAGCTTGACGCCCGTAACGCCGTTCAAGAGGATATTCACATGCGTATACTTCGAGAGACTCTCCGGAGCCGTCAGCTTAATCACATGGCGGCCGCCTATGCGCGTCACCTCATAGTCCGCTTCATGGCTGACCGCGTCGAACACCATGGGCAGGGTCGTATCATTGGCTGTCTGGTCCAGCGTGAATTCGCCGGGGATGCTCAAGTATAGCGGGCTGCCTGCGGCCAGGTCCTCCTGCAGCTCGATGTCCCAATCAAGCTCCGCCGGGCTCAGAGCCTCGTAAGTAGACAGCGTCACAGTTATGGGAGCACCGCTCGCCTTCGCTTCCGGAACGGTACAGAAGAAGAGCGCTGCCGCCGTCAAGCCGCACAGGAGCCAGACCATAGGGCCGGATAAGGCCGTCAATCGGTTCCGAGAGATCAATGAATTCTACCACCTTTGTCGACAATTCGTGCAATTATATTCCATTATAGTAGAATTTCCTGCAGGATAGGGCACTCTTCACAAAAGCTACATACCTCCTTTCGGCAGCGCAATCCGTCAAATAGGTCTTGTCTCCGGCGGCTTTTGATGTAGAATGGTTCTAGATACCCAATTCGTTACAATGGAGGCGTTCGGTTTGGATTTTGCAATCGAGGATATGAATGCCCTGGCCATCGTGGTCGCGGCATTGCTATATTTCTTCATCGGCACCGTCTGGTATTCGCCCGTTCTGTTCGCTCAGGCCTGGATGAGAGAGACCGGCAAGACGAAGGAGGAGCTGAATCCGAATCCCTTCATCTACATCCTGATCTTCATTCTGACCGTTATTGCGGCCTTCTCCATGGCTTGCGTCTTCGAGATCTCCGGCCTGACGGGGCTGGTACCCGGCTTGTTCGCCGGTCTGGTCTCCGGTCTCGCGCTGGCCGCCGCCACGGCCATCACCATGATGTTCAACGATTACCGCCGGTACAAGCTGTACCTGATCAACGTGGGCTACCATCTGGTATCCTTCACGGTGATGGGCGCATTGCTGGGACTCTGGAGATAGCGAGGCGGCCCGGCCAACGGCAAGAAGACCTTCCGGGCCCTTGTTCCTGGGCTTCCCGGAAGGTCTGTTTACAGCGGAACGAACATATACTTCTTCCATTCGGTTGTTCGGAAGAAAGCGTGCGCATGAACCTTTTTAAGGAGGTCTTATCTTTTGAAAACGTCCAAAATCTTGCAATGGGTCAGCGGCGGATTGGAAGCTTTCCTGGCCATCCCCGTAATCGGCGGTATCTTCATCGTCTCCTTATCGTGGACTCCACTGGCCGCCATGCTGGTACTCCACATCATCACCCTCGTCTTCTGCTCGCAGGAGTACGAGAACAAGACGGGAAGCATTCTCGGCATCGTGACGTCCGTGCTCGGCTGGATCCCCTTCGTCGGCTGGATCATGCACGTGGTGACGGCCGTCATCCTGATGGTGCAGGCGTCCCGCCGGCGCTAATAGGCTCTCTTTTACTTGGAGAATGCTTCGATGAACTGGATGACGGCCGGTCCGAGCAGCACGATGAAGAGCGTCGGGAAGATAAAGAGCACCAGCGGGAACAGCATCTTGATCGGCGCCTTCATCGCCTCCTCCTCCGCCCGCTGCTTGCGCTGCTCCCGAGTCTCCTGCGATTGGACCCGCAGCACCTGCACGAGGCCGATGCCCAGCTTCTCCGCCTGGAGAATGCTGGCGATCAAGAGCTTGATCTCGTCCAGCTGCAGCCGCTCCTTCACTCCCTGAAGAGCCTCCCGGCGGGTCTTGCCCAGCCGGATCTCCTCCAGGCACCGCCGGAATTCCAGGGCCAGCACGCCGTCGGACCGGGAGACCAGCTTGCCCAGGGCCGCATCGAAGCCCAGCCCCGCCTCCAGACTCACCGTCAGGAGGTCCAATACGTCCGGAAGCTCGCGCAGCACTTGTTTGCTGCGCGTTTTTATTTTGACGGAGAGGTACCAGGACGGGAGAAGGGCGGCCCCTGCCAGACCGGTCAGCGCCGAGGTGAACAAGCCGCCCGGACCTGCCCCCAGCAGCAGGGTGTAGCCGCCGAACAGCACCGGCAGCCCCAAGATCAGGGCGGTCTGCAGCATCCGGTATTCCACCGGTCCCATACCCCAGGGACGTCCGGCCTGCAGGAGCCTCCTCTCCAGCCCCCGCAGCCGGTCCCCTTCCCCCGCACCGCCGGATAGACGGCGTCCGGCCTTGCGCTTCCACAGCCTCCAGACCGCCAGCATTCCTCTGCGCAGCATGCCGGACAGGCCAAGCTTCGGCCGGTCCGCCGTCGCCTCCTCCGCCGCTTGCCGGGCGGCCTGAAGGCCCGCCCCTCCATCTCCCACCAGCGCCAGCCGGCGCTTCACCTGATGCCTCCGCTCCACAGGAAGCAGCATCACCGTATACGCCAGCAGCGTCACGGTCAGAAAGAACAGCAGGTACAGCAAGCTCTACACCTCGATTCGGGTCAATTTGCGGACCAGGACGAAGCCGATGGTCCCCGAGACGGCCCCTGCGCCAAGCATCATCCGGCCGACGGGGTGACGGAACAGGCTGCCGATGTACGAAGGCTCGATCAGATAGAGCAGGAAGGCCAGAACT
This sequence comes from Oryzibacillus soli, assembly GCF_051594765.1. Classification (NCBI taxonomy): domain Bacteria; kingdom Bacillati; phylum Bacillota; class Bacilli; order Caryophanales; family Paenibacillaceae; genus Oryzibacillus; species Oryzibacillus soli. The sequence continues at coordinate 51,178 of NZ_JBPPGJ010000014.1, forward strand.
ACGGGCAGAAGCCCGATGACCATGCCCGACATCCGTCCTTGCGCGGTCAGCGTGCGGATCTGGCGCTGGATCTTGTTGCGGTCCCGGATCGTCTGGACGATGGTCTCGAGGATGGTGGCCAGGTTGCCGCCGATCTGCCGCTGGATCAGAATCGACTGGATCATGAGATCCAGATCGTCGCTCGGCATACGCTCCTTCAGGTGATGGAGCGCATCCTCCATGGTGGAGCCGTACTGCATCTCCTTCAACACCTGCTCCATCTCGTCGCGGATGGGATTCTCCGACTCCTGCACCACGGTCTTCAGCGCTTGAGCGAAGCTGAAGCCGGCCCGCAGGCTGCCGATCACCGTGGTGATCATGTCCTGCAGCCCGTCGTTGAAGGCGTTCAGCCGTTCCCGCTCCTTCTTCCTCACGTACCAGCGGGGCATTCCGTAGCCGCCCGCCGCTCCGGCCAGGAAGAGCACCCCGCTGCCGGACAGGAGATACAGGAGCCCGCCGGCCAGCGCCGCTGCGATCCACTGGAAGAGGACATATTCTTCGGGATGCAGGGCCAGCCCCGCACGGGCCAGCATAAGCTCCAGCCGCTCCCCCTTCTTCTTCGTCAGCACCTTGTCCCGGACGGTCATCTTGTACAGCTGGAGCTGCACCATCAGGTTGAAGCCTCTCCGGGAGAGCTTCTTCTTGTCGTTCACCTGGAGATAGCGGTTCAAGCGCTTGTTCAGCTTCCGGTCGGACAGGAGGAGGAGCTGAAGAACGGCGGCGAAGATCAGGAAGCTGGAAAAAGCGAACAGGCCGATGATCGCCGCCTTCATCCGAAATCACTCCCATCGATGAAGACCGTGGCCGGGATATGCAGACCCGAGGTTTCCAGCCGCTCATAGAACTTGGGCCGCACGCCGGTCGGCACCAGCCTGCCCGCCACCCTGCCGTTCTCGTCCAAACCGGTCTGCTCGAAGGCGAAAATATCCTGCAGCACGATCACCTCCCCTTCCATCCCCTGGACCTCCGTAATGTTGGTGATCTTCCGGGAGCCGTCCTTCAGACGGGTCTGCTGAATGATCAGGTCGATGGCCCCGGCGATCTGCTCCCGGATGGCCCGGACGGGCAGGTCGATGCCCGCCATCAGCACCATGGTCTCCAGACGGGAGATCATGTCCCGGGGACTGTTGGAGTGGCCGGTGGCCAGCGAGCCGTCATGCCCCGTATTCATGGCCTGCAGCATGTCCAGAGCCTCTCCGCCCCGCACCTCGCCGATGACGATCCGTTCCGGACGCATCCGCAGGGAGTTGCGGACCAGGTCCCGGATGGAGATGCCGCCCTTGCCCTCAATGTTGGGCGGACGGGATTCCAGGGAAACCACATGCTCCTGGGACAGCTGGAGCTCCGCCGCATCCTCGATGGTGACGATCCGCTCATCCTCCGGGATGAAGGAGGACAGGACGTTCAGCGTGGTGGTCTTCCCCGAGCCGGTGCCGCCGCTGACGAAGATATTCAGCCGGGCCTTCACGCAGGCTTCCAGGAAGACGGCCATCTCGGCCGTGACCGTACCGAACCGGATCAGATCGTCGATCCGGTAAGGGTCCTTGGAGAACTTCCGGATGGTGACGGTAGGTCCCTTCAGCGCCAGCGGCGGAATGATGGCGTTCACCCGGGAGCCGTCCGGCAGACGGGCGTCCACCATGGGGCTGCTCTCGTCGATGCGCCGGCCGATGGGGGCCACGATCTTGTCGATGATGTTCATGACGTGCTCCTGATCCCGGAACTGGACGCCCGTCAGCTCCAACCGGCCTCCCCGCTCCACGTAGACCTGGTAAGGGCCGTTCACCATCACCTCGGATACCTCGGGATCCAGCAGCAGCGGGTTGATGGGGCCGAAGCCCGTCATCTCGTTGACCAGCTCCTCGATGACCTTCTTGCGGTCGATGGCGCCACGGAAGCTCTCGTCCTCCTTCATGATCTCCACCGCCATGGCGTCCAGCTTCGGGAGAATGGACTCTACCGGCTCGTCCTTCAGCTCGTTCAGCACCTGCTTGTGCAGGCGGTTCTTCAGCTCCTGGTGCTTGGTCAACCGTACGCTCTCCGCCGTCTTGACCTTCGAGAACTGCTCCGGCTTGCGAATCTCGCGGAAGGCCGCCATCAGATCCTTGCGGAGGGGGACCCGCGCCGGTCCGGACACCGCAGGGGCGCCCAGGGCTCCGCCGGCTGCCTGCCCTTCCTGCTCCGCCGCCTCCCCCTCCGCCGGCTTCCCGTCCCGGTCCGCGGATTGGGCTTGGCGGGCTTGAATTTTGCCCAACAGACTCATGCTTGTCGCCTCCTCTAGAACATGGACGTGGTGCCCTTCGCCTTGGCCTTGCCGAACAAGCTCTGCAGGAGCGACGGCTGCTTCGGCTTGAACAGGGCGATCTCCCGGCGGGAGATGAGCTGCTCGGCCATCTTGAAGATGGACTTGGCCACATCGGTCTTGGCGCTGTTCAGCACGAACGGGACCCCGATGTTAATCGATTGGGCCACGGTCTGAAAATCATTGGGGATATACAAGGGCTGCTCCACCCCCAGAATATCCGCCACATCCGAAGCCTTGATGACACTCTCCATGGTGGAGCGGTTGACGACCACCTGCGCCTTGTGGCGAAGGCCCAACAGCTCCAGCGTCTCCAGCATCAGCCGGGTATTCTTGATGGCCGTCATCTCCAGGGTGGTCAGCACGAACACCTGGTCCGCCTTCTCGATCAGCGCGAGGCTCGTCTCGTGCAGACCCACTCCCGTATCCGCGATGACGTAATCGTGCTGCTGGAGGAGCAGATCGCACACCCGGTCGATGACGGCGGGCGTGATAAGCTCCGCATGCTCCGGCCGCTCCGGCGCCGCCAGCACCCGGACTCCGCTCGTGTGATGAATCAGATAGCTGGCCAGCGTATGCCGGTCCATGCCGTCAAGGGCGTCCACCACATCCTTTACCGTGAAGCTGGGGTGGAGATCCATGGCCAGGCCGACGTCCCCGAATTGGAAATCTCCGTCCAGCACGCTGATCTTAAGACGGTTGTTCTTGGACAGGGCCACGGCCAGATTGACGGCCGTCACCGTCCGTCCGATTCCGCCCTTGGCGCTGGCCACGGCGATCATCTCTCCCCGTCCGGCGTGTACGCCCCGGATGTCCTCCGCTTCCGCGTTCGGCACAGCTCATTCCTCCCTTACTTATCCCGGTTGATCCGGGTATGGAGAGCCAGGCTGATGGCTCCCTGCTCGTCCGCGTTCACCAGGCTGACCAGCGCCTTCGGCAGCACCTCCAGGGTGGCCGAGCTGTACTCGGCATAGACGGTGTCCTTGTCCGCCTCCACCATCCGCCGCCCGATGGCCAGCACCCGGATGTTCTCCAGGAGCAGCACCGAAACGGCAGGCTCGTTTCCCTTGGCCGGCGGCGTGTAGATAACGTCCACCAGATCCTCGGGCTCGATCAGGTTCGAGACGGATTGGACGAAGTTGACGCCCACCGATACGGCCCGGTAGCCCTCCTTGACCTTGCGTGAGACGAACAGGGCCTCGTCCTTCTCCTCGGTCAGCCGGGTGGAGAGCAGCGTCTCCCCGGGCGCCAGATCGGCCGACGCCATCTTTCCTTCGGCCTCCGACACGGTCTTCACCGCTTGGGGATGCAGGCCCAGCTTCGGCACCTGAACCACCTCCAGCATGCCCGCGCTGATCCGCTGGTCCTTCTTGATGGCGCCTTTGGCGGCGACGACCTCCACCAGGTTCTCCCCGGCCAAGGACGCCTCGTCAAAGCGCTTCATATATCCGAAGAACAAATAGGTGGTGCAGGCGCCCATCAGAAGCGCCAGGATCAGGATGATTTTGGCTCTCATAGCTCGCTTCACCTACTCCGTCAGTCTGATCGTGTATGTCCCCCGGTTCACCGCTCCCGGCTTGGCCGTCCCCGTATCCGCCCGCTTGATGAACATGCCGGTGATGTACGTATCTCCGGATTTCATAGGCTGGGTGATATAGAAGGTGGCGAAGCCCGTAATCTGCACCCGCTTCAGCTGGTTGCTGCCGTACTCCACCGGCTTGTAGACGGGGATCAGGATCATCCGGCTGCAGTCCCGGTGGCTCGTATCGCCGGGGGTGTAAGGGCATTGGTCCAGCCGCAGCTGGACGCTGTCCCGGGTCTTGCCGGCGATGTTGCCCGTCTGGGTGTCGATGACGTCACCGACCGACAGCTGGTTTTTGTACCCATACTTCATGTTGTCCTCATAGGTTGCGGAGCCGGTGCCTCCCAACGCCAGTACGCCGAAGTTGCCGGAGCTGACCTCCGTCTGGTCCACCTTCAGCTTGTATTCCTTGTAGTAGGTCAGCTGGATGGCCTCATCGATGCCTAACGGAGCCGCTCCCGTGGCCGCGCCCATAACGGCCAGCTCCGCCGCTGCCTTCGCTTCCACCGTCGCCGTCCGGAATCCGAACAGGCCGGAGAAGCCCAGGCGGACCTCCTTGGCCAGCCGGACGCCCACCTTGCTGCCCATGACGACGCTGGTCTCCCGCAGACTCGCCGACTCATCCTGCTTGGCAAGCACCTCCTGAGCCACCTGCAGCACGGAGGCCTCGGTCAAGGTCAGATTCTGGGCGGCGGAGAGGACGGCAGCGTCGGCCGCTTTTTGCAGGCGGGTCTTGGTCACGAAGAGGGTTCCCCCGTCCGTTACCAGCCCTGCCGCAGCGAGAAGCACGGTCAGCGCCAATCCTGCAAAAGCCAGCGTACTCCCTTTCTCGCTCCCCGCCGCCTCCTGAATACGCCGGGCCCACGGGCCGAGCACGGTTAACCCTTTCATCGGGTTCCCCTCCTTCTGTCGGAATATCTCTTGCCCGGACTCATTCCACCCGGATGGTGGAATCGGCCGTCACCACCGGCGCTGGGAGCACCCGGGAGAGGAAGGGGGTCGCGAAGCCCACCGGATATTCCAGCGTCACCTTGACGTATTGTCCGGAGGTGCGGGTGGCCTGGGTTGGGCTGATGGTGATCTTCAGCTTGGCCGGGTCCCCCAGATGCACGTACCCTCGGGCGAAAGCAGTGATCTCCGCGTCCGTCTTCCCCAGCCCGCCCAGCCGGACCGTCTCCTGCGCAGCCATATTCAAGTGCATATAGCCGTACATGACCCGGCCGAAGTCCACGATGCCGCAGACCAGGAGCAGCAGGAGCGGCACCAGGAGTGCGAATTCAGTCAAGGACTGGCCTTGCTCCCCGCGTATGCTCCTCATTAGGTCAACCACCCGCTTCCCCACACGGACAGGAGGGCGCCGGCCGCAATCGCCACTCCGTAGGGCAGCCCTGCAGCGTCGGCATTCCGTCCTGCCGTCAGCGGCAGCCGGACGCCGTACCGGAGGCTGTAGGCAACAATGGCCGCCCACTTCAGCTTGCCGAGCGCTCCCTTGCGGAAAAGCAAGAACATGACGGCCATCACGCCCCCCGCCAGCGCCATGTAGAGGGCGGCCACCCATACGAAGGCGGCCCCCTTGCACAGTCCGACCAGCCCCAGGAGCTTCACGTCGCCCGCCCCCATGCCGCCGGCCAGATACGGCAGGAGCAGGATGCCCATTCCCGCCGCCAAGCCGGCCAGCCCCGATACCAGGCCGCCCCAGCCGGATTCGGCCAGGTGGAGCGCCAGTGCCGCAGCCGCAGCCGGAAACAGCAGCTTGTTATAGATTTTGCGCGTTCTTATATCCGTTACGACGCTGACCGCCAGCGCCGCTGCCAGCAATCCGTTCAGCCACATGGCGTCACCGCCCTTTCGCGTTCTGCCGGGCAGAATGCCCGCTTGCTTCCCGGTCTCCCTGGTCTCCCCGGTCTCCCCCGTCCGCAGGTTCAAAAAAAAGGCCAGCGCCTGAAGACGCGCTTGACCCTTTTTGGGAGATGCCGATGATTGGCGGAGAGGGAGCCGGTTGCGGTACGGTATGGTTCGTTACGGCGTGGTGGTCGGCGTCGTGTTCCGGCCCCGCACGGTGTTCAGGGCATCGGTGAAGATGTTGGTGATCTCCTGGCGCAGCGCCACCAGCGTCGCCACTACCGCCACGGCGATCAAGCCCAGCACGAGACCGTACTCCGTCATGCCCTGTCCTTCTTCTTCCTTCACGAGACCGATCAGCTTTTTCATCATGATGTATTCGCTCCTTTTTGGGTTTGGGTGTAGGGTGCACGGGTTATCGCACGATGTCTGCTTCTTCCTCGAATCTCACGGTTTGTCCCAGCTCCGGTGCTGCCCGGTACAGGGCGCCTGCCGCAAGCTCCACAATGGACGCCGTTCCTTGAAAGGTTCTTCCGATTCTTCCGGGCTTTAAGTCCGGCTCCAAGCCTACGATGCGATTGTGCAGGTCCAGATGCAGAACATCGATGGCGTACCGCATGAAATAGGTATGGACGGACCGGCAGGGTTTCAGATGCAGGCCGCTGTCCGGCGGGAGATGGGCGGTTCCCATAAGCCCCCGCAATCGGTTTGCAAAACGGTACGCCGGCTTGACCTCCCGGGCCAGCTCGCGGCCGTTTTCCTCGATCAGCAGCCTCACGCTCGCTCCTCCTTTCCTCATGAGAATGGCCCCACCTTTTAGCCGAAAGGAGGGGTTCTGGGCATAGGATATACGCCACAAACTCCCGTCATCTTTCGGTAGCTGGCTGGCATTCCGCCGCTTGTCGCCGCGTCTTAGCCCCTGTAGCTTTGCGCCGCCGGCTTTCGCCGGGTTTGCCTTTATCGAGATTCCGCGAAGTTTGTCGGAATTCGATGATGACTTCATCATAAGGCTGGCAGGGCTGACGGAATATCGGACGAAGTTCGTAATTTTCAGACTTTTCGGAAGGGTGCAAAATGTGTCGTACGACACATTTCCCGCCTAGGGAGGAAGTCGGAGGTTTTGGACATATCTGGAACGCCGGGGAAAACGGCTAGGGCACCAGACAGGGGCGCCCTGCGAAAACGCTACCCCTTCGTAAGCGGCTTCCATTATGTGTCCGTGCCCGGAGGGAAAAATGGCCGGCAGGGCCCTTATACCCTCCACCCCTGCCGGAAGGAGCATAATCTTCCGGCGGCGCGGAACATTACCGATTAGAGGAGGGAGGTGGAAGGCGGATGGCCAGAAGATTGAAGCGGATCGCACGGCAGATGGACCCGGCGGCCGAGGGACGGGACAAGCACTTCATGACCTTGGATTCGTGGAACCAGGACGGCAACTATCAGGCGCGACACGACGAGTTCGGGCCGGAGATGGAGCAGGAGGCGCCCCCGACCCTGAACGGGAAGCCCCTGTAAGGCAGCGCAGCAGCCCAAATACCCGGATCGGACACGCGATGGCGTGTCTGTTCCGGGTATTTGGGGTGTGCGTTTGCTCCGGGGCGGCGGGGCGGGGAGTGCGGGCGGGAGTGCGGGCGGGGCGGAAATGCGGACGCGGATCGAAGGCCACTGGTGGCCTTTATTTCTCCGGCCTGCACCTGCTGCCGGATTGAAGGCCGCTCCTGGCCTTCATTCTCCCGCTCCGCCGTCGGAGCCCTGCGGACGCGGATCGAAGGCCACTGGTGGCCTTTAATTCTCCGGCCTGCACCTGCTGCCGGATTGAAGGCCGCTCCTGGCCTTCATCCCCCCCGCTCCGCCGTCGGAGCCGCTGTGGCTCTTGCTCCACGTCCCGCGACTGGGCCTCACTCCGCTCACCACGGACCGCTCCTCCCGCGCCTACGGCTCCAGACGGCGCACGTCCACCGTCACCGTGAGCCGCTGTTCGCCCGTGCCGCGGTAGATGCCCTTGACGGGGACGATGTCCTTGTAGTCGCGGCCGTGGCCCAGCTTGACGTAGCGCCAGCCCGTCTCCGTCCGGTTGGTCGGGTCGAAGCCCCGCCAGCCGCCGCCGGGCACCAGCACCTCCACCCAGGCGTGGGAGGCCTGCTCGAAGTCGGCGCTGCCGCCGCTCAGGTCCCCGACGAAATGGTAGCCGCTCACGTACCGTGCCGGCACGCCCATCGAGCGGCATACCGCCAGCATCAGGTGGGTGTAGTCCTGGCACACCCCCCGCCGCAGCTCCAGCGTCTCCTCCACGGTGGTATGCACGCTGGTAGCCGCCGGGTCGTACACCAAATCCCGGTGGATGCCCAGATTCAGCCGCTGCGCCCAGGCATACACACCCCCGCCCGCCGGATCCAGCGGATACCCTGCCGAGTATTGCTCCAACTCCGGGGAGAAGGCCGTGTATGCCGTCGGCAGCAGGAACTCACAGTACTTGTCGAAGAAGCGGTCCGAGCGCATCAGCTCCAGCTCCTCCTCCGGCGTCAGCCCGTCGCCGCCGGTGGCATGCCAAGCGGGATCCACCGTGGACACCACCGACCGGGTGCGGACCGTCAGCTCCTTATGGGCCTTGTTCACCGTGAAGGCATGCACCCGGTTGCCGAAGTAGTCCTCATACGTCAGCAGCGCCGCCGCCGGCTCGATGGTCACCTCGTGGTGGTAGCAGGACTGCCGGCTGTTGGTCCGGGGCGTCAGCCGGATCTCATTGACACTGTCCGTAGCCGGCTCCCCATAGGAGTACCGGGTCGTATGCAGAATCTCCAGCCTCATGCGCTAGCCTCCTCCAGCCGAAAAAAGCTGTCCGCCATGGTCCTCCCCAGCCCCCGGCAGCCCTCGGTCAGCCGGAGCAGCAGGGCCCCGGCGGCGTCCGGGGTCAGATCCTCCCGCTCCACGCAGCCGAGCTCCGCCTTAATCTTGCCCGCCTGGCGCAGAGCCCGCTCATGCAGAGGCGTACCCGCCGCCGGCCCTTCGAACCGGCCGATGTCCTCCAGGTGCTCCTCCAGCCGCTCGAAGGCGAAGTACGCCGACCGCGGGAAGCTCCGCCGGGTCAGCAGAAACTCCATGATCTGCGGCGCCGACATCCCGTCGGCATACGCCTTCCGGAACGCTTGGGCGGCGCTGACCGACCGCAGCACGGCATTCAGATACGCATACGGAGCCGCCCGGTCCGCCGAGATGGCCGCCAGTACGGAATGCAGGATCCGGACCGTATTTTCCGCCCGCTCCAGATACCGCCCGCTCTCGATGAAGTGCCACTCCTGCTCCCGGGGCAGCACCGAGTGCTCCAGCCCCTGGAACATGGCGATCCGATCCTTCACCTGCCGGAAGAACGGATTGGGCCCCTCGGCCAGCATATCCGCCACCTGCATGTCCCCCAGCCACAGATAGAACGCGTTGACCGCGTCCCACAGCTCGGTCGGCAGCTTCTCCCGGATACTCCTCAGATTGTTCCGGGCTTGGGACACGCAGCTGAACAGGGAGTTGTTGTATCCCCGGTCCAGCGTCATGAAGGAGAGCACATCGCGCTCCGTGAATTGGTCGAACTGCTTCCGGTAGTCCTCCCGGGCGCCGAAGGCGTCGATCAGCCGCGACCACTTATGCTCCTCGTGGGCAAAATCATTTTCGTGCTGGAGGTGATAATGCACGTCGATGAGCCGGGCATGGTTCTCCGCCCGCTCCATATACCGCCCAACCCAAAACAAAGCCTCCGCATTCCGGTTCAGCATCCGCATCCCTATCCTTTCCCCGGCCCTCTAGGCCAGCACCCATGTATCCTTGCATCCGCCGCCCTGCGACGAATTGACCACCAGCGAGCCCTCCTTCAGCGCCACGCGCGTCAGTCCGCCGGGGATCACGTGAATCCCCGCGTCCTCTCCGCCCATCAGCACGAACGCACGAAGATCGATATGCCGAGGCGCCAGCTTGCCGTCGAGGAAAACCGGCGCGCGCGACAGCTTCACGGTCGGCTGGGCAATATACCGGGCCGGGTTAGCCAGAATCTGCTTCCGGAACAGCTCGATCTCCTCCTCCGAAGCCGAGGGGCCGATCAGCATGCCGTAGCCGCCCGACAAGGAGGTTTCCTTCACCACCATCTCATGGAGCCGACCCAGCACATATTCCCGGTCCGCCGGCCGGGACAGCACATAGGTAGGCACGTTGCCGAGAATCGGCTCCTCCTTCAGATAATAGCGGATCATGTCCGGCACATAGGCATACATGGCCTTGTCATCGGCCACCCCTGTGCCCGGCGCATTCACGATGGCAATATTCCCCGCCCGGTACGCGTTCATAATGCCGGCCACCCCCAGCATCGACGACGGGTCAAAAGCCAGCGGATCCAAATAATCGTCATCGATCCTCCGGTACAGCACATCCACCTGGGTCAGGCCGCCGCCCAGCCCCCGGATGTACACCTTGTGCTCCATGGTCACCAGGTCCCGCCCCTCCACCAGATGGATGCCCATCTGCTGGGCCAGGAAGGCGTGCTCATAGTAGGCGGAGTTATATTCCCCCGGGGTCAGAAGGGCGATGACGGGATCTTTTTTGCGGGAAGGGGAGAGGCTGCGCAGGACCGTAAGGAACCGGTTCAGGCTGGCCTCCACGTCACGGAGGGCATTGGGCAGGGTCAGCCCGGGGTAGAGCTGGTTCATCATGGACCGGCTCTTGAACAGGTACGAGAAGCCTGACGGAGACCGGAGATTATCCTCCAGCACCAGATAGCGGCCGGCCTCGTCCCGGATCAGATCGATGCCCGAGGCGGTGATGTACACGCCGCCGGGAACCCGGACGCCCGCCATTTCGGGGCGGAAGTATTTGTTCGCCACCACCATCCGCCTGGGGACGATGCCGTCCCGGATGATGTGCTGCTCGTGGTAGATGTCGCGGATGAACAGATTCAGCGCATGGACCCGCTGCTGCAGCCCCTTCTCCAGCTCCGACCATTCGCTCCCCGGGATGATGCGGGGGATCAGATCGAAGGGCAGCGTCCGTTCCAGCGGCTGCAGCTGCGAGGGCTGGTACAGCGTGAAGGTGATGCCCTCCTCCATCATGCGGCGGTCGAAGGCCTTCTGCTTCTTCGCGAACTCCTCCGGCTTCAATCCGTTCAAGCAGCCGAACACCTGCCGGTAATGCTCCCGCACTTCAGGCCCGGCCTCCGTCTCCGCGAACATCTCATCGAAAAACCCGCCCAGCGCATAAGGCGCCTCCGGCACTCGCTCCAAAGCATCCATAGCCATCCGACCCTTCTCTAAGTGGATCATGTATATGCCGTTAGATATACTAACATTACTGCCATGAATATTTAGGAATATTTAGAAAATTCCGAGGATTATAAGCATAATACTATCTCCCGTTAAAAATGATGTCAAGTATCTTAACATAACTTGAACCGATTTTTAGATTGAACGCAAAAAACGCCATTCCCATCCTCTAAGGGATGGGAATGGCGCATACGGACCTTCCGGTTAGGGGCGCTGGATCGGGATATAGGTCATCTCGGAGCTTAAGAGCCATGCTCCGCGAACCAGCTTAAGCTCCGTCCCCGTATTCGGGAGCTGCAAGAGCTCCGTTACCGAACCGGCGGAGGGATCATACATCCGGACGGCGGTCCGGTTGGTCCTGTGATCCGTCTCGGACCACATTAAGGGAGCGCCTGGGGCTCCCGGGCTGGAGAGCAGGGAAAGGCTGAGCTTCAGCGTGGTTCCGCCGTCGTTCTCCCCGTTCAGCCAATAGGTGCCGGCCGTCCGGTCCACCACAAGGAGCTGGACGTCGTTCTTGCCGATGACGGGCTCAGGGTGCTTCAGCTCCAAGATGCGCTCCTTGCGGATCAGCGGGGTGGTACGGCCCGTGCGGGCATCCGCCAAGCTGTAGACGGAGCCCGCCTTCACCGGCGGCTCTCCGGGGTCCCGCTCCAGCCTATACTCCCGGATCACTCCGGCGTCCTCCCCAGGGAGCCAGCCGCTCCACTCCACACGCATCCCGCTGTCCGCAGCGGACTTACGCTCCCACACCGGCTTGCCCGCGCGGTCCAGCATCCGGATGCCCTGCGGGGCGATCCGAAGAATATCCTCTCCGTACATGACGTGGTCCACGCTCCGGTCCAAGGTGAATTCGTACAGCCCGTACTCCCCCTTGGGACTCCACAGAACCCCCGGCTCGGCGCGATAGCCCATCTCCTCCGGCAGGGCGGCCAGCACCCCGCCGTCCAGACCGTAGAGCCGGGGCGCCTCCTCCTTGGGCGCGTACCAGAAGGTGCTGCCGTCCGGCGACGGCCACAGGTCGATGGAGGGCCAGCTCTGGGCGAAGCCCATCTGGGTGCGGACGGTCCGCTCCTTCAGGTCCGCCACCCACAGCTTGCCATCGCGGAAGGAGCTGAGCACCAGCCTGCCTCCGTCGGCCGTCAGCCAGCCCGCCCCCTGGAAGTCGCTTCCGAGATCCGGCAGCACCCGGTCCATCACCAGATCGAGCTTACCCGTCGGAAGCTGCAGAGATAAGAGGCGGTATACCAGACTGCCGCTTCCCGCAGGCTGGTACGGCTGCAGGAACAGCAGGTGCTCCGCGTCCAGGAACCCGTAGAACCGGGCGAAGCTGTCCACGGAATACGAGTCCAGGAGGCGGACATCCGCTAGAGGGTAGACCCGGCTCTCCCGCGTGCCAGGGTCTACGGCCAACGCGTCCAACCGGTAATGACGGTCAGCGTCCGTCCCGGTAATGCTCCGCAGCAGATGGATCACCGGAAGCGCCGGATCCTGCGGGACCATGGTCTGGACCGGGTAGGCTTCCACCCCCGGCTCCTCCCGGACTTTGAAGATCACCGTGCCGTCCTTCTCCTCCACCTCGAGCGCAGGAAGACGCTGCATGGCTTCGGGAGGGAGCAGGCTGCCGGGGGCCTCAAGCTCCGTCAGATTCAATAGCTCTCCGGTCTTCGCATCGAGGGTGTACACCTCCCGATTGCCGGCCGGGAACCGGGCCTCCACCTTCCATTGGCGGACCCCTTCGGGAACGGCGTCGATATCGTAGGGGTGGTGCTCCACCAGCTCCGCGCTCCAGACCGCCTCCCGGTCCTTCACTTGGGCTTGGGCGATCCGCAGCGCCTCTTCCTTCGCGATCGTTTCCTTGCCCGCCTCCTCCTCTTTGCAGCCCGCAGTAAGGAGCAGAAGCAATATCAACACCAGCGCAGCACGAACCGGCTTCATGGGCCACACTCCTATTTCCATTTACCCCCTTAGACTCCCTCCCCCTCCAAAAGGTTGCATAACGGCCTGCGCATCCGCTGCGCGAAGGAGCGCGCATTGCCGCCCTTTCCGGGCGACTGACCTTAACCGCTGCTTACACTACGGTCCAGCCCTTCACCTGCTCCCTGACCAGGGAGAGGAACGCAGCGGCTGCGGGAGAGAGCGATTCGTCCTTCCGGGTACAGACCGCGATGGGGTTCAGGAGCGACGCTCCCTTCACCAGCACCCGGTCCACGTCGCCCCGCTCCACGTACTCCCGGACGGCGAGCGAGGAGATGAAGATGGCTCCGTAGCCGGCCATGACCGCCCGGACCATTTCATTCACGCCATTAAATTGCAATCCCACCTTGGGCGGATTCACATTCAGCGCGCGGCACAGGGAGAACAGCCGCTCCCGGGTGGAGCTCCCCTCCTCCCGGAGGATGAACGGCACCTTCATCATCTCGGCCAAGGTGATTTCCTTGCCGGCATATGGATGATTTTGGGGTACGATAAACCAGAGCTCATCCTCCAGCAGCTCCTCCCATTCAATGCCGGGCTGCTCCTCCCAGCCCCCGCCGTAGACGGCGACCTCCGCATCGTACTGCAGAAGCCCCTCCACCGCCTCCCGGGAGTTGGCCGTCGTCAGCACCACCTCCACGGAAGGATGCTCCTGCTTGTACAGGGCCAGCCATTCCGGCAGCAGCAGGTTGGCCGGCAGGTACGTGGCCACGATCCGCAGCACGCCGCTGAAGCCTGCCTTGTACTCCCGCACCGCCTCGTCCACCTCCCGCTCCAAGGCGAAGAGGCGCTTGGCGTGGGCCGCCAGCATCTGCCCGGCATCGGTCAGCAGGATGCCCCGCCCCTTCGAGGCGAGCAGCTGGATGCCGAGCTCCTTTTCCAGATTGCGGATCTGGGCCGTAACGGCCGGCTGGCTGATGAGCAGCTCCTCTGCGGCACGGGTGACGCCGCCCTTCTCGGCTACAGTGTGAAAGATTCGAAGTGCATGCAGATTCATAAGCCGATCATCCTTTTACATAAAAATTGATGAAAAACGAAAAAATATATATTTTTCTGATGAATCATTTTGCCTTATTGTAATAGGTAGCGAAAAATTTCACAAGGCTAACCTTGTGAATCATTAAGGAGAGAAACCATCTATGCGTAAAACAAAAATCGTCTGCACCATCGGTCCCTCCAGCGAAAGCCCGGAAATGCTCCGCAAGCTGATCCAAGCCGGCATGAACGTCGCCCGTCTGAACTTCGCCCACGGCGAGCTCGACGAGCACGCAGAGCGCATCCGCCGCATCCGCGAGGCAGCCAAAGAGCTGAATAAGTATGTAGCTGTACTGCTCGACATCAAGGGTCCGGAAATCCGCATCGGCAAGATGGCCGCCGACTACGCGGAGCTTGTCCCCGGAGAAACCGTGGTCCTGACCACGGAGGAAGTCCTCGGCACCAAGGACCGCATTCAGGTGACCTATAAGCAGCTGCCCCAGGACGTGAAGCCCGGCAGCATCATCCTGATCGACGACGGTCTGGTCCGTCTGGAGGTCGTCAAGGCCGAAGGCACCGAGATCACCTGTCTTATTAAGAACGGCGGCCGCCTGAAGCAGCGCAAGGGCGTCAACGTTCCCGGAGTGAAGACCAGCCTGCCCGGCGTTACCGAGAAGGACGTTCGCCATATCAAGTTCGGCATCGAGCAGAACATCGACATCATCGCTCAATCCTTCGTCCGCAAGGCTGAGGACATTCTCGAGATCAAGCACATCCTCGACGAGCACAACGCCGGACATATCCAAGTCATCGCCAAGATCGAAAATGACGAGGGCGTCGAAAACCTGGACGCCATCCTGAGCGTAGCCGACGGCCTGATGGTCGCCCGCGGCGACCTGGGCGTCGATCTTCCCGTTGAAGACGTGCCTCTGGTTCAGAAGGATATGATCCAGAAGTGCAACCTGGCCGGCAAGCCGGTCATTACCGCCACCCACATGCTGGAGTCCATGCAGGTGAACCCCCGCCCGACCCGTGCGGAAGCCGGCGATGTCGCGAACGCCATCTTCGACGGCTCCGATGCCGTCATGCTCTCCGGCGAATCCGCCGCAGGCAAGTATCCGCTGGAGTCCGTTGAGACTATGGCCCGCATCGCGGTCCGCGCCGAGTCCGTCCTGGGACGTTACGGCCGCTGCAGCTGCAAGGGTGCCGAAACCGCAACCGACGTCACCGGCGCCATCGGTGAAGCTGTAGCCCGCACCGTGCTGGAGCTGAACGCCAAGGCTATTCTGGCTCTGACCGAGAGCGGCTTTACCGCCCGGATGATCGCCAAGCATAAGCCGGCCGCTCCCGTCATCGCCGTCTCCACCAAGGAGAGCGTGCTGTACGCCCTGTCCCTGACCTGGGGCGTTACCCCGCTGCTCCGCAGCGAAGCGGCAGCCAGCACCGACGAAGCCGTCGCCGCCGCCGTATCCCTGGCCCAGCAGGCCGGCTACGTGCAGGAGGGCGACCTGGTCGTCATCACTGCCGGCGTACCGGCAGGCTGCACCGGCGCAACCAACCTGCTTCGTGTGCACCGTGTCGGCGAAGCCTTGTAAGAGATGAGCCTGTTAGGAAGCCGCAGAGGATCCCCGTCCTCTGCGGTTTTTTTGTATGGTTCTTGTAGGACTCTGTCGCAGCCAAAGGCATAAATGCCGTTGGTCGCTCTGATAACGAACGAAGTCAGAGATCAAAGGCAAATATGCCGCTCATTCCTCCACTGGAGGGAAAAAGGGGACTCCCATCCCCGAATCAAAGGCATGATTGCCTTTCATCGAGTCTGGTGTTGGGGAGCTGGATGAACGAAGGGCAAATGTGCCGTTGATCCGACGGAGGGCTTACGGGAGAAACGAAAAAGCGAATCGACCCGTTGACGGGGGAGACGGTGAAGCAGGAGGAAACCGAGGCGGGTGTTCGTGACAAGAAGGTATCCCAAGGTAAGGGCAGGACTAGAGCATGGCCTTACCCAGCGGTGCAGATCACCGGTAAAATAAGACGGTGGGTACTGTTGGTCGCGGGCCACTTTTGGTAAGATTAGTGTGTTATTAGTAAAATTTTTACATGCCCTTTTGGCATTTTGTCGAAATTATTTTCCTTATAAAGGAGTGTATCCTGATGACCACCCCGCCCCTGGAGTACCGGATCCCCTTCCTGCCGGACGCGAACGGCCCGATTGCCTGGGAGCAGGTTCCTCCGGCTTCCATCGGCCATTTCCTCTGGCTCGGCAACGGCTATGCTCCGGAAACCGAGGTCCGCCTCTGTTGGACCCCGGAGCGGCTTCACATCCGATTCCGGGTTCGGGAAGCCGACCCGACCGTCCGTTACCTGGAACGGAACGGGCCGGTGTATCAGGACAGCTGCGTGGAGTTGTTTGTTCAGCCTTGTCCGGAGACGGATCCCCGGTACTTGAATTTTGAGTTGAACGCCCGGGGAACCCTTCTCTTGCAGCTGGGCGCCGGCCGGGAAGACCGGCGCTTTCTCCGAGACGGGGAGAGCGACGACCTGTTCGCCATCCGCAGCGCTATCCATCCGGAGCTTCCTTCTTCCGCTGCCGGGTGCTGGGAGCTGGAGTTTTCCATTCCCTTTCGCTGGCTGCAGGGCTATTTCCCGGACTTCCGGCCGGAATCGGGATGGTTGCTCCGAGGCAATTTCTACAAGTGCGGGGACGACACGCCCGTGCCCCACTACGGCTGCTGGAGCCGGGTCACCTCCGGCACCCCTGACTTTCACCGCAGCTGTGACTTCGGCCTGCTGGAGCTGGCCCTCCGCTAATTCCGTTCCAAGTGCAAAAAGCAAAAGCCTTCCCTCCCGCCTGTTCGGCGGGGTGGAAGGCTTTTGTGCGTGCGGTGCGCAGGCTGCGGAGATCAGACCCCGCTTAGCACCGCGGTGATGTAGATGTAGCACAGGAAGCCCAGGGCGACGGCCAACGTCCAGGCCACGCCGTGGACTACCACATCCTGCTTGGCATTCCGGGCGATGCGCACCACGGAGGTGAAGATGGCCCCCAGGGCGAAGACGATGCCGGACACGACCCCGAGCCAGAAGCCCAGGACGGTCTGGGTCATCTCCAAGAGAATGAAGGCCGCCCAGCCGATCAGGGCGATCCAGAGATAAGTGAACCGCTGCCACAGGTTGTTCATGAGGCGAACGCCTCCTTCGTTGTTGTTATACCGGACGGGTGCCGGTGGTGATGGCGCGGATGACCGAGTCCGCAAACGGGTGTCCGGAGCCCTCGAAGGCCTTGACCGCAGCCTCCAGATCGTAGGGAACCCGGCGGATGGAGATCTGGAACCGGGGTGCAGCCGAAGCGGTGACGGCTTCATCGGATGGAGCTGCATCCTCCACCTCGATCCAAGCGTAAGAGGCTTCGGGGCTGCCGTCGAAGGGCAAGCCGACGCTGCCCGTATTAACGATGGCCCGGCCGTTCAGGAAGCGCACATAAGGCTGGTGGATGTGGGCATAAGCCAGGAGCTTGGCGTCCGTGCCCCCGAATTGGCCCATGAGCTCCTCCTCCGGAGCCAGCGGGAGGACGATATCCAGCAGGTTGAGGGGGTTGGCATGGACGAATAGGGCCTTCAGCCCGGGGGCCAGCTCCTCGTCATAGGAGAAGGGCAGCTCTGCCAGATACGCCAGCTCCTCCTCCGTCAGACGGGATCGGGTCCACTCCATCTCCTTGCGGAGGGCGGCTTCATGCTCCGGTGATTTGGCGAAGCCGGGCTGGATGAAGCTGCGGCCGATCAGCTCGTCGATGTTGCCCTGCAGGACCACGGTGTTGAGATCCCGCACGGCCCGGACGCACCGCTCCGGCAGCGGACCCTTGAACACCAGGTCCCCCAGCACGTAGATGCGGTCCGCCTGCCGGCTGCGGATGTCCTCCAGCACAGCCTGCAGCGCATGGTAATTGCCGTGAATGTCGGCGATAAGCGCCAGTTTCATATCGGTTGGTTCCTCCTTTGGGGTACGGGCAGGCTTACAAGGAATAACGGAATCTTATTCCGCTAAGTTGCAGCGGAGCTCATAATGGGCGGACCGCGATTACCGGCTTCCGTTATGGAAGGGAGCAAGCTGCGGACGCTTAAGTCCTGGCCTTCCGGTATGCTTGTAGAATGCGCAAAAACACGTTCGGAAACGCATATTTATCCATTTCGTCAAAATCCAGCCACCGGTAGCCCGGCGGCAGGGGTGCCCCGGCCGGTGCGATGGCGCCCCCGTAGCCCGGGCCTGGCGCCTCGGCGGCCATCGAGCCGGCCCCCGGCGGCGCAGCGGCTGCGGCTGCGGCGCTTGCGCGGGCTCCGGTGCCG
Organism: Oryzibacillus soli; assembly: GCF_051594765.1. Classification (NCBI taxonomy): domain Bacteria; kingdom Bacillati; phylum Bacillota; class Bacilli; order Caryophanales; family Paenibacillaceae; genus Oryzibacillus; species Oryzibacillus soli. Next base: position 69,526 of record NZ_JBPPGJ010000014.1, read on the forward strand.
GCGGCGTACGCGGCGCCCGGCAGCGCGCCCGGGGCGGGCAGGCAGCGGTACACGGCCATGTCCCAGTGAATGTGGCTGAACGTATGCTCCGCATCCATCAGCCACTCCACCGGGACCAGGCCGACGCCGTCCTCGCCCGCCAGCTGCGCCGCCAGCTCGCCCATGGCCCGGCCATGGGCCGACGCCGCTGCCGCTGCCTCAGCCGCCTGCGGACCGCCTTCGGCGCCGACCGGGCTCGCGCCCGCACCGCGTCCGCGCCGTGCGGCTCCGCGGCTCCGGCCGCTGCCGGCCGCTGCGCCTTCACCTGCGGCGGCGCTGGGCCCATCCGGGAGCTGCACGTGAGGCAGCTCCCACAGCCGGGCCAGGAGCCCGTCCGCTGGCCGCTGGCGCACCAGCACGCGGCCTGCGTGCTCGCCCGTGCCCTCTACGAGGGCCACGGCACGCCGCTCCGTACGGGGAGGCTTCGCCTTGGCCTTGACGGGCAGCTCGTCCACCCGTCCCTCCAGGCGCGCCCCGCACCACTCCATCACCGGGCACGGCAGGCAATGGGCCGCCTTGGGCGTGCAGATCGTGGCGCCCAGCTCCATCAGCGCCTGGTTGAAGTCGCCGGCGGTCCCTTCGGGTATCAGGGCCTGGGCCAGCTTTTCGATGCCGATACGGGTGGATGGCTTGGCAATGTCCTCCTCCAACACCAGGTACCGGGACAGCACGCGCATAACATTGCCGTCCACGGCCGGCTCCGGCTGGTTGAAGGCGATGCTCAGAATCGCTCCCGCCGTATAGGGGCCGACGCCCTTCAGGCCCGACACGCCTTCCTTGGTATCCGGCACCCGTCCTCCGTACTGCTCGCATACCTCCCGGGCTGCCGCCTGCAGATTGCGGGCCCGCGAATAATAGCCCAGACCCTCCCAAGCCTTCAGCAGCCGCTCCTCGGGTGCATAAGCCAGCGCCTCCACTGTTGGAAACCACTCCATAAAACGGTTAAAATAAGGAATGACCGTCTCCACTCTCGTCTGCTGCAGCATAATCTCGGATACCCAGATCCGATAGGGGTCGCGGCTTCGTCTCCAGGGCAGATCCCTGCGGACGGAACGGTACCATTCCAATAACGGCTCGGAGAACCGCTTTTTCGTCTCATCCAGGCTGTCGAACTTTTTCATCGGCTTCTCCTTCTCATTTGTTGGATGGGTTCGGTATAATAGGGAGGGGTCAAAAGACCCGAATCGGACCTTACTAGCACTAGGAACGGAGGCGCACGTATGCTGCAAATCGGTGAGATCGCATCCAAGCTGAACAAGCTGGTGCTGACCATTCTCTTGATCGGCCATCAGAAGACCGGTCCCGAATGGGTCAAACCGCTGCATCTCATGCGCTATCATTCCTTCTGGCTGATCGTCAAGGGCAAGGGCGTGTTCACGATCAATGGCACCCCATACCCCGCCGAGCCCGGCAAAATCTTCTTCCATACGCCCGGCATGCACATCGAAAGGGTGAACGATGCCGAGAACCCGCTGGAATACTACTTCTTACGGTTTCATTATACGGAAACTTACTGGGAGAAGGAACAGTGGATTTCCCGCCCTGCGTCGGAGAGCCCGTTTCCCATCGAGGGTGTTCACTCGATCCACAACGCTCCGCAGCTCATTCAGCTTATGGAGCAATTGGACCAGCTGTGGCAGCGCCGGGGACATATGACGGCCATGAGACGCAGCATCCTGCTGCACGAATTCCTGCTCACGCTCCTTCAGGACCTCCGCGCCCAGCAGATTGCCGGGGACACGACGGCGGCCATCGAGCATACGCAGGACTACATGACCTCCCATTACCAGGAGCCGCTGACCCTGGAGGGGCTGGCCCAGATGGCCGGCCTAAGCGTCAGTCACTATTCGCGCCTGTTCAAGAAATCCATCGGCTACAGCCCCATCGAATACCTGACGCATTTGCGGATCGACCGGGCGAAGGAGCTGCTCGCCTTATCCGACTACAGGCTGAAGGCCGTCGCCCACAGCGTCGGTTATTCGGATGAATTCTACTTCAGCCGCATCTTCAAAAAAATCGAGGGCATCTCCCCCCGGGACTATGCCAAGCGCAACCGCCTGGCCCCCTTCGGGGATCCGGGATGAGTCCGTCCTCGCGAACCGGAGGTTATGGCTTTGTCTAACACGCTGCAGCCCCTGCACCACCAGATGCGGTCTCACGTCCGCCTGGTGCGGGGCTGGCTTCCCATGTTTCACATCTGGGCCGCTCAATGGATTCTTACCGGCATGATCCAATGGTACGGCAGCTGGAAGCTTCCGCCCTGGACCCAGCCGGCGTCCGCCATGACGGCCGCTCTAGTCTGCATCGCCATCCTGCTGGTACACGGTTGGCTTCCGGCAGGCGAACGCAACGTATCCGGACTCCGGCTGGCCGCCCTGGCCGCCGTCGTCCCCTTCTGCCTCGCGGCAGGCTCGCTGATGCTGATGGAATATGTGCATGCGGTGAATCCGTTTTTTATGGACTTATTCCGGGCCTTGCTGCTGAGCTGCTTCTTCTCCGTTCTGGGCCTCCTGCTGGGCTTCGAGCTGATGGCCCTGGGAATCTGGCTGTTCGCCTTATCCGCCGTCACCTTCATCCGGTATTTGGGCTTCGCCCCCATGGTGCTGGACGTCATGGGCGGCCTCAGTCTGGCGGCCTGCGGCTGGATCCTCCAGAATTGGACCCGGACCAAGGCCGGAGGCTGATCCGGCGCTGCGCAGAAAATGAACGAGGCTATCCCTGCCCCATCTTCACGGGCTTGGGATAGCCTCTTCAAGCTGTTGCGAACCGGGCAGCGCGACGCCTGCTGCTCTTCAAGGCCATGGGTGGTCTTTATTGGGCGATATCCGCATTCCCCCGCGAATAAAGGCCATGGGCGGCCTTCAGCCGGGCGCAACACTAAGCAGCGCGACGCCTGCTACACTCCAAGGCCATGGATGGCCTTTATTGAGCAATAGCCGCATTCTCCCGCCATTATAGGCCATGGGTGGCCTTCAGCCGGGCGCTGGGCCATGGGCTACTGAAAAGGGACCTCTTTCCCCTCTTTACCTGCCCCTATTTACCGACTCGCCCGTAGACGGGCCGGTGTTGTTTTCTCATTTCGCAACCCATCCGTCTGATCAACGGCACATTTGCCCTTCGTTCATCATCCCCCCCTTCATCAGACTCGATGAAAGGCACTTTTGCCTTTGATTGGGGGGTGAGACTCTCCTTTTCACTTCAACCGGGTAACCAGCGGCACATTTGCCCTTGGTCTCGGAAGTTGGGTTATTTCCGGGCAACCAAAGGCATATATGCCTTTGGTTGCGAGAAGGCCTCGGATATTCTCAAAAAGGAGCCCCCGCCAAGCAGGTATGACCTTGGCGGGGGCTCCCATATTCTTATGCGGCCTTAATCCTTACCGGCCGCCACCGTTGCGGCCTCCCATTCCTTGGAGAGCCGAAGCTTCTGATTCAGGATCTCCCGCTCGCTCCAGGAGAGCCGCTCCGCCATGATGTCGATGACGTCGAGCGCGATGGTCTCGGCCCGTTCCCGGTCGAAGTAGAGCAGCCCCGTCCGCCGGACAAGGAAATCATCCGCATTCAGCACCATCTCCTCCTCGATGCCGTACAGCACCTCCGCCACCAGCGCCCTGTATTCCATCTCCGGGCTCACCGTCTCCACCGGCACCGTACGGCCCGTACGGATGGCTGGGGACGGCGATGGGCGGCTCATCCCGCTCGGGTAGGCCGGCTCCCTTCGACCGGTCGGCTGATGCACCGGCCGGGCGGGGGTCCGGCGGTCCGGCTCTGTCCTCGGGCGGTTCACGGGCTCTGGCCGGACGCCTGAGCGAAGGACCTGCTCCTGCGCCGTACGTGCAGCTGCCGGGCTCTCCGGCACACTTCGGGACGAGTGGGGAGGAAGCTCCCCCGCCGCAGAAGCGGATGCCGAAGCCTGACTCGGCGCTTCGGAGGAACCGGTCTCCGCAAGCCCCGGCTCTCGCGCCGATGCTGCGCCGGGTTCGTCCCGGGCTACAGCTCCGGCTTGGGAGCCACCTTCTTCCGCCATGTCTCCAGCCCCGCTTGCGCCTGTATCGGCGCCTGCTTCCGGATCGGCATCCGCATCCATAGCGTCAGCCGCACCTCGGTCCGATTCAACACCGCCTTCATACCCGTCAATCTCGTTGACGATCTCCAGCGACTCCGAGAAACCTCGCTCATCGTCATTTCCCGCCACAGGCACCCCATCACGCCCTACACTCGGCGCTCCTGGCACTGTCTCTGCCCTCTGCGCACCCGACATTCCATCACGCCCTACGCTCGGCGCTCCCGGCACTATCTCTGCTCTCTGCGCACCCGACATTCCATCACGCATTGCCCTCGGCGCTCCCGGCACTGTCTCTGCCCTCTGCGCACCCGACATTCCATCACGCCCTAGGCTCGGCTCACCCGACGTTCCATCACGCCCTACACTCGGCGTACCCGACACTGCCTTCGGCTCTCCGGGCAATCCTGCACTCGGCGCCTCTGGCACGGCCTCCGCACCCGCCTGCTCCGACTCTCCGGTCTCTTCCGTACCGGATTCGGCCAGCCGAAGCTTCACCAGCTCCTCGAAGCGCTGGTCCATGCCCTCCAGCCGCATGTAGATGTCCGCCGTATTGGAGCCGTACTGCTTCACCAGATAAGCGGCCGTCTTGATGGACAGCCCCTTCTTCACGCCGAGCCGGACCAGCTGGTCCCGAAGCTCCTCGTAGGTTTCGCACCGGCCGCTGTCTCCCCCGCTTAAGGCTTCCTTCGCCGTGGTGCAGGGGCCGAAGGCCTGCCGGCCCTCCTGGGCCAGGCTTGACGCCACCACATCCACCGTCTTCTCCGCCATCTTGCGGAAGCCCGTCAGCTTGCCGCCCGCTATCGTGATGAGTCCCGAAGGCGATTCCCAGATCTCATCCTTGCGGGAAATATCCGAAGGCTTCTTGCCCTCCTCCCGGATCAAGGGGCGAAGTCCCGCCCACATGGCCTCCACGTCGCCAGGCCCTACCTTCACATGGGGGAAGGCGGTCTTGACCGCCTGAAGGAGATAATCCCGGTCGGCTTCCGTGGTCCGGGGCTCGCCCGGGTCTCCGTTATAGACGGTGTCCGTTGTCCCGATATAGGTCTTGCCATCCCGGGGAACCACGAAGATCATCCGCCCGTCCGGCACGTCAAAATAAGCCGCCTGCCGCACCGGCACCTTGCTATGGTCCACAACCAGGTGGACGCCCTTGGTCAGGAGGACCCGCTTGCCCTTCAGCGCATGGTCCTTGGCCCGGAGCAGATCCACCCAGGGACCCGTCGCGTTCACGATCTTCCGGGCGCGGATCTCCACCTCCCGGCCGGTCAGCCGGTCTACGGCGCGGACCCCCGCCACCTTGGAGCGGAAGTAAAAAAACTCCTCCGCCTCCACGTAATTCACCGCCCAGGCACCATGCCGGACGGCGGTCTTCAGCACCTCCACGGTGAGCCTGGCATCGTCGGAGCGGTATTCGTAGTAACGTCCCGCTCCCTTCAGCCCCTCCCGCTTGAGCAGGGGCTCCATGCGGACCGCTTCGTCGGCGTCGGCCATGGTGCGGCGCTCGCTTTTGCGGACACCTGCCAGGCGGTCGTACAGCCAAAGCCCGAAGGAGCTGGACCAATACCCGAAGGTGCCTCCCTTATAGATCGGCAGAAGCATCTGCATGGGCGTGACCATATGGGGCGCATGGCGGTACAGCCACTCCCGCTCCCTCCCCACCTCGCGGACCAGCTTCACCTCGCCCTTCTTCAGATAGCGGAGGCCTCCGTGGATCAGCTTGGTGGACCGACTGCTCGTTCCGAAGGCAAAGTCATTCTGCTCGATCAATACCGTCTTCATGCCCCGCTTGGCCGCATCCCAGGCAATTCCCGCCCCGGTAATACCACCGCCGATGATCAAGAGATCGAACGTGGCCGATTCCAGATCATCCAGAATATCGGACCGTGCAGACGCAGATAATGGCCGGTTCATTCCGTTCCCCTCCTGATGTATAACCCGATTGGAAAATTCCCACTTTATTCATAATTGTACCATGTTTCACAAGAGGAACGGAGTCCTTATTGGAGAAGAATTATGGAAGCATGATCCACTAATCGAAAGGAATGAAGATCTAATGCGCAGAACGGCAACCCTGCTGCTGGCCTCGACCCTGGCACTGGCCGCGGCGGGATGCGGCACCACCGGCAGCAAAGCCGCCAACGCCCCCGTCATCGACGAACAATCCTCCGACCCGGCGGTTCAGAAGGCCGTTACCCTCTACAAGAATCAATGCCTGGTCTGTCACGGACCGATGCTGGAGAAGAGCATGAGCGGGAAGAACAGCGTCTTGAAGGGAATCGGCTCCAAGATGACCAAGGAGCAGATCAGCGACAAGATCATGAAGGGCGGCAGCGGGATGATCGGCTACAAGGACCGGCTGTCCCAGGATGAGGTCAATACCTTAGCCGAGTGGCTCTCCACGAAGAAATAAGAACGGACCGTCCGCAAGGACGGTCTATTCCTCAACCCCTGGCTTCCTCCGCTACGGCATAGGCCGACGCATATTCAGCCGTATGGGTGATGCTCAGATGCACCTTCAACCCGCTCCTTCCGAGCTTGGCCAGCGCAGCCTCCGACAGCCGGACCACCGGCTGCCCCCCGGCCGACGGGAGCACCTCCACGTCCTGGAAGCCGGTAGCAGCGCTGATGCCCGTCCCCAAGGCCTTCACCACCGCCTCCTTGGCGGCGAACCGGCCGGCCACGAACTCCGTCAGCCTTCCCTGTCTCTCCGCCGACAGCCTTCGCTCCTCCGGGGTCAATACCCGCTCGATGAAGCGTCGGCCGCCCGGCTCCTCCAGCAGGCGCCGGATCCGCCCGATCTCCACCAGGTCCGTTCCAATTCCGATGATCACAACCCGTTCCTCCGTTACGCCGTTTTCACCAGTTTACACTATACAGGATGCAGAAAGAAGGTTTCCGCCCTATGAAATTCGCAGGAATCTGTCTCATTACCAAGGATGTGCCCGCTCTGGTCCGGTTCTACACCGACGTGCTCCGGGCAGAAGCGGACGGAGACGACACCCACGCCGATCTGCACATCGACGGGAGCATCTTCTCCATTTTCTCCGAGCAAGGAATGGAGGGGATGGCTCCCGGGTCCATGGCGGGCGCCGGAACCGGCTCCTTTACGATCAGCTTCCGGGTGCAGGAAGTGGACGCGGAATACGAGCGCCTGAAGGCTCTTGGGGTCCCCTTCGTCAAGCTGCCGGCCACCCACCCTTGGGGGGCCCGTTCCTTCTGGTTCCGGGACCCGGACGGGAACATCGTCAACTTTTTCCACGACGGGAGGTAAGCCGCCCGTTCCTGCAGTCTGCCCAAAAAGCCGTCCTCCCCTTGCTGCTATTCAACCTGCAGCTTGAGGGAGGACGGCCAAAGGCCGTGCCCTATAGGTGCGCACGCCGGCGTGTCAGAACCCTTAGATGCCAGGGATCGGCGCGCGTTTGTGCTCCGTCTTCAGATATTGCTTCTCCAGCTTCTCGCGGGCTTCCTCCGGTATGGCCTTGCCCTCCAGATAATCGCTGTTGTCGCCGTAGGTAATGCCGAGCTCCCCTTCATCCGTCTGCCCGTCCCACAAACCGGCCGTGGGAGCCTTGTCCAGAATCGGCTGCGGCACGCCCAGCTTGGAGGCCAATTGGCGCACCTGGCGCTTATTCAGCGAGGACAGCGGCGTGATGTCCACGGCCCCGTCGCCGTACTTGGTGAAGAAGCCCGTGATGGCCTCAGAGGCATGGTCGGTGCCCACCACCAGCAGATTCAGATCGAAGGCCAGCGCATACTGCAGAACCATACGGGTCCGGGCCTTCACGTTGCCCTTGCCGCCGCGGCTCAGATGCTGGTGGATGCCGATGGATTTCAACCCGAATTCGGCCTCCAGCACGATCTCGTTCACCGCATCCTCAATGTTGGTCTCAATCCGGTACTTCAGGCCGAAGGCCTCCGCCACCGAATAGCTGTCCTCGATGTCCACCTGCTCGCCATAGGGCTGGAACACGCCGACGGTTTTGTATTCCTTGCCGGTCTCGGCGGTCAGCTCATCGGTGGCCCTCTTGCACAGACCTGTAGCCACCGCGCTGTCGATCCCGCCCGAGATGGCGATCAAGAGGCCGGCGGTGCCGGATTTTTGCACATAACCTTTAAGAAAATCGATCCGCTTGCGGATCTCCTCGTCCACATCGATGACCGGCTTCACGCCCAGCCGCGCGATGATTTCTTCCTGCAGGCTCATAACTCCATCCATCCTCTCTTCATCTTCGGTCTAACATCTCTATGTATCCTTGGTGCGTGTGAGGAAACCTCACTTCAACGTGCTGCATGCTTCTAGTATAGACCACCGGAACCAGATTTCAAGAGCATCACCCGAGGACAGCCATACCGCGCATCCCCTACACGCCAAAAAATCCGTTTCCTGTATACAGGAAACGGATTCGGCCGCCCCGGCTCAGCCGCGGCAGTATTCGTCGAAGATGCCCTTCAGCTCCGCTGCGATCTCGGAGGCCGTACGGTCCTCGATGCTGTGGCGCTGGATGAAGTGGACCAGCTGGCCGTCCTTCATCAAGGCGATGGATGGGGAGGACGGCGGGTAAGGAGCGAAGTATTCGCGGGCCTTGGCGGTGGCTTCCTTATCCTGTCCGGCGAAGACCGTGAACAGATGGTCCGGCACGACCTCGTGCTGGAGCGCCTGGGCCACGCCCGGACGGCAGTTGCCGGCCGCACAGCCGCACACGGAATTGACGACGACCAGCGCCGTGCCCTTGGCATTCTCCAGGTTCTCGGTCACTTCCTCCGGCGTCCGCAGCTCCTTCACGCCCAGGCGGGTCAGCTCATCCCGCATCGGCTGGATCACATCGCGCATATAAGCATCAAACGTCATCGACATGTATAATCCACTCCTTAAACAAATTATCATATCAAAATGTTTCTTAAGTAATATTATACATGCCGAATCCCCTCATGCAACTATATCGCCCCGCCGCACGATTTATTCCTTCTCCCCGCCCTTGGCCTTGGAGCCGCTCTCGCCCTTCGCCGGACTGTTGAAGGCCGGATAGGCCACATCCTTGTCCGGGTGCATGAAGATGCCGCCTTGCGGCGGGATCCCCTTCTCGAAGTAATCCCGGTTCTCCTGAGTATGGAACCCGATGTCCTTGAAGGGATGCACCCATTGGTCTCCCGCCATGATGGAGGGATCCGTATCCTTCGACCAATGGTTCAGAGGGGATTCCGGAGAGTCGTAATCATGATCTCCGATGGTCACCCCGTACTCATTGACGAAGGGCTCCTGCGGTCCCCGTCCTTCGCGGAACTGGGGCAAAAACTCGATCTCGAACGGATCCAGGTCCTGGCGCTCCTCCCCGCTCCGTCCGCTTTCCTTGCCGGTACGCTTCCCGTCCGCCATGGAAGAAGCACCTCTCTTCTATTCCGCCGGATGGTTGGGTCCGTCGATTTTTTTGTCCTCGGCGGTCTTGTCCCGGTTGGCCTTGAAGTCCGTGGTCTTCAGCGGATCCTTCGTCTTCTCCATCTTGGAAGTGCCTTTGTCTGCCATGTTCATCATCTCCTTGGATGTTATCATGGTGCACTTCTAGTATGCTCCGCCAGAAACGGAAGTATGAAGGAGCGTTCAGAGCGCTCCCATGATCCAGCCGCCTGCAGCGGCCACGGCTACAAGCGCCCAGGGCGGCAGCCTCCAGAATACGAAGAGGCCGAACAGCGCCAAGGCCAAGGCCATATCCCGAGGCTCCCTCACCGCTTCGGTGAATACGGGGCGGTACAAGGCGGCCAGGAGAATGCCCACCACCGCTGCATTAACTCCCTTGAGCGCCCCCTGAACCGTGGCTCTCCGGCGCAGGCCGCTCCAGAAGGGCAGTGCTCCGGCCACCAGCAGGAAGGCCGGCAGGAAGATGGCGGCCGTAGCCAAGATAGCTCCGAGCCAGCCCCGGGCGATCATGCCCAGATACGCGGCGAAGGTGAACAACGGGCCCGGAACGGCCTGCGCCGCGGCGTACCCGGCCAGGAATTGCTCCTTGGCCACCCATCCCACGGGCACTACTACCCGCTCCAAGAGCGGCAGCACGACGTGTCCGCCGCCGAATACCAGGGCGCCGGAACGGTAGAAGCCGTCGAATAGGGCCATTGCGTCCGAGCCTGTCCACGCCGCCAGCACCGGCAGGGCTACCAGCAGCAAGCCGAACAGCCCAAGGAAGGCACCGCCCATCCTTCGGCTTACCCGAACCTCCAGAGCCGCACCCGCACCCGGCTGTTCTCCCCGGAACAGCAGCCGGCCGGCAAGCCCTGCCGCTGCAATGACCGCCACTTGGGACCAGGCCGAATCCCATAGGAACAAGACCGCCGAAGCGGCTAACGCGATGGTGGCCCGGCTCCGGTCCGGCGCCAGGCTCTTCCCCATGCCCCAGACGGCCTGGGCCACAACGACTACCGCCGCCAGCTTCAAGCCATGGATCCAGCCTGCCCCCGCCAGGTCATAGGACCGGAACAAGAGCGCGAACAGCGCCAGCAGCAGCACTGACGGCAGCGTGAAGCCGACCCACGCCGCCAACGCCCCCGGCAGCCCTGCCCGAAGCAGCCCGATTCCGATTCCCACCTGGCTGCTGGCCGGTCCGGGAAGAAACTGGCACAAGGCCACCAGGTCGGCATAGGCCCCGTCGTCCAGCCATTTTCTCCGCTTGACATACTCCTCCCGGAAGTAGCCCAAGTGGGCCGCCGGCCCGCCGAAGGAGGTCAATCCCAGCTTGGCCGACACCTTGAAGATCTCCCAACTCTTCCCCGTCAAACCGCATCCCTCCGCTGCTTTATGGTCTGCCGCCCGGCACCAGAGGCATCCGAACGGTGAATGTCATCCCTTCATGCAACCGGCTATCCATCTCGATGGATCCTTGATGGTGATTCTGGATGATATTGTGGGTCATGATTTTCTCTTATTGTACAGCCTGCTTTCTCGCCCCGGCAACCGAAGTTCCTGACTTGGTATATTCTGCATAGACCTGGCCCATACTACCATCCAAAAGTTTCAGCCTGCCCCTCTTGCGCGATCGGACCGCTTGACGGACGTGCACGGGTGTAGCACTATTAGTGAAGCTGTTATGCCTGATCGGAGGATTGATCGGATTGTCTATTTATGATGTCATCGTAGTCGGAGCCGGCTCGGCCGGCTTAATGGCCAGCATTGCGGCCAGCCGGCACGGAGCCCGCACTCTTCTCTTGGACAAGGGGGATAAGCTGGGCCGCAAGCTAGGAATCTCCGGCGGAGGGCGCTGCAACGTTACGAACGCCAAGGAGCAGGACGAGCTGATCCGGCATATTCCCGGCAACGGTCGGTTTCTGTACAGCGCCCTCTCCATCTTCGGCAACCGGGATATCATCGCCTTCTTCGAAGAGATGGGGATCCGATTGAAGGAAGAGGATAACGGCCGGATGTTCCCTGTGACGGACAAGGCCAAGACCGTGGTGGATGCCCTGGTCAACCGCGCCCGCTCCCAAGGCGTGGAGATCCGCACCAATCACCCCGTTGCGGAGGTACTGTACGGAGAGGGACGCGTCGAGGGCGTCCGGCTCCGCTCGGGGGAGACGCTGCGAGCCAGGGCGGTCATCGTGGCCGTTGGCGGCAAGTCCGTTCCCCATACCGGATCCGAGGGGGACGGGTATGCTTGGGCGGAATCGGCGGGCCACACCATTACCGAGCTGTTCCCGACGGAGGTGCCCTTGGTGTCTAAGGAGGCCTTCATCCAGAGCAAGGAGCTGCAGGGCCTATCCCTGAGAAATATCGAGGCGACGGTCTGGAATCCGAAGGATAAGAAGGTCGTGACGCACCGAGGCGACCTGATCTTCACCCACTTCGGCTTGTCCGGCCCGGCGGCGCTGCGCTGCAGCCAATTCATCTACAAGGTGCGGAAGCAATTCGAAGTCCCGACGGTCCGGGTGACCCTTGATTTATTCCCGGAGGACCGTCCGGAGGACCTCTATGAGCGGATGACCGACCTTGCCCGTTCGGAGCCCAAGAAAGCGCTGAAAAATGTGCTGAAGGGCTATCTTCCGGAGCGGATGATCCCCGTTCTGTTCAAGAAATCCGGACTTCGGGAGGACCTTACCTTCGACAATCTCCCCAAGCAGCCGATGCTGACGCTGGCATCCGTTGTGAAGGCGTTCCCGGTGCAGATCTCAGGGACCTTGTCCATCGAGGAAGCCTTCGTCACCGGAGGCGGCGTCCAGCTGAAGGAGATCGATCCCGGCACCATGGAATCCAAGCTGATGGGCGGGCTGTACTTCTGCGGGGAAATACTCGATATCCACGGCTATACGGGGGGATATAACATTACGGCCGCCTTTTCCACCGGTTATACGGCCGGCCTTCATGCCGCACAAGCTGCAGCCCTCCCCTCCTAGCTTTCCAGGGGAAGAAGCAGCGTGAAGCAGGTGCCGGCACCCTCCTCGCTCTGGACCGTGATGGAGCCTCCGTGCTCGCGGATGATCTTGTGTGCGATGGCAAGGCCCAACCCGGTGCCGTCCGGCTTGGTCGTGAAGAACGGATCGAAGATTCGAGGGATGTGGGCGGCGGGAATCCCGATGCCGGTATCACAGATGAGAATCCGGCCGTACTCTTCCGACCTGTCCAGCTTGATGGAGATTTCTCCCCGGTCCTTCATGGCATCCAAGGCGTTCTTGATCAGGTTGATCAGCACTTGAGCGATCTTGTCCTGATCGCACAGCACCTTCAAGGGACTCTGACTCCAGAGACGTACGTTTAGCTGATGGCCGCAGGACACGATTTCCGGCTCCGTCATCTGGATGCACCTGTCGACCAGTATCTCCAGATAGGTCACTTGATGCTGCTGCGCCTTCGGCTTGGAGTACTGCAGGAACTCCTGGGTCAGCAGCACCATCCGATCGATCTCGCTCATGATCAAGCCATACCAGCGGTTCAGGTCTCCGCTGTCCTTCGCAATCTGCAGGAAGCCCTTCACCGTCGTCAGCGGATTGCGGATCTCATGGGCCATCCCCGCCGCCAGTTCCCCCAGCGCCCGCCGCTTCTCCGCCACGAAGAGCCGCTCCTGCTCCTGCTCCCACTTGTTCTTGTTCAGCTGCTGGAGCTTCCGCTCCGTCTCCTCCAGCAGCTCCACCGCCGTCATTCCATCCTCCGGGAAGCCTGAACAAGCCGTTACTAAATCCAGCTGATACTTGCCGCGAAGCTTGGCCGCCAGCCGCTCGAGCACATCTTCAGCCCCTTCTCCGCCGTCGTTCCGGGGGAGGACGAAGCAGAAGGTGCAGCCTCCCAATCTGGAGAGAGACTGCTGCCCGGGGATCTCCTCCCGAATCTCCAGGGGGATGCTGTGCAGAAGCTCCCGGGAACTCTCCACCCCTCCGTTCCATGACGGATGCCGGTTGTGCGCGCATTCGATGAGCAGGAGATCGAAGCTGGCTTTGGCCTTGGAGGCTCTCCCAATATGTCCGTTCAGCTGGCTGATCAGCCCGAAATAGTTGAAGATCCCCGTCACATAATCCATCTCCGAGGCTTCCTTGATCTTGCGGTTGACGATCTTGGCGCTTCGCAGACTCATGCCCAGATAGAGACAGACTCCGCTGAAGAGCAGCATGGCGGACCATTCGAATATCAGCAGACAGAGGAGCCTTGGCTTATCGGCCGTCACCCAGATCATGGCGGCGGAAGCGAGAGTCATGCTGTACAGGTTCATGATCAGCCATTTTTTCCAGAGGGAAATCGTGCATCGGCCGAGCCAGGAGAAGCCGGCTCCTACACATAAGGCTACGGCTGCCGACAGGTACGAGGTGAAGGTTAACGGAAACGCCAGCAGACGGGTGCACAGGAGAACGAAGGAAGCGATCAGAGTCGGTAATGCACCGGCGAAGAGGGAGGATAAGAGAAGCGGAATATACCGAAGGTCCATGATGACGTTATTGGGGCCATGGATGGTGAAGAAGAGGCTGAGCGAGGACAGGAAGCCGTAAGCGAGCCCATAGACCACGCGTTGGGAGAGCCGGGAATGCCTCGTGACCACATGGTCTCCCGACAGCTTGTCGATGATGAAGATATTCGCAACCATCATGCAACCGTTAATGTAAAATTCCGATATCATACAACCTCCCCGATTACCTGACGGAAGTGTGGATTATCCATGTACGGCATAGCCTTTTGGGGAAAATTCCCATCCAGTTAGTACAATATAACTAAAGTGTTAGGAAAATATTAGTTTATTGAAAATATTAACTTGCCTGATCTGATCTGACGGAAAACAGCGTATATTCGACAACAAACAGCAAAAAGCACCCCCCTGGGTGGAGGATGCTCTTAGGCTGTGCCGAGTTCGCAGCTACATGGTTCCGCCGCCTTGGCGGACCTCGGGGGAAATGGTTTCGGGACCGTGATTGATGAACCGGTTAATGAACGAGCCGAGCTTCGCCTCGTCGTAAGCGGGCAGCTCCATCGTCTTCGTCCATGCCGCCGCCACGATATCCTTGCCCGCCGGCAGGTCCTGCGTCGGTACGGCCAAGATACCGGACCCCGCCTTGCGGTAACGGACCAGCTCCTTCAGCTTGTCCGTCAGCTCCGGTGCCGCATCCGGGCGATAGTAGAGAATGATGTCTCCGTGCTCCAGGTTATGGACCAAGAGCTCGTAGCCCGGCTTCGCGGTGTAGAACCCGTACTTCAGATCATGGGGACTGTGGGTGCCCGAGGTGGGGATGGCCATCTCGTACTTAACCGGATTGTCCGTATGCCCTGCGCCGTAATCCTTGTCGTTCGTCACTTCGATGGCCGCTTCATGCGGAAGCTTCTCCACATCGAATCGGCCGGTATTGTACCGGATTCCTCCTATCCCGGACAGCACGATACCCAGGATCAGCAGCAAGACGGAGGACCATGCTAGAATCGTCTTGCGCTTCCTGATCCTGCTCCGCTGCTCTTTCCGGAGATGACTGGCCGTTTCACTGCCGAGTGCGGACCGAAAGCCGAAGCCCGCCAGCGACAGGACCGCCAGGATGCCCCCCGTCCATAGTAAAATCAGGTTAACCATGCTCCCCCTCCTCCGATAATGGTTTTATTCGAATATAATAACGTTTATTAATAAACTTATCAAATGGAAGTTACTGTACAAAACAATGCCTCACATAGCAAAAAGACCGCATCATCTGCGGTCTTCTTCTCCTGAAAGCCTATCCCACTCCGGCTCCCATGCCATAACCCGATTCCGGCCGGTGTTCTTCGCCCGATACAAGGCCAGATCCGCTTCCTGCAGAAGCCTCTCCGGGTGCTGCTCGGACGTCGCATCCGGGATATGGACCGCCACCCCCACACTAACGGTTACGCGGTCCGATACTAAGGATGAGGCATGCGGCACCGCCAAAGCCTCGACGGAGCCCCGGACTTCCTCCGCTACCTCCAGCGCCCGTTCCCTTCCCATGGCGGGCAGCACGACGGCAAATTCCTCTCCCCCGTACCGGGCTGCAAAGCCTCCCGCCAAGGAAGCGGTCGTCTCAAGCACCGCCGCCACCTGCTTCAGACACTGATCGCCGACCATATGCCCGTAGGTATCGTTATAGGGCTTGAAGCAATCGATATCCAGGAAGAGCAGTGCCATGGGATCCTCGTGGAGCTTGACCTGGTCCCATGTGATCCGGAAGAAGGCGTCGAAGCCTCTCCGGTTCGCGATCCCTGTCAGACCGTCGGAAACCGACAGCTTCTCCAGCTTCCGGTTAGCCTCCAGCAGCTTGCGCTCCGATTCCTTGCGCAGCGTAATGTCGCGGACAAAGCACAAGCAGACGGACTCTCCGTGAAGCTTGAAGATCCGGCCGGACACCTCCACCGGGATGGTTCGGCCTCCCCTGGCGATCATGCCCCATTCGAAGGTATGACGTCCCTGCTTGCGGAACTCGGCTATGATTCCGGGGAGCCGGTGAAGATAGGCCGGATCGTACAGGTCGGAGGGATTCCGCGCCATTAACTCCTCCCGGGTATACCCCAAAACCTGGCATGCCATCTCGTTGATATCCAGGAAACGCCCGGGGCCGGGACCGAGGTCTGCTGCCCCGGGCTCCAAGTCGACCAGGAAGACGCTGTCCTGCGCGCTGTGGAAGAGCTGCCGGTAGGTCTCCTCCCGGTAATGGAGCTTCTTGTAAAGCTTGTGGAACCGGGTCAGGACCATATGAAGCTGGCAGCAGAGCCAGCCTACCGGAAGTGCCGTCAGCCAGTAGGCGACCAGAAGCTTCCAGAAGGTTTCCGCATCCTGAATCACGATGATGTAAACGACGGTGGTGACCAGTCCGCAATAGAGAAGAGCCTTGTAGAAGGCACCGGGCTTCAAGGAGGCTTTATTCAGAATCCAGGCGGCGCCTAAGGCCGTGATCACGGAGCTGACGGAGCCCACCACCGAGGCATAATAGATTCCCCCGAAAGCGAACCGGGTGATGCCGATTATAACGGCCGTCGTCAGCGCGGCGGGCATGCCGCCCAAGGCGGCCGCCATGAGGATGGCCAGACTCCGCAGGTCCATCCGGACCAGACCTTCGACGATGATCGCGTTGGACAATAACCCGATCCCGGCCAGACCGAACACCAGACCCGTGAGAAGCGGTGACGGCCCTTTTTCCACGCCCTTGCGGGCTTGGAGGTGGAACAGGTAGAGATAATAAGCGAAGACGCATAACAGCAGGATGGCGGCATTGAAGGCAAAATCCTTAACCATGTCGAAAACACCTCATGTAGCAACCCGAATGAGTGCTGAAATTCGACATGATATGATACGATTCCTCTAGACAAATGATGGTTTATGACGAATTTAGAGGGATTTTAGCGGAATTTCATCAAACGTTCGATTTCACCCGATCAAATCAGCAAATTAAACAGCACCGGATCCTTGTTCAGCTCAATAAAGGCGATGCCCTTACGGTTCATCCGTTCGATCAGAGGCTCGTAATCCTCCCGGCGCTTCAGCTCGATGCCGACCAGAGCCGGACCGTTGTCCTTGTTGTGCTTCTTGGTATATTCGAAGCGGACGATGTCGTCGTCCGGCCCCAGCACCTCGTCGAGGAATTCACGAAGAGCCCCTGCCCGCTGCGGGAAGTTAACGGTAAAATAATGCTTCAGCCCTTCGTGGATCAGCGAGCGCTCCTTGATCTCCTGCATCCGGTCGATGTCGTTGTTGCCTCCGCTTACGACGCATACCACCCGCTTGCCGCGGATCTCGTCCTTATACCGCTCCAGCGCTGCAATCGGCAATGCGCCTGCCGGCTCGGCGACAATCGCGTTATGGTTGTACAGCTCCAGGATGGTGGTGCAGACCTTGCCCTCCGGGACCAGAACGATGTCGTCCAGCACCTCCTTGCAGATGCCGAAACACAGCTGCCCGACCCGCTTGACAGCGGCACCGTCCACGAACTTGTCGATCTGCGGCAGCGTCACGACCTCCTGCCGGGCCAGCGCCTCCGTCATGGAGGCTGCGC
Source organism: Oryzibacillus soli (assembly GCF_051594765.1). Taxonomy (NCBI): domain Bacteria; kingdom Bacillati; phylum Bacillota; class Bacilli; order Caryophanales; family Paenibacillaceae; genus Oryzibacillus; species Oryzibacillus soli. The sequence goes on from NZ_JBPPGJ010000014.1 coordinate 87,076, forward strand.
CTTCCGGCTCCACGCCGATGACCTTGGTTCCCGGACTGATCGTCTTCACGTACGCTCCCGTGCCGGCCGACAATCCGCCGCCGCCGATGGTGACGAACAGGTAGTCCACCGGTCCGTTGGCGTCTTCCATGATCTCCATGCCGACGGTTCCGTTGCCGGCGATGATCCTCGCATCATCGAAGGGGTGGATGAAAACCATGCCTTCGGATTCGCAGGTCTTCATGGCCTCGGCGAAGGCGTCGTCGAAGGTATCGCCGGTCAGGATCACTTCCACGCTGCTGCCTCCGAACATCTTCACCTGGCTAACCTTCTGGCCGGGGGTGGTGCTGGGCATGTAGATTTTGCCCCGGATCCCCAGACGGTTGCAGGAATAGGCTACCCCCTGGGCATGGTTGCCCGCGCTGGCGCAGACGATCCCCCGGCCCCGCTCCTCGTCCGACAGGCTCTTGATCTTATGATAGGCGCCTCGGATCTTGAAGGAGCGGACCACCTGCAGATCCTCCCGCTTCAGATATACCTCGCAGCCGTACTTGCCCGATAGATACGGGTCCCTCATCGTCGGCGTCCGGATAATCACTTCCTTCAGCACGTGATGGGCCAGCACGATATCCGCCATCCCCACCGTAGCCCCCGTTGTCGCTTGATCCATCTCCATCAACCTCTTCCTTCCCGCATATAAAAATGCAAAAAATCCCGTCCCCTAAGGGACGAGATATTCTCTCGCGTAACCACCCTTGTTCCCGGCTCTCCCTGCTCATGTGAACGGGGTAGGTCCGGGCTCCTCATCTTCGCACTCTTCTGATGCGCGTCCCGTATAACGGCGGGCTTCCGGCACGGCTTACTGGCGCCCGGGGGCGGTTCGGCCGGCTTCTCGGAGATGATATTCGGCCTTCCTCTCAACACCGGCTTGCAGCGGGATACCGGCTCTCTGGAGATGATCGGAATGCGTACTCGTTCTCGTCAGGCGAATTTACAGGAGGTATGCTGTTGATTCAGTTATACCTTCTTTGGCCGCCGGTTGTCAATCGGAGGATTGGACACCGGATGCTTTGGAGGGACGGGACGGAGCCTCCGTACCGGCAGTGGGATGTTCGTTCCCGAATCTCCGCCGCTCCGTCCGCTCGATCTGAACGATCCGGCCGTCGTGGACGATGATCTGGACCTGCCCGTACTCCAGTCCTTCCACGCTGCGGCGGATCCGGTCCAGCCACGCGTCATTCAGCTCCAGGGGGCTTCCCATGGCGATTCCTCCTCCCCTCTAGCCTAAGCCGATAACCGCTTCATCGGCTTTCAGGGCATTCTCGGCGATTCCCGTGAAGGGCCCTTCATACAGGTACAGCCGGTGGATCATCACCCAGATGGCTTCCCCCGCCGACAGGGCCGGCTTCTCCAAGGACCGGTACACGGTCAGCCGGTGGGGCCCCACCTCGACCTCCAGCTGCCAGCGGCTGCCGCAGAACAAGGTATCGCGGATGATGCCTTCCTCCGAAGCCAGCGGCTGGGATAGCTCGTGCCGGCGGCCGGCCTCGATGAATTCGGGACGGACGATGGCCTTGGCATGGGCTTCGTAATCCGCGAACCCCTTGATGCTGCCGGGCTGCTCCAGCACCCGGGATTCCCCTACGAAGCGGGCGACGAACGGCGTCTCGGGCTGGCTGTAGATGTCTAGGGGCGCGCCCTTCTGCTCCAGTCTGCCGCCTTGGATGATCATGATCTCGTCCGCCACCTCCATGGCCTCTTCTTGGTCATGGGTGACGAAGACCGTTGTGATCCCCACACGCCGGATGGTTTCCTTGAGCCATGATCGCAGCTCTTTGCGGACCTTGGCGTCGATGGCGGCGAAGGGCTCATCGAGGAGCAGAAGCTCCGGCTCCGGCGCCAAGGCCCGGGCGAAGGCAACCCGCTGCCGCTGTCCGCCGGACAGCTGGTTGGGGTAGCGCTTCTCCAGCCCCTTCAGTCCGGTCAGCTCCAGGAGCTCCTGGACGCGGGCGGCGATGGCCGCTTTTTTCCACTTCTTCACCGTCAGGCCGAAGGCGATGTTATCGAAGACGTTCATATGCCGGAACAGGGCATAGTTCTGGAACACGAACCCGATGCTGCGCTCCTGGGGCGGGAGATCGTTCACCCGCTTGCCGTTGAAGACGATCTCGCCGGAATCGGGCTGCTCGAGCCCCGCCAGCATCCGCAGAATGGTGGTCTTGCCGCCGCCGGACGGTCCCAGGAGACCGATGAGCTTTCCTTTCTCAATATCGAAGCTGACGTCGTCGGACGCCGTATAGGAACCAAAGGTTTTGCGAAGCTGTTTAACCTCCACATGCATGGCCGGTCACTCCTTCTCTTTCAGCAGGGATTGGGCGTGCTTCCATTCGACCAGCGACTTCACCAGAAGGGTGACGACCGCCAGCAGCACCAATAACGAGGCCACCGCAAAGGATGCGGCGAACTTGTAGTCGTTGTACAGAATCTCCACCTGCAGGGGGAGCGTGTTGGTCTGCCCCCGAATGTGCCCCGAAACGACGGATACGGCGCCGAACTCGCCCATGGCCCGGGCGTTGCAGAGGATGATGCCGTAGAGCAGGCCCCACTTGATGTTCGGCAGGGTCACCTTCCGGAAGATACGCCAGCCCTTGGCCCCTAGGGTGGCCGCCGCTTCCTCCTCCAGGGAGCTCTGAGCCTGCATCAGAGGGATCAGCTCCCGGGCGACGAAGGGGAAGGTGACGAAGCTGGTGGCCAGCACGATGCCGGGCAGGGCGAAGATGATCTTCATGTCGTGGTCCTGCAGCCAAGGGCCGAACCAGCCCCGCGCGCCGAACAGCAGCACGAAGATCAGGCCCGAGATGACGGGCGATATGGCGAACGGAAGATCGATGATGGAGATCAGGAAGTTCTTCCCCTTGAAGCGAAATTTCGTGATGGACCAGGCGGCGGCCACCCCGAACAGCGTATTGAGCGGCACGGAGATGGCGGCGGTCAGAAGGGTCAGCTTCACGGCGCTCAGCGCATCCTTGTCATGCAAGGCGGCAAAATACACGTCCGCCCCCTTCTTGAAGGCCTGAGCGAACACCGTGATAAGCGGCAGGACCAGCACGACGCCCAGGAACAGCAGGGCGACGGCGATCAGGATGATGCGTACGGCCAAGGGCTCGCTGGTGGCGCGGGCCTTGGCGGCGGACGCGCCGGTCAGACGTGCGGCAACGGCTCCAGCCATGGGGAACGCCTCCTTATCCTCTGCAGGGTAGTGGGACTATACGGTGGAAGACGGCGGTTATGCATCATGGGTCGACATCCTCCGTCTCGCCCGCCACTGCAGGTAATTGATGACCATGATGAGCAGGAAGGAGATCAGGAGAAGCACCACGGCGATAGCCGTCGCCCCCGCATAATCGTACTGCTCCAGCTTCGTCATGATGAGCAGAGGCGCAATCTCGGTCTTCATCGGCATGTTGCCGGAGATGAAGACGACGGAGCCGTACTCCCCGATCCCCCGGGCAAAAGCCAAGGCGAACCCGGTCATGAGCGCCGGCAGCACCTCGGGGAAGATGACCCGGGTGAAGGTCCGCAAGCGGTAGGAGCCCAGGGAGGCGGCCGCCTCCTCGATCTCTGCGTCCAGCTCCTCCAGCACCGGCTGGACGGTCCGGACGACGAACGGCAGACCGATGAATACGAGGGCGATGGTGATGCCGAGAGGGGAATAGGCCGTTTTCAGCCCCAGCTTGCCGAGCCAGGAGCCCATCCAGCCGTTCTGGCTGTAGATGGTGGTCAGGGCAATCCCCGCCACCGCCGTCGGCAGCGCGAACGGCAGGTCGACGATGGCATCCACGATCCGCTTGCCGGGGAATTTATACCGGACCAGCACCCACGCCACCAGCAGTCCGAACACGGCATTGATGAGCGCAGCGTACAGGGCTGCGGTCAGGCTGACTTGGTAGGAGGCCAGAACCCGGTCGTTCGTCACCGTATCCCAGAAGCGCCCCCAGCCCATGGAGAAGGACTTGATAAACAATGCGGACAGCGGGAACAGCACGATAAGGCTCAGGTAGAATACCGTATACCCCATGGTGAGCCCGAAGCCCGGCAGCACATGGCGCCGTTTGGCCAGACTGATCATGATCGGAACACTCCGTTTCAACCGGTTGCCCGGTATGATGAAATTTGGTCCCCGTCTAACCCCGTCCTCTACAACAAAGATCCCTGCAGATTGGCTGGATTCGCTTGCTGCTGTCGCTCTGCAGGGAGGTAGATCGGGTTATTTGGACGGCTTGTAGATCTGGTCGAAGACACCGCCATCGGCGAAGTGGGTCTGCTGCGCTTTGGTCCAGCCGCCGAAGTCCTTGTCGATGGTCACCATCTTGATGGCCGGGAACTTGTCGGCGTATTTCTTGGCGACAGATTCGAGGCGCGGGCGGTAGAAGTTCTGGGCCGCCAGCTCTTGGCCCTGCTCGGTGTACAGGTATTCCAGGTAGGCCTGGGCCACCTCGCGGGTACCGCGCTTGTCGGCTACCTTATCCACGATGGCCACCGGCGGTTCGGCCAGAATGCTCAGGGACGGGTTGACGATCTCGAACTTATCCTTGAACTCCTTCAGCGACAGGTAGGCTTCATTCTCCCAAGCAATCAGGACGTCGCCGATGCCCCGCTCGACGAAGGTGGTGGTGGAGCCGCGAGCGCCGGAGTCCAGTACCGGTACGTTCTTATACAGCTTCTCGACAAAAGCTTTGGCCGCCGCCTCGTCGTTGCTGTTCTTCGACAGCGCATAAGCCCATGCGCCCAGGTAGTTCCAGCGCGCGCCGCCGGAGGTCTTCGGGTTCGGCGTAATGACTTGGATGCCCGGCTTGATCAGATCGTCCCAGTCCTTGATGCCCTTGGGGTTGCCCTTGCGGACCAGGAATACGATGGTGGAGGTGTAAGGGGAGCTGTTGTCCTTCAGCTTGGTCTGCCAGCCCTCCTTGATGGCGCCGGCTTTGACGATGGAGTCGATGTCGTAGGCGAGAGCCAGGGTGACCACGTCCGCCTCCAGGCCGTCCGCTACGGAACGGGCTTGGGAGCCGGAGCCGCCGTGGGACTGCTTCACGGTGACGGTCTGGCCGGTCTTCTTCTTCCAGTAATCGGCGAAGGATTTATTATAAGCTTCATAGAGCTCGCGGGTCGGATCATAAGAGACGTTGGTGATTTCCACCGAAGGCTTCGGGGACGGCTTAGCCGATTCAGCTGCTGCCGTGGCGCCGCCTGCCGTTGCTGCCGTGCTTGCGCCTGTGGTTTCTTCCTTGCCGCCGCAGCCGGCGAGTCCGGTGACCAGTGCCAAGGATAATGCCAGAACGGACAAGATGCGTGTTTTCATACTCTCATTCTCCCATCGTTTCTCTGATTGGTTAGGTGAAGAACCCCTTGAACTTACATCTGTGGCGGGTTTGTATGAAATCTCCGGCTGTCCGGTCGATTTAACTTCATTAATCCTATGCATTTACTATGAATTAATGTTGTGCCCATTTTACCACCTGGAATTCCATTCCGTCAACGGTTCTTTTCGTAGTGGTATATAGTTTTTTTTGCAAAGTCATAAGATTTACTTATAAACTGCAGCTGCTACGGGGGAACGTGCCGGATGCCTAACACGCTCCTATCCTATTCAAATAGGTGGGTGTTGGTACCTGTCCGGCTTCATTTCCGACCCTTACATCATGACCCCCGGTTTCCCCCATTCCACAAAAAAACGCCTGAACGATGTTCCCGTTCAGACGCTTTCTGTTGAATTGCCTGCTTACAGCCGGACTCCGGCTGAGAAATGATCGTAGTCGTCTCCGGACGGATCGAAGACCTCCCGATCCTCGGGGTCCTCCGCCGCTGCTGGTCCGCCGTTCATATAGGATTCCGGCAGATCCTCCGTGACCGTATGGGCGGGAATGCGGATGCCGTCCAGATTATACGCGCTCGTGTACACGGCAGGCTCTTGCGTCTCCTGAGTCTCGCACAGCCGCCCGCCATGGGCCTGGGTAATCTCCAGCGCCGAGGTGATATCGCCGCGGTCCACCAGCACCTGCAGGGCCGGCTTGTGGTCCGGATGCCGTTGCTCCAGCATGTCCGCCCGGAAGCCGATTTCCTGAAGGGTGTCCAAGGCCAGCAAGGCCGCTTTTTTGTCCGGGAAGATAAAGTAAATCGGTGCTGTACTCATGGGGATCCCGTTCCTTTCCTTTTCTTAAGACTTGGACATAAGGTTCCCCCATCTCCCACACTTTATCCCGAGCCGGGCCGGAGCCGGCAAAGCTGCATGGGTAGCAGCCATATCCCGGACAGCTCCGAATCCTCTCGTTGCTAATACCAAAAAGCCCCTTCCCCGCCGTTGAGCAGGAAAAGGGCCTTTCATCAGCCTTTTCGCGGGCCTCCGCCCCAGAGGCCGAACATCTGGGAGCCCATCCACGATACCCCCGCTCCCAGAGGAATCAGCAGCACACCGTTCACTCCGCTTCTCTGCAGCAAGGCTGTTAGAACAGCCAGCAGCAGAACGAGAGGCAGCGAAATCCAGAGCCCTGCCTTCTGAAAAGCGGCGAACCGGACCGTGTCCTCCCAATGGAACAGGCGAACATAAGACTCCTGCGCTCCGTCCTTGGCGAACTCGGCGGACATCCAGACGTATACCGTGCTGACCACAAGCCAGACGACGAACCGGCCCCCTCCCGGAGGGCTGACCAGGATGGCCATACTAGAGGCCAAGGCGAAGTAGCCCATCACCTTCAGCTTTGCCTTGGTCCGGAAGAAGGCCTTGATCAAGGATTCCGCCAGCACATTCTCCGCCGAGCGCTCCCGGAAGAGCTTGCGGGAGGAGGCGAAGAGCAGCGGCTTCTTGCGCCGAAGCTTCGTCTTCTTCGGAGCCGGGAACCCGCCGATGCTGAGCAGGATGCCGGCCACCTTCATCCGCTCCTGCTGCTCCCGCCGGATATCGTGGAAGAAGGCGCCTCTCATCCGGATTCGGGCCGGCAGCAGCCGGAGCAGCGGCAGCGCCAAAAGCACCGCCGCCGCCAGTTCCGCCGGCCAGCCCCACCGGGGAATAGCCGTCAGAAGGGCGAACAGCAGACCGGCCACAGGCAGCAAGCCCGTCTGGATCAGCACGCTTCGCCAGCCGGAGAAGCGTATGGACAGCCACTGCTTGCCCAGCATCAAGTGCAGCTTGAATAGATAGATCGCCGTGAATAGGTACGCCGTCTGCCCGGGTCCAACCCCGTAAACCCTCGTCAAGAGAGGATAGAAGAGCGCAGCCGCCCCTAGGGTCCACAGCGCATGCTTCGCCATGGAGAAGATCATTCCCCAGCCCATCATGCTGCGGAACCATTCCGTCCGCTGGACCAGGAAGAGCTGGTCCGCCTCCTCCACATAGTACCGCAGAGTCCCGCCGGCGGCGAAGACGAACCATAGACTCCGCATCACCGCATACGGCACATGGGCGAGCCACAGGGGCGGCTCCTTATACAACAGCCCATATTGGTAACCCGCCAGAATCAAGGCCGGGATCACGATGTACAGCGCCACCGTCCAATCCACCGCCATCCGCCAGGAGCGGTATTGAAACCGGATGGAGGCCCGGATCCGCTTGGCGGCTGTTCCGCCTGGTGTCAGCATGTCCGTTCCCCCCTTAAGTCATCGTCTGAAAGCATTCGAACAGGGAGCCGCCCGGCAATCCGCAGGACTCGCGGATCGCGTCCAGATCCCCCTGGGCAATCAATCGGCCGTCATTCACCAGGAGGAAGGACGAGCAGATTTTCTCCGCCGTGTCCAGTACGTGGGTGCTCATCAGGACACCGGCCCCCCGCCGCCGTTCCGTCTCCAGCATGTCGAGAAAATCCTTCACGGCCCGGGGATCCAGGCCGATAAACGGTTCATCCACGATATAGAGATCCGGCTCATGCAGGAACCCGATGATGAGCATCAGCTTCTGCTGCATCCCCTTGGAGAAGCTGGACGGCAGATCGTGCTTCGCCTGCTCCAGCCGGAATCGCGCCAAGAGCGCTCCGGCCCGCTCCTCGAAGGCTTGCTCGTCCATCCCGAAGGCGGAGGCCGCCAGCCGAAGATGCTCCCACAGGGTCAGCTCCTCATAGAGCACGGGCTGCTCGGGAATGTAGGCATAGCTCGGCTTGCCCCCGGCGAATTCCACCTTGCCCTTCACATCCTTCAACAACCCCAGCACCGCCTTGATGGTGGTGCTCTTCCCGGCGCCGTTCGGTCCGATGAGACCGACCAACTCTCCGGAACCGACCCGGAACGAGACGTTCCGGATGACTCCGGAACGCCCTTCGTACCCTGCTTCTTCTATATCCACCCGAAGCTTCTCCATCATTACACCCTAAACCTTTCGACCAGCCGGTCTGAGTTTCATTGCCATGCGCTCCAGCCCCTCCGCGGCATGCGGCGATATCATCCACCGAGGGATGACCTCAAGGGCGAAGCGACCTTTTCTACCACATTGTTCATCGAATTGCACTAATCTTACTATAATTGGAGCCCTTCCTCTATGTCTACCCCTTGAAAAATCATGAAAAAAAGGACCGGTTCCCCGGTCCTGTCGGATGCGTCTGCGAAGGAGCGCTTCTACAAAATCAGCTTGAAGATCAGGTTGTAGATCAGGTATGCCACACCGAACGAAATCGGAATGGTGATGACCCAGGTCAGAATCATCTTGCCGACGACGCCCCAGTTGATGGACTTGAAGCGGACGGCGGAGCCTGTACCGATAATGGCGGACGTGATGACATGGGTGGTGGACAGCGGCAGGCCCATGGCCGTACCTCCCTGCAGAATCGCGATGGAGGTCAGGTCCGAAGCGAAACCGTTCATCGGCTCGATCTTGATGATCTTGCGGCTCACGGTCTCGATGATCTTCCAGCCTCCGATGGAGGTGCCTAAGCCCATGGCGGTTGCAGCCGCAATCTTCACCCACAGCGGAACGTGCATGCCATCCTGAAAGCCGCCGGCCACCAGGGCGAAGACGATGATACCCATGGCCTTCTGGGCATCGTTGGCACCGTGAGAGAAGGACTGGAGTCCTGCAGAGGCGATCTGCATGAGGCGGAAGGTCCGGTTGACCTTGCCCGGGCTCCGGTTGCCAAGCAGCACGACGACCCAACGGATGAGCGTCAGCATGATGAAGCCGAGTACGAAGGCCAAGACCGGAGACAGGATCAGGCCCAGCACGATCTTCTGGAAGCCCGCCCAGTGGATGGCGCCGTTGCCCGCGCCCGCGATGACCGCGCCCGCCAAGGAGCCGATCAGCGTATGGGAAGAGGAAGACGGGATGCCTAAGTACCAGGTCAAGAGATTCCAGAAGATAGCGGAGATCAAGGCGGCGGCCACGATCTCCATGCCGTGCTCGATGTGGAGCGGATTCGCGATGCTGCCGCCGACATTCTTGGCGACGCCGTCGAACAGCATGGCACCTATAAAATTCAAGATCGCCGCCATGAAGATGGCGACCCTGGGCTTCAGCGCTTTGGTGGAGACCGATGTGGCTATGGCGTTGGCGGTGTCGTGGAACCCGTTGATGAAGTCGAACAGAAGCGCCAGAAATACGATAACAATCAAGAATGTCACGGTAATCCCCCTGATATGTCGAAACTTTTGGAAGGGTCTGGAACAACCCTTTATGTCCTTTGACATCATACCATACTTTACATGACTTGTATTAAGATTTTGTTAAGAACCGGGCCGTTTCCCGAAGATTTAACACTGCGTTTACAATTCTTCAAAAATTTCGACACGCGATGGAGTTAGTATAGCCCAAGACTGGAAAAGCATCCGGTTTCCGGTGGATTATCTCGGCCGGAAATACACGCTAACGCTATTACGGCCTTTCAAACCCAACAGAAAAAGCCTTCCTTTGCGGCATGCCGCGAAGGAAGGCTTGACGGTACGGTCTCTGCCGGGCTACATCCGGTTCAAGAAGAACAGCGCCAAAGTTCCCGGTCCGGCGTGGGCGCCTACCACCCCGCCGATCTGGGAGACGAGGAAGCTCTCGCAGCCGAACCGCTCCCGAAGCAGCGCCTTCAGCGTCTCCACCGCTTCCAGATCGTCCCCGTGGGAGATCCCGATCAGCTGCTCCTTCACATGGTCCCCCCGCTCGCCCATGATGGCGGCCATCCGTTCGAACACCTTGCGGCGGCCCCGGATCTTCTCCAAGGGAACCAGCCGCCCGCTCTCGACATGCAGCACGGGCTTGATATTCAAGAGCCCCCCGATGAACGCCGCCGCCCGGCTCACCCGTCCACCGCGTTGGAGATACTCCAGGTTGTCTACGGTGAAGATGTGCTCCATATGGCTGGCATGGCGGGATACCTCACTGACCAACTCCTCCATGGGCAGGCCTTGACGGGCCAGCTCCGCCGCGCGCAGCACCACCAGACCGAAGCCCAGCGAGGCGCACTTGGTGTCCAGGATCTCAAGCTGGAAGTCCGGATAATCCTCGAGCACCTCATTGCGGGCCAGAACGGCCGACTGATACGTGCCGGAGAGCTCCGACGAGAAGGCGACGTACAGGCACGGCTCCTTCTTCTCAGCCAGCTCCTGGAAGGTCTTCCGGAACTCGTGAAGAGGCACCTGCGCAGTCTTGTACACCTTGCCTTCCCTCATGCCGTCGAACATGTCCTTCGGGTTCATCGTTTCTCCATCCCGGAATTCCTGCTCCCCCAGAAATACGAGGAGCGGAAGCACCCGGATGCCGTTCTTCTCCGCGATGTCCCGCGGCAGGTCGCTGGCACTGTCAGTCAATATGGTAACGGGCATAGATCAGGGGTCTCCTTTCGCTTGCGTACGCTTACAACCATTGTACACCAGAACCCCCGCCGGAACAAAAGGGGGGCCCGCCATCATGCGCGGACCCGCTCCGTTCCGGGGACGGCCCATACGCCGTCGAATAGTGTGGCTGCATAGACGCCCGACCGTCCCTGAATCAGATCCGTGACGGGGCCGCCCTGCTTGACCGAGCACAGGTGATACTTGCCGTTCCAGGTCAGAATCCGGTACAGACCCCGGCTGGTGCAGGCATACACCCGTCCCCCCGCCTCCGCCACGGACAGCACCTGAATCCGGCCGAACCGGACCAGGTCGAAGCGCCCCCGCTTGTCGCCGATCATCAAGCTGCCGCCTGCAGCTCCGAGCAGGCTCCCCTGCAGGACGGTGAGCCCTGTGGGCACCGCCTCGAGAGGAATCGGCTCCAAGGTCTGCATATACCGGTCGAAGAATGCCAGCCCCAGCGGCTGGGCCATGAAGATCATTTGCGGGGTCGCAAGCATGTCGTACACCGGCCCTTCCGCATAGTCCGTGCGCACCCAGCCGTCTCCGTGACGGACCCACAGCCCGTCATCCGCCGCGGCCATAGGCTGGCTACCGGTGCTCCGGAGGCGGTAGCAGGGGGCGGTGATGTCCGTCCGCTCCCAGACGGCTCCCCGCAGCACCCACAGCCCCCGGCTGGTGCAGGCGTAGACCGCCGCATGGTCCGACTCCAGCCGGTGGATGACTGCATCCGCAGGCAGCCCGGAGCAGAGCTCCGTCCAGCCTCCGTCCTCCGCCAGAAGGTACGGCCCGCCGTTCATGGAAGAAACCATCAAGCCGCCGTCAGGATGAACGGTGAGCGATGTCAGCAAGAGCCCCTGCGGGCCGGTCAGGAAAGAATGGGGAGAACGATGCACCATGGATCAACCTTTCCATAAAGGAATATGTCTCCATGGTAATTGATAATGATTATCATTGTCAATTAACTTTTTTGTGTCTGATTCGCCACCGGCTCCACGATTCGACCTCTTAACACCCTCCTGCCGCCGTGCGGTCTTCCGCCTGATTCCCCGAATCAGGGGCTCCCGTTCCGGAATGGGACACCGCTTGGTTGATCGCCGACAGGAACGCTTGGGCCACGGCCGACAGGATATCCCTGTCGATTCCGCTTCCGCGGTAGAGACTCCCTCCCGCTTCCACCGTCACTTGGGCTTCGCCCTGCGCCGATTCCGAGGAGGACAAGGAATGAATCTCCATGTCCTTCAGCTCCACGTCCATGGGAACCGCCTGCTTGATGCAGGCCACCACCGCCTCCACCGGACCCGAGCCGGCTGCCGCAAAGGAGGCTTCCTCTCCCGTCCGGTTGTCCTTCAGGGTGACGGAGGCCACCTTGATCTTCCGGTGATTGGAGATGACCTGGAAGTCCACGATGCTGTACGGCTCCGCCTGGGTGTCGGAGGTGTCCCCCCAGATCCGCAGGAGATCGGCGTCAGAGACGAACTTGCGGGCGTCGGCCTCCTCCTTGAACCTCTCGGCGAACCGGTTCAGCTCGTCTTCCGACATCCGGATTCCGTACTGCTCCATCCGGTGCTTCAGCGCATGGCGCCCGGAGTGCTTGCCCAGGACGATCATGTCCCTCGGAATGCCCATCCGTTCCGGGTCCATGATCTCGTAAGTGTTCCGGTTCTTCAGCAAGCCGTCCTGGTGGATGCCTGCTTCATGCTGGAAGGCGTTGCGCCCTACGATGGGCTTGTTGTGGGCGATGGACAGGTTCATCAGACGGCTGACCAGACGCGAGGTCTCGTAGATCTCTTCGGACCGGATGCCGGTGGTGATGCCGATGGCTCCGCCCCGCGTCTCGACGGCCATCGCCAGCTCCTCCAGGGAGCAGTTGCCCGCCCGCTCGCCGATGCCGTTCACCGTGACCTCCACATGGGAGGCTCCGGCTTGAACCGCCGCCAAGCTGTTGGCTACGGCCAGCCCCAGGTCGTTATGGCAGTGGGCGCTGTATTCCACCCGGTCCCCGCCCCGGACGTTGGCGCGGACCCTGCGGAACAGATTGCCGTATTCCTCCGGCAGCGCATAGCCGACCGTGTCCGGAATGTTGATGATGGTCGCTCCTTCGGCAATGACCGCCTCCACCATCTCGTACAGGAAGTCCTCCCCCGAACGGGTGGCGTCCATCGGTGAAAATTCAATGCGGTCCACATGCTGCTTGGCATAGGCCACCATGCTCCTGGCGATCTCCAGCACCTGCTCCCGGCTCTTGCGCAGCTGGAAGTCCATATGGATCTGGGAGGAGGAAAGGAACAGATGCAGCCTTCTCTTGGCTGCGTCGGCGGTGGCCCGGACGGCGGCGTCGATGTCGTCCTTCACGGCGCGGCCGAAGCCGCAGATCTCCGTGTTCTGCAGGAGCCGCGAGATCTGCTGCACCGCATGGAAGTCACCGGGGCTGGCGGCCGGGAAGCCCGGCTCCACCGTGTCCACCCCCAGCCTCTCCAGCTGGCGGGCGATGATGATCTTCTCCTCCGGGAACAGGCTGGCGCCGGGGGATTGCTCCCCGTCTCTCAAGGTCGTGTCGAAAATGCGGATTTTCCGTGTATCCATGTTTTATTCCTCCTCGGTAAGTTAGGGTTTGGGAACGCCAAAAAACCTGCCGTCTCCTTCTTCTGAAAGAGACGACAGGCTCGTGAAAGTCTGCCGCGGTACCACTCTTCTTGCCCGGCATTCGATGCCGGGCCCGCTCCGCCGCGGCCGGTCGGGCCGCGTGCCCTGTAACGGGGGCGAGCCGTCCGGATGTACGAGGGCAGGAATCCACCCTTCTCCATCCGGCCGTTCCCGGGCGAGTTTCAGGGCCCTCCGCCGCCGCGTCCCACCGTCCCGCGGCTCTCTGAAGGTCGTCGAAGCCCTTACTGCTCCCGTTCGTCACGTTCTGAGTCTTGTTAAGCTGATGCCTTGGGGGAGGGGATGGCATAAATATAAAAGCCTGCCGTCACTCCCCCGGTTGGGGAAGAGACGACAGGCTGACCTATCGCGGTACCACTCTTCTTGATTCCCGTCTGCTCCATCGAAGCAGGCGGGGAATCCGCTCGGTGCGGGGCCATGCCATTGCCTGCGCCAGCTGTCCAGGCCTCGGCGGCTCCCGCCATCCCTTCACGGGGATGAACCGTCAGCATGTAGGCCATGGCCATGGCTTCCATCCTGCCGCTCCCGGGCGAGGTTCGGAGCTTCACCCGCTGCGTCGCACCAACCCGCAGCTCTCTGACGGTGTGAATGACTCTTACTGATCCCGTTCTTCGCGTTTCAAGTATAGTTAGAATTTTCTCATAACTATAATACACCGAATTGCGGTTGTCAATACGCGGACAAGAAACTACATTCGTCCATATGAAGCCTGCTTGGTTCCATACGCTCAGGGAGTATCTGGCGCTATAATGGTATCATATGCCTGTATTAGGAGGATTTCCTTATGCCGATTTTTTATCATCCGAATACGAAGCAATTCCATCTTCAGACCCGACATACCAGCTATGTGATGGGGATCTTCCGCGACCGCTACCTCGCCCATTATTATTGGGGCGCCAAGGTCCGCGAGGAGGCCGATCTCACCGGACTGCATGTGCCTGCAGGGCGTGCCTTCTCCCCCACGGTCGATCCGAAGGACTGGCATTTCAGCCTGGATACGACTCCGCTGGAGTACCCCTCCCACGGCACCGGCGACTTCCGGGAGCCCGCCTATGCGGCCGAGCTTCCGAACGGCACCCAAACCACCGAGCTCGCTTACGTATCCCACAGCATCCGATCGGGCAAGCCGGCTATAGAGGGGCTCCCCTCCGTCTATACGGAGAGCGACGAGGAAGCGACCACCCTTCAGATCGTGCTGGAGGATGCCGCCGCCGGATTGCGCGCGGAGCTGACCTATACGGTGATGGAGCAGCTGGACGCCATCACCCGCTCCGTCCGCTTCACGAATACCGGAAGCGCACCGCTTAAGCTGAACCGGGCTCTGTCGGTCAGCGTCGACTTCGACCACAGCGGCTTCGACCTGATCCAGCTGTCCGGCGCTTGGGCCCGCGAGCGCCACCTCGTGCGCCGTCCCCTGGCTTACGGACTCCAGGGCGTCGAGAGCAGCCGCGGTGCCAGCAGCCACCAGATGAACCCGTTCCTGGCCCTCTTGACTCCGGACGCCGGCGAGGAGCACGGGGAGGTCTACGGCTTCAACCTGGTGTACAGCGGCAACTTCACGGCCCGCGCCACGGTGGATCAATTCCGGACTACCCGGGTAAGCATGGGGATCAACCCCTTCGGCTTCCGCTGGCTGCTGGAGCCCGGCGCCACCTTCCAGGCTCCGGAGGCGGTCCTGGTCTATTCGGCCCACGGCCTCGGCGGCATGTCCCGCATCTACCACAAGCTGTACCGCACCCGGCTGATCCGGGGGGCCTTCCGGGATCAGGCGAGACCGGTCCTGATCAATAACTGGGAAGCGACCTATTTCGACTTCACCGCCGACAAGATCGAATCCATTGCCCAGGCCGGCCAGGAGCTCGGCATCGAGCTGTTCGTGCTGGACGACGGCTGGTTCGGCAAGCGGGACGACGACACCACCTCCCTGGGAGATTGGTTCGTCCACCACAACAAGCTGCCGAAGGGTCTGCCCGATCTGGTCGAACGGGTCCGAAGCTTGGGCCTGCAGTTCGGCCTCTGGTTCGAGCCGGAGATGATCTCCCCCGACAGCGAGCTGTACCGCGCCCATCCGGACTGGTGCCTGCACGTGCCGGAGCGCCGGAGATCCGAGGCCCGCAACCAGCTGATTCTGGACCTGTCCCGCCCCGAGGTGTGCGATTACATCGTCCGGGTGGTCGGCGACGTGCTCCGTTCGGCACCCATCACCTATGTGAAGTGGGACATGAACCGCCACATGACGGAGGTCGGCTCCGCCGCCCTTCCGCCCGAGCGCCAGGCTGAGACCGCCCACCGGTACATGCTGGGCCTATACGGCGTCATGGAGCGGATCACAAGCGAATTCCCGCACGTGCTCTTCGAGAGCTGCTCCGGCGGCGGCGGACGCTTCGATCCCGGCATCCTGCACTATATGCCGCAGACCTGGACCAGCGACGACACGGACGCGGTGGAGCGCCTGAAGATCCAGTACGGCACCAGCATCGTCTATCCGGCCAGCTCCATGGGCTCCCACGTGTCGGCGGTGCCGAACCATCAGGTCCACCGCAACACGCCGCTGACCATGCGCGGGGACGTGGCCATGTCCGGCAACTTCGGCTACGAGCTGGACCTGACCAAGTTCACGGAGGAGGAGAAGGAGACCGTCAAGCAGCAGGTCGCCTTCTACAAGGAGATCCGCACTCTGGTCCAGCAGGGGGACATGTACCGGCTGCGCAGCCCGTTCGAGGGCAACGACACCGCCTGGATGTTCGTCTCCGAAGACCGGAGCGAGGCTCTCGTCGGCTACTTCCAGGTGCTCTCCGAGCCCAATGCCCCCCTCACCCGGCTGCGCCTCCAGGGATTGGATCCGGAGCGCCAATACGTGCTCCAGGAAACCGGCGAGGTCTACGGAGGCGACCGTCTGATGCATGCAGGGATCGTCATCCCTCACCTTCATGGGGATTTCCAGAGCCGTCTGTTCCGCTTCATCGCGAAATAGCAAGGAAGGACCGTACCTCCCAAGCGGGGTATGGTCCTTTTTTATAACCGGGATATGGATTCGAGGAGTTCGCCGACCGTCACGTCGCTCAGCTCTTCAACAAGCTTATCCGTCTTGTTCTTCCTTCGGAGCGAGCCGCTTAGGACAATCTGTATCTCTTGGTCTTTATCGACAAGAACGGAATCCACAATCAAGGCGTTGGACAACAGCGCCGTTATAACGGCCAGCTGCTGGGGCGTAAGCTTGCCTAAGCCGAGAGACAGTCCTTTGGCTCCGTTTTTCCCGTTGCCGTTGCCGTTTCCGTTGCTGCTCCCGTTCTTCTTCCCGTTCCCGTTCCCGTTTCCATTGCCATTGCCGTTACGGCCCACGCTCGCCACTTCCGCCCATCCCCCTTCTAGCCGGGAATGATCGTGTCCTTCGGACCGCCTTCCCTTCCGAATCCATAAATAAAAGACAAGATGATCACGATTGTCACGACCAATGTAATACCCCGCTTCAACTCATCCGAATTCTCATCCGCCATCCCGCTTCCCTCCTTAAGCAACGGCCGCTTACTCTTCCCCCTTCACTTCAGAGGCATCCCGGCCGGCGAACAGCAGGGTGAACACGACAACCGTCGCTATAATGATATAGGCATCCTTCCACCTGTTGCTCACTTCCGTTTGATGCTCCGCCTGTTCCTCCCCGGCCCCCATCCTCCGTCTCCTCCTGTTCCAGACGCTGCTTTTCCTTCTATATCATAATCAGAGTAACGACCGAAGTTGCCGGGGCATCCGCCCAATGTGTCCGACCCTTCCGTCAAAGATTGCGGATCCGAACCTCCCGGAAGAGCTCCGCTTCATCCGCCTTCGTGAGCCGGATCTCCAGCACCCGGTCCTTATAGACCGCCTTCACCGACGCATGGTCCACCGCATGGGGGAGCCGGATGTAGAGCTTCTTGCGGGAAGGATCCTGCTCCAGCTTCAGCTGGTAATCCGATGCGTACACCCGCACGTTGCGGATATGGACCTCGGCGGGAATCTCCACCCGCACGATCACCGACGTATGAGTCTCAAACAAACCGTAGTCATAATCGAGCTCCGAAGCCTCCGACGACGAGGTTCTTACCTGGGAGGAAGCGGTCTCCTCCCGGTGACCCTTGCCTTCCTCCTCCTCCTCTCCGGCGGCTCCGAAGGATTGCTTCAGCACCTCTTCCACATATTTGCCGATCCAATCGCCCCCGGCTTCCATTCGGCCCTTTATACCCTGAGGCATAAAGGGAAAGCGGGCGCCCATCAGCTTTTCAAAATGTTCCCAGTCCGGTCCGGACTTCTTGCCGTTTCCCATACCGTTCCCTCGCTTCATCTTCCGCATAATCGGCGGCTCCCGCAAACCGCATTCTACTGCCACTCTTCATCGTATGCAGCATATGGGCGAATGTCACACCCGGGCGGCTCCCCACATAGAATAGGCATACGACTATACACGAAGGGGGCAGCACCATGCCGGCCTTTATTGGCAATATCAAGATCGTCAGCGTCGGCTCCAGCGCCATCGTCCATTTCGGAGACGCCATCTTCCTCTCCCCGACCAGTGCCTCCAAAACCTTCGCCGGAGCCGGCTCCTTCCTGACCGGCGACTTCCCGATGACCAACAACGGCATCAGCGCCACCAACACCAACGATCCCGACATCAACGACGACTCCGTCAGCAAGGTGGGCACCGCATGATTACTTATGTGAACCAATCCATCTGGATCCAGACCCTTCGCGTCAATTCCGTTACCAACTCTTCCGTGCTCCAAGTCGGCTCCGCCGGCTTGATCAAGAGCATCTCCAACAACTTCAACACCGGAGGCTTCACGGGACCCGCCCCGCAGGCCGGAGAGGCAGGCGATGGCGGAGCGTCGGAGGATGGGTCGGACGAAGGCACCAGCGTTTCCCAGGCTTCCTCGCCTCTCAGCACCCAAGCCCCTCTCTTTCCCCTGGTGCCCCTGCCCGCCCTGCAATAGGTCTACATCCCTTCTCCCAAGCGTAGGTATGAGGAAAAAGGGAGGAATTGCCATGGAACCGCAATTGCTGTGGCATCTGCAGGAGCTCCTTCGGAGAACCGGCTGGCTGGCCGAGCAGCAGCTCCGGATGGAACGGCAGCTCCAGGACATGGGGGAGCGGCTGGCGGCCGTCGAGGTACACCTCCATGCTGTGGAAGTGAGCCTCGCCTCCGTGCAGAAGCAGCTGGAGGAGCAGGAGAAGCAGCCGACGACCCGAATCGACAAGATCGAATACCGGTTCGAGCAGCTGAAGGTGGATACGCTGGCGGGAACCCTGCAGATCGGTCTGGCCCAGGGAGCCGACGGTCTCATTGAGGATCTGGCCGCCGGTTCGGCCACCGCCCAGGACGTCAAGCTGTCATCCGGGGATGATGATGGGGATGAGAACGGGGGCGGAGACCGCGGAGAGCCTTACGCCTCCATGGGCCGCGCTCTGGAGGGCTATCTGGCGGCGGAGCTGGACCAGGACATCGACGCAGCGGCGGAGGAGGCGGGGATGGCACCCGCCGAGGCCCGGCGGGAGGAAGTGGCCGAGGATCTGCGCCGGCAGATCCGCCAACGTGCGGCCGTCTACATGAAGCAGATTCCGACCCGGGAAGGCAGTGACGAAGCGGCCGTCCGGACCATGCTGGAGCGCGTCCGCAAGGACGTCCGGGAAGGGCTGGCACAGTTCTACAAGCAGGAAGGAAAGGGGCAGGAGCCATGATTCAACTGAACGTCGTGAACAAGGAGCTGCAGGTCGGCGCCATCCGCATCATGGGAGTGGGCAGCGCCTCCGTCGTCCTGATCGGGGACACGGAGGCCATCGCCACCTCCTCCATCTTCGATACCCCGCCGGAGTCGCTGATCATCGGCCCGCTGGTGCCCTTCGCACCGGAAGCGGGAGGGCGGTGACGCCGATGCCTGTGAGAAGCAGCTTAGTAGGCGGCATCCGGATTCTGTCCGCCCAGTTGAGCTCCATCGTCCAGCTGGGGGACTCGGCCGCCGTCGCTCCCCGCTCGGAGGTGCTTGCAGTCCAACGGGAGGTGGCCAATTACGAGGGAAACGAAGGAGGCTTCGACGCCTTCGCCATCTACCGGCAAAATCTGCTGAGGCCGGTGGTGTACGAGCCCGTTGCCTTTACGGCGGAGAACGAGTGCTCCTCCATCCGGGTGGGAGCCGTGGAGATTCTCGGGATGTCGGTCTCCGCCGTCCTGCACGTCGGCTCCTGCAAAGCAGTCGATTCGGAGAACCGGACCAAGCATATCCGCCAGCTTTTGTCGGGCAAACGCCCGGTTTAGCGGGTTTGGGCGCTTTTCTGGCCGAAACCGGGCATACGTCCATACGGCCCCCACCCCTTTCGCATAAGATACACTACATGCGAGCGAAAGGAGGATGAGATCATGAGCGCAGTAGGAGCTTATGGTGCAGGGATCGGTATTGTCCTGGTACTGTTCATTCTGTTGGTTATCATCTCCCGTCCGTTCGTTGTCTAAGAACCAGCGAATCTGACATGCAAAAAGGTGGCTTCCCGGCGGGGAGTCACTTTTTTGTCTTCGTGCGGGAAGAGGGAAGGGCCGGAGGGGGAAGCAACGGTGAAAAATATCAAGGAAGCCCGCAGCGCCATGAAGGGCCTGAACGGGATCAAGAAGGAGCTGGAGAAAGAGAGAAGCCGTCTGAAGGGGTCCATGAAGACGCTCCGCAAGCATGCCCGGGAGGGCAGCATGCCGGACTGGACGGAGGAGGCATTCTCGCTGTTCCGCTCCCAGGATTATTCGTATTGGAAGCTCTTGAAGCTGATGCGCAAGAAGAAGGTGCTGTAGGAGAGGAAAATCAAAAGGGCGCCCGGCGGGGCGCCCCTTGCTGTGTCAGCCGTGCTCCAGCCCGAGCGGAGAGGGCAGGCCGTCCAAGCTGACGGTATTCTTCTCCCTCCGGTACTCGCGCAGCCCCTCCTCGCCCTTCTGAGCGGACCACCGCTGCAGGGTTTCCCTCTCTCCCTCGTAGGACAGGAACGGAACGGCGTAGCCGCAGGACGTCTGCACCTTGCGGATGTCCACCGTGATGATCTGCCTGGAACCGGGCAGTGCGGGGAACAGGGGCTCCAGCTCCTCCCACTCCGGGGAGCCGGGAAGATGAACCTGTCCGCTTCCGTACAGCCGCAGGATGTTAGGCGGCCCTTCGAAGGCGCAGAACATGACCGTGATCCGGCCATTCTCCAGCAGATGGGCGCTTGTCTCATTGCCGCTGCCCGTCAAGTCCAGGTAAGCGGCCCGGTTGGCCGACAGGATGCGGAAGACGTCATGCCCCTTGGGCGACACGTTCACATGGCCCTCCGGGCCGAGCGGCGCGGACGCAACGAAGAATAGGTGCTGCCTGCGGATAAACTCCTGGTGCTCGGGCAGCAGAGCGTCGAATAATTTGCCCAACGGGACATCCCCCTTCTTGAATCCGGATATATATACCTATTCCAGGGGATTCCAAATAATCCTGCCGGCGCCGGCTAATTCCCCAGCAGCTCCTTACGGTAAGGCTCCAGGAGCTCCGGACGCCGCCGCCGATCCTCATGGGGCACCTGAACGGTAACCGTCCGGCGGACGGCAAGGGGCGGACCCTGCAGCAGCAGCACCTCGTCGGCCAGCAGCAGCGCTTCCTCCACGTCATGGGTCACCAGCAGGACCGTTACGCCGGCGCGCCGGACGAACGAGAGGAGATCCTCCATGAGCCCCAGCTTCAGCTCCCGATCCAGCCCCTTGTACGGCTCATCCATCAGGAGGAGCTCCCCGCTGAAGGCCATGGCCCGGGCCAGGGAGACCCGCTGTTTCATTCCTCCGCTAAGCGCCTCGGGGTAGGCATTTCGGAAGGCCGTCAGTCCTACCTGCTCCAACGCCAGACGCGCCGCCTCCTCCGCCTGTTCGTGGGACATCGTGCTTTCCAGCACAAACCGCACGTTCTCCCAGACCGTCGCCCACGGCAGGAGACGGTCCTCCTGGAAAACGAAGGAGCAGGAGAGCCCCTCCGTCCCTTCGACGCTTCCGCTCTCCGGCTTGAGCAGGCCTGCCAACAGGTGGAGAAGCGTGGTTTTGCCGCAGCCGGAGGGCCCGAGGAGGGCCTGGATCCGTCCCTGCGCCAAGCTCAGGGAGAATTCCTCCAGCACGCGCAGGGAACCGAACCTGCGGGATACCTTTTGCAGCCGGATGCTCATCCCGCTGCACCTCCTCCGCCCTCGGGTCTCCATCTGCGAATGACCCGGTCGAGCAGCGTCTCAAAGATTAGACTCAGGAGCACCACCACCAGGGTCCACGCGAACAGGTCGGTGGATTCCAGATAAGCCTTGGCCTCATAGAGCCTGCCGCCGATGGAGAGCTTCGGATGGCTCAGCACCTCCGCCGCCACGCCCACCTTCCAGGCGAAGCCCAGAGACGTCACGCACGCCGGGGAGAAAAAAGGCACCAAGGAAGGCACATAAATCTTCCTTACAACCGAAGACAGGCTTACCCGGTAGACCCGGGCCAGCTCCAGAAGCTTCGGATCCACCCGCCGGATGCCCTCCGCCATCTGGGTCCACATGATTGGAAAGCACATCAGGAAGCCGATGAATACCGGCACCCTGCCCGATGAGAACCAGAACAGGGCTACCATGATGAACGAGATGACCGGGGTGGCCTTGATGGCCGTCACCACCGGATTCAACAGCACGTACAAGGGCCGGTACAGACCCGACAGGATGCCGAGCACCGTGCCGGCCGCCACGGAGAGCAGGAAGCCGGCGGCAATCCGGCCTACCGACAGCAGCACGTCCTTCCAGAAGCCCGCCTCGGAGGCCAATCCGGCCAAGCGGAGAAGCACCGCCGCCGGGGATGGCATGTACAGCTCCCGGTCCACCGCCCGGTAGACGGCATACCAGACGAGGAGCCAGAAGATGCCGACTCCGGCATGCACCCAGATTTTTCGGCTACTTGGCATAATAGAAGGCGTCGTCCGCCAGCTTGCCCCCGACCGACTTCGGCTCGAAATCGAACAGCACCTGATAGAACTTGTTCAGGAACGGCTTCGCCTCCTGGGCATCGATATAGACGATGTTCGAGAGGGGAATCGCCTTCTTGGCCACCGCCGCATTGGGCAGGATCGCGTGCTTGGCGATGAGCTCCGCCGCTTGGTCGGCTTGACCGTTCACGAACTGGACGGACTGCTTGTATTCCTCCAGATAGGTCGTGAATGCCCCCTTGTTGGCCTGTGCGTATTTCTTCTGCACCAGTACGCAGCCCATCGCCAGCTTGTCGTTGCTGCCGGAGGCCTTGGCCCATTCCTGGGTGATATCCAGTGCTACGCGCAGGTTCGGGTTCTTCATCATGGCCGTCGTCACGTGAGGCTGGGGCAGCAGCGCCAGAGCCGCATCCCCGGAAGCCGCCGCAGCCGCCAGCTCGGCCTGCTGCAGCTTATAGTCCAGGGTCACGTCCTTCTCAGGATCGAGACCGTTCTGCTTCAGAATATAGCGGAAGGCAAAATCCTGCGTCGCCCCCTTGCCGCTCGTATAGATGGTCTTGCCCTTCAGATCGGCGACGGACTTGATGCTGCTGCCGTTCTCCAGGAGCGACAGGACACCCAGGGTGTTCACCGCCGCCAGCTGTACGGCACCACCGGTCTTGTTGTACAGGGTCAGCGCCATATTGGTGGGCACCGCCGCCGCATCCAGATCCCCGTTGATGATCTTGGCCGTCATATCGTCCGGGCTGTCCAGCAGGGTGAACTCATAATCCACGGCCGTCTTGCCTTGGGCGTCGTCCTCCATCAGCTTCGCCATTCCCATACCCGTCGGTCCCTTCAGCGCCCCGACACGCAAGACCGGCTTCGGTCCGGCCGGCTGGGGCGTCTTCGCTGCCGGTACGGTGCTTCCCCCTGCCGGTACGGCCGTCGATGCGGCGGAAGCGGCTGCGGTGGGATCCGCTTTCTGTGCGTCACCGCAGCCTGCCAAGCCTGAAGCCAGCGCCAGCGTGGACGCCAGTACACCTCCGATTAACCTTCCATAAGTCCGTTTCATGTGCATGAACCTCCGCTGCTCAAAATGGAAAAATTTTAATTAACCTCATAGTAGGTGATTTTTTTCACATTTGTCAACGGCCATTCACAGCCTGCGTGACCGTCCGGGGGAAGGTTTCAACATTTCTCCATATTTGGCGGAGCTCGAATCCACATTCCCGAATCAAGGAGGCTCGAGGGAAAAGGAGGAAATTCTGCTGGTTTATAGAATTATTCTTGTGGACTACAAATCGTTTGGAGGGAAGCTACCGGATGAAGCTAACCGTTATTCAGAGTGTTCGAACGAATAATTTCAACGACGATCAACTGATGCAGAAGATTACGGGCTTGTGGCAGGAAGCGTCGCTCCGACTGACGGATCGGGATCTGTTGACCTACGGTGTCTATCATGACTACGAGAGTGACTATAAGGGCGACTATACCTTAAGCGTGGCCGTTGAAGATCGCCAGGGCGAGTCCACACTGGAAATACCGGATGATGCCCGATACGAAATTTTCCCTGTGGACGCAACCGATGAACAAGGAGTCATCCGCGCTTGGAATACGATCTGGGAACGTGAGAATTCAGGTACCCTGCATAGGGCGTACACCTACGATTATGAGAAATATGATCCCCGCGGACAAATTGAGATTTACATTGCCATTAAGTAAATCGAGTTGGTGCGAGCGCCCGTTGGAGGGTGATCTGGAACGAAAAATAGCCCCTTTCGGGGCTATTTTTGTTATGGATGCGTCTATCAGAGGCGCCACTTGTGAAACAGCCTCCTCTATTTTTTGCCTATGCATAAGAAAATTTGGCATTCGGAATTCTACATCAAAATGACTCTTGCGGGAGCTGGACCTTGTGACCTACCTCAACGAAGTGATATGGATCACCGGCTGTTTCCTAATAAGCGCATATCTCCTTCTCTTCCTCCCGATGCACCGGTACCGCGAAGCGTGGGTCGTCTTCTTGTTCAATCAAACCTTGACCTGGGGGATCGGCGTCGTCATCTTCTCCGCAGGCCGGATCAGCTCCCCCGTCCGTCCCTTCCCCAACGCCACGAACCAGTATGTTCTGGACGGCTATCTGTTCTACCCGGCGCTGTCCGTACTCTCCTACTTCTTGGGAGAGCGATGCAGGAGCCGGATGGAGGTGCACCTCCTGACGCTTTCCACAGCCGCTCTGATTACCGCTTGGGATTATACGGAAACCCGCTTTACGAGGCTCAAGGAATATAAGGGCGGGATAACCTCTCTCTACGTATTTCTAATTGCCGCCGCCGCTCTTTATCTGACACGATGGTTTGCCTTGCGTTTCTTCCAAGACTTACACAAGGAGAATTCCCGCCGTGAAGATTGATCCGAACTCGATCGTGGAAGCCGGGGTATGGGGCATTTCCTTAGGATTGTTGATCTTCTCCTGCAGTAAGGATTGGAGGAAAGCCTCTCTCAGCTTTATCTTTATGCAGCAGCTTACTTGGCCCCTCGGCATACTCGCTGTGGAATTAGGCGCCGTGGAATACCCCGTCCGATTCTTCTCCCATACCATCAGCACCAGCTTTACCTATGAGTTTTTGGCGCTTCCGGCTGTAGGGTCCGTCTTCTGCGTTTGTTTCCCGTTTGGCCGGCGGAGGTCCGTGAAGGCTGCCTATATCCTGGCTTACCCGACGGCGTTGACGGTCGGAGAAGTCATTTTGCTGCACAACACGGATCTCGTCCGCTACATTCACTGGAATTGGATGATCACCTGGCTGTCCATTACAGTCACCTTGCTGATCCATTTCCGGTACTTCCACTGGTTCTTCAACCCTGCCCGCACCCTTGGACGCTTGGCTAAGGGTTGATCTTCCATAAGCCCGACCGGGGGCGTACTATCGTCATGTGGCCCACGTACCGGGTCCCCACCCAGACCAGCAGCACAGCCAGGGGAAGACTTAGCCCAGCCGTAGCCCCAAGGTGGCCCCAATCCGGGTGGGACCGGGCCAAGTCCGACAGCTTCGGGAGCCACAACGCGGCCAGCCTGTTCTGGTTCATGGTGATGGTGAAGATCATCACGGCCAGCAGCAGCCCGGCCATGGGGTTCTTGTTGGAGGCCAGCACAAGGCCCGTGAAGCATCCGAACATTACCGTTACGATCAGCATACCGAGCAGGATGACATAAACGGCCCACTCCGCATCTTGTGCCAGGCTGCCGAGGCTCCCCTGATCGGCCAGTGCCGCCAGAGCCAGCCCTGTCCAAAAGGAGGCATAAATGCCGGCCGTCCATCGTCCCGATTGCCGCCAATAGGCATAGATACGAGAGAGCACCAGCGTCCAGCGGGACACCGGAACCGCCGCCCACCATTCGGATCTGCGCATTTTGATATCCGCCGTGATGGAGATGGTTTGGAACAGCAGCAGGAGATACCCGCAGACTCCGCTCAGTACGAGGGGCGCCAGTAGGGTGGGGGCCGGATCCCCATACCAATATAGCCCGCCTGCCGCTAAGCCTGCCATGACCAGCACCTTGACCGCCCTTCCCGGAGTGGTGTCCGTATAAGCGGAGATCCGTTCCCCCTCCATCCGGTGCAGCGCGCGGAAGGGTGACATCGGGCGGCTCTGCCGGGTAATTCTGCCGGAGGTTTGATCCGGGTACGCCGGATCGCCCGTGACGGCCAGCGACCCGGTGCTGTTGCGCGGATCCGCCAGATTCTGCAGGCCGAATTCTGCTGTCAAGCGCAGCAAGCCCAGGGCCAGCGGCCACCCCACCATCACGATCCCGGCGCAAGCGAGCCAGATCGACCGGGAGGATACCTGCGTCCCGAATTCGAATCCGGAATTCCGGATGATGGAGAAGAAGGCCCCCCATCCGCTCATACTTGGAGCAAACCAAAGTATGGTATAGAGTCCCAGAAGCGCCAGCCACCCCTTGCCGTTGCGGAAGAAGACCGTGGTGAACAGGCTTGCGGCCGCCAGTACGGGAATGGCGGCGGCGCTGATGGCCGCCAGTCCCGCCAGAGAGAGCCCGTTCTCGACCTGGGGAGCACTGCCGGATCCGGTCCACGGGCTGATGCCCCAGGCACTGCCGACACCTGCCCAGCCCACCGCCAGCAGCAGATACCCGAGCCGGCAGTGGCTGCGGAACCGGGCCCATGCCAGCCGGAGCCTGGAAGCCGGAAGCTGCAGCCACCAGATCCGGTTCGGGTCGGCCCGAAGCGTATATTCCGACAGAAACAGGAGGAAGCCCAAGGTTCCGTATATAAACAGCATGGCGGCGGCGAATGCGGATTCCACGGAAACCGGCTCCAAGCGGAAGCAGAAATTCCACACCATGGCCGCGAGAAACAATCCGTACAGGAGAAGAACCGCCGCCGCACCACCCTTCCAGCCGGGCACATAGCTGCGGTACCGGGACCATTCATAACGGACCAGCGCATCGGTTCGCATCCTGTTCATCGCTGGAACACCTCCCGGTATCGTCCCTCCACCGATCGGCCCTCCTGGCGCAGGCGCTCCACATCCTCCTGTCCGACGAGGCGTCCGCCATCGATGAACAGGAGCCGGTCGAAGAGGTTCTCCATCTCCCGGATGTCATGGGTGGCGATGAGAAAGGTCCGGTCCCCGTCCGCCAGAGAGCGGACGACCGAGGAGGCGATCCTCTCCCGGGACAGGAGATCCACCCCGGTGAAGGGCTCGTCGAGGATGACCAGCGGCGCTCTACGGGCCAGACAGGTCAAGAGCTGCAGGCGGGCCTCCTCTCCGCGGGACATGGAAGCGATCTTCGCGGTCCGGTTGATGCCGAGGCTGATCTGAAGCTCCTCGGACGCTGCCGGATCCCAGTCAGGGTAGAGCCCTTCGGCCAGCACCAGCCATTCGCCGGCAGTCAGCCAGCCCGGGAGGCTTCCCCGGTCGGGCAGGGCCGCGATGCGGATCAGCTGCTCCGGACCGGCAGGCTGTCCGAAGACGGACACGCTGCCTGCATCCGGCGGGACCAGACCGCTGATCAGCCGGAACAAGGTGGACTTGCCCGCGCCGTTCGGACCGAGCAAGCCGGTCAGGCTGCCTGCGGGCACCCCGAAGGTAATTCCGTCCAATATGGTTTTCTTCTTGGCCTTCATCGTTACATTGCGGCATTCGATCGCCCATTCCGCCATCCTTCATTCCTCCCATTCCGCGAGCTCCAACAGCCCGCGCACGCTTAACCCGAGGGATTCGGCCACTTCATGAAGCTCTCGGACGGCAGCTTGCGCTATTGCCTTGCGCGCCGCCGCTATCTGCGCCGTATCCCGTGTGACATAAGTGCCTTGACCCCGGAAGGTCTCCAGTAAATGATCCCGCTCCAGCTCCTGGTAGGTCCGGGCGGCGGTGGTCGGATTGATCCGCATCACCGCCGCAAAATCGCGGACCGACGGCAGCCGGGTGCCCGGAAGCAGCTGCCTGCAAGCGATCCGGGCCCGGATCTGCTCCACATACTGCTCGTATAGGGGCCGGGACGGATCAATACGGAACGACTCCGGGTGAAAGACCTGAGAGTCCGATTCGTTCATGAGAACCTCCCTTGCTTCTGTACTGCGTGTATGGATATACGCCATACAGTTTTAATGACTGAAGTGTACCATTCGCCACCATACAATGTCAACAGGCGATTTACATTTTAT
Organism: Oryzibacillus soli; assembly: GCF_051594765.1. Taxonomy (NCBI): domain Bacteria; kingdom Bacillati; phylum Bacillota; class Bacilli; order Caryophanales; family Paenibacillaceae; genus Oryzibacillus; species Oryzibacillus soli. The sequence goes on from NZ_JBPPGJ010000014.1 coordinate 115,151, forward strand.
CCCTGAGCCAGCCCCACCAAATAAAAAGCACCCGCAGCTCCGAAGCCGCAAGTGCCGTTCCCGGCCTTAGGACCGGTCGTCTTCTATTGGATGATCTTCATGAACGTTCCTGCCCTGCACCGGATTCTAACCGAAGAAGCCTCGTGGCCGATACCATCCCTGCGCTTTCCAGCGTCCGTTTGGAAGCGCGGTTGGAATACCCGCAGCCGCAGATCGGCGTCACCCCTATTCCGTAGCAGTGGGCCTTCAGCCTTAGAATAATGTCCCTGCCGACTCCTGCCCTTCGGTACGCTTCCCCGACGAACATGCCGATGCTGGCGACACCGGGCTGCAGGATACTATCCTCCTTCACGCCTATGCCAAGGAGCCGGCCGCCTCTCCGGTAGACAAAAAGCTCCCCTGCCGCAATCCGTTCCCCGTGCCGGTCGATGAAATCTCCCGAGAGCTCCACGAGCTCCGGAATCTCCTCCTCCCGCGCCTCCCGGAACTCCCCGTCCGCCAGCGCCCCATCCGGTTCCATAACCGCCAAGCTGTCCTGGAAGAAGTAAGCCTGCTTACGCACCGTCCACTCCCGGTCCAGAGCCATGCTCAGGAACAATTCGTCGCTGGTCGGAACGAACATCGCGTCAACCCCCGTATTCTCCAGCACTCTCGAGAACAAGGCTTCCGCCTGCCGGCGGTAGGCCCGCCTGACATAGAATTGAGTCAGCAGCTTCCCCCCGTAGACCGCGTAATACCCCGCCTCCTGCTCCTCCACGCGCAGCACGCTGACCTCCGATTGGAGGATGTGTTCCTCCAGGAACGAATCGATCGGCGACGACAAGCTCCCGACATACTCCCGCACCATAGGCTCCACTTGCTCCAGACGACGGAATGATTCTAACATCCGATCCCTCCTCTTTCATGGTCCTCCCTATTGTACGGTCACCCCCCTGAACACCACACGAGAAAAAATGGGTTGTAGCCAAAATCCCCTCCCCGGAGGAGCCCGCCTCCGGGAAGCAACGGCCAAGAAGCCCTGCAGGATCTCTCCTGCAGGGCTTTCATAGCTGCCATAGCCGCATGGCGGTATCGAAGGGATGCGCAGAAGCGGCGGCGGCCAGGCTGCAGCGATGTTCATCCGGGGGATGATCTCCCCGGCGCCTTCGCCAGACTGGCCCGCCGGACGAAGGACATGGGCAGGCGTTCTCCCGTTCGGGGCTCTCCTCCCATCATCCCCACCAGCTTCTCGATAGCCGCGTATGCGGCCTCCACCCGGGGATACTCCAGCGCCGCAATGGGCGGATGGGTCTCCGACACCATCAGGATGTTCTCCGAGCCGATGATGGAGAGCCGACCCGGCACACTCCATCCCCGTTCCCGGCAGGCGGATACTGCCCCGATTGCCGTAAGGTCGTTGACGCACACCAGTGCGGTGAAGATCGGCTCGCCAGGCAGCGCCATGACGGCTTCACGGGCGGACTCGTAGCGGCCGCCCCCCTCCAGGAAGTCGCAGCGGATGGCTTGGAAGCGCTCCTCCGAACGCAGCGCCCGGTCGAAGGCCATCCTCCGAGGGTGCAGCGGATCGGACGGATTCCCATGGCCGATGTAGGCAATATGCCGGTGGCCCAGATGGCAGAGCTCCCCGATAACCTCCCGGTAGCCCGCTTCCCAGTCCACATCGACGGCAACCACCGTTTCCTGAGGCAGGGACGACGCCATGACGGACACCAGCGGAACCTTCCGTTTCTCGAAGAACTCCACCGTTCCTGCCTCCAGGCTCTGCCCCAGAAGCACGATGCCGTCCACCCGGCCGGCCAGAAGAGTCTTCAGCTCGTGCTCCCGATCGGGATGATAGCTGCGGTACGTGACCATATACCCGCTCCTGCGGGCCGCTTCCTCCAGGTGCAGAAGAATCCCCGCCTCGAAGGGGTTCCCGATGAAATTGGTCAGCACCGCAAGCTGGTTGCTCTTCTTGGTCTTCAGACTGCGTGCGGTCAGGTTGGGCAGATACCCCAGCTCCTCCACCGCCTCCAGAACCTTCTTGCGGGTCTCCTCCTTGACGATGCTCTTATTGTTCAATACGTATGAGACGACTGCGACGGAAACCCCCGCGCGCCGGGCTACCTCGTTGCGTGTAACCATATTCGGTCTCCTGACTATGCCATTTATCCCATCCCGCATTTGCAGGCGTATATCCCAAGTCTATCCGTTTTGGGTAAAAATGCAATCGGCGGACCCCGCCGCACAGGAGCTTGCAAGCCCGCCGCCTATTGTCTTCCCGACTCTATACGCTTGTCCGAAAGCAAAAACGGCAGCCCGGACGGATCCCTCCCGTCTGAACTGCCGCTTGTCTATTCACGATGGACTACGCCCGGAGGGCGCGTACGGCTACCAGCTCCGCATGGCGGCTGCCGTTGGTGGACTCGGCCACCACCCGGATGGCGTCGGTGCTGACGGGCTGCGCCAGCTTATGGCTGATCTTGCGCTTGCGGTTGCCGGTGCCGCTTGCAAGGACGATCCATTCGCCTTCGGCCTTGGCCTCTACCCGATAGTCCTTCACCAGCTCCGGCATGATATCGAACGGCGTTCTGTGGTGGTGAAGGTTGATCAGGTCCTCGTTCACATCGTCGTTCCAGATCAGCTCCACCTCGCCGATGTCCGCTTTGTCCGTCCAAGCCAGCTCCAGGTACTCCGCACGGCCCGCTTCCATCGGAGCGGAGAGCCACATGTGTGGTCCGCCGTAAGGTCGCAGGTATCCGTCCACCGCCTTGGCAGGATGATAGACCGTAGAAGCGGCGCCTTCTGCCGCTTGGGAGCGGAAGCAGAAGGGCTTGCGCACCAATCCGCGCATGCTCCACTGTACAACAGGCTGCTCCGGCTGCTGCTCCTCCATGTTGGAGGAAACCCGCGGCTTCTCGCCCTTGGAGAAGGTCAACACGCCGGAGAGCGTATGCTCCGACAGGTGCAGCTTCACGTCCGGGTTGGCCTTCACGACGACAAAAGCGTTCCGTGCCCGCTCCGGCGTCCACTCCAGCCCGAAGGCCGCCCACTGGCGCTCGCCGGCCTCCACTCTGACGCTCTTCGTGTCCAGCAGGTTGGCCGGCACATAGTTCTCGTCCAAGCCGGTATCCCACAGCTCCACCGTAACCTCCGTTGCCTTGGCGGCATCCACCAGGAGCTCGAGGCTTCCGAGGGACGGCTCCACCGGGAACAGCAAGCCGGCGTCACGCTCCAGCGCATAGGTCCCCGCCGAGGTCTCCAGCGCGGGCCGCTGCATGCAGCTGGAGGCGGTAACTGCAGCCAGCGGCGCCAAGTCCCGCGCGTCCGTATGCTTCAGGCCGATGACGGAGGCGTCCTGCTTCAAGAGGGTCATCTGCAGATCCTGCAGATAGTCGGTATACAGCTCCCGCGGCGTCACGCCCTTCTCCACCGCCAGCGCCGCGCCGGTGCCCGCCGCTTCGCCCATGACCGCACAGGTAGCCATGACCCGGATGGTGCCGAAGGCCACGTGGGTGGCGCTGACGTTCCGGCCGGCGAACATCAGGTTGGAGCAGTTGGCCGAGTACAGAGAGCGGAACGGAATGTGGTAGACACCGTCCGAATACAGGTGCTTGGAGCCGCTCTCCGTGGAGTACATGCCTTGCGGCGGGTGCAAGTCGATGGACCAGCCTCCGAAGGCAACCCGGTCCTCGAATGCCTTCTGGGTCACCACGTCCTCCTGCGTCAGCACATAGTCGCCGATGAACCGGCGGTATTCCCGCTTGCCCGGCATGGAGCCCACCCACTCCAGGGCCATGTTGTCCGCGTCGAATTGTCCGGAGTTCTTGATGAAATCCCAGATCCCATAGATGGCGGACCACAGCTCGTCACGGATGCGCTCGTTCTCGTGGACGGTGTCCAGCTCGCCGCCCCACTCGATCCACCAATAATGGCAGCCGGAGTCGCCGCTGCGGATGACCCGCTTCATCGGGATGGTCGTCTTCGTGATGTCCTTGGCGAAGCTGGGAGGAACGAACTTCACCGGTGCGCCCGTGTCCTTCGTATAGAAGAGCAGGGTGCTGCCCAAGGTGATGTCGTCCGCCACCTCGGGGGCCCAGTCCTCGTTGAATTCGTGCCGGGCTTCGCGGCCGATCCGGTATTTGGCTCCCGCCAGGAAACCCACAAGTCCGTCGCCCGTACAGTCCAGGAACATCTTGCTCTCGAAGGTGATCCGGCGCTCGGAGCCCATCATCCAGCCGGTCACCGATTGGATGCTGCGGTTGTCGGCATCCCCTTCGGCCGCCACTTCATGCACGTCCGTATTCAGGAAGAGCCGGATGTTCGGCTCAGCCCGCACGGTTTCCAGCAGGGTCAGATCCCACAGGTACGGGTTCCCCTCAGGGTTGCGGTATTGGTTCTCGACGAACATTTCCCCCATGACACCAGTTTCACGGGCAAACCGATGCGTGCCGTGAGCCGTCGCTCCGCATACCCATACTCGGACCTCACTGCTGGAGTTGCCGCCCAGAACCCCACGGTTATGGACCAGCGATACGGTACGCCCCAGCCGCGCCGCCGATACCGCCGCACAGATTCCGGCCAGACCGCCTCCAATAACCGTCACGTCGGATTGCACCAATTCGTATTTCATCTCATCCACCTCGGTTGTAGGTTTCTTATCCTTGGTTTCATCATAATCCTTGTGAGAATCTTTTTACATGCACCATTTTGACGGATTGCATATCTTTTATTTCACAAAAAAAGACGAGGGAGCCAAGCGGGGACAAACCGCCGCATAGCTCCTTCGTTTCGTGAATTATAATAGCTCCGGAGGCTTCCGGTGGCGGGTCGCCTGCTCATAGCCATAGGCCAACCGAAGCAGAACGGGCTCGCTGTAGGCGGTGCCTACGAAGGTAAAACCTTGGGGTCCCTTGGTGGGGTAGCCCCATCTGCTCGTGCCGCCGGTTTCCGCATAGCCCGCCGGAACGGTAATGACCGGGTAGCCTGCCCGTGCCGCCAGATCTGTGCCCCCCTCCGTGCCCAGGAACACCAAGGCGTCCAACCCGTGCACCTCCAGCGCGTGATCGATGCCCTTCTGCCGGCTCAGCTCCAGGTTCCTGCGTTTGCTGGCCAGGTACGTCTCGTCATTCATGTCGCCGCTTACGGCCTCGCTGTCCATCATCCGGGCCTGTCCGTATTTCAGCGCCCGGTCTGCGTGGCGTTCGTTGAAGGCAATGACCTCCTTCAAGGAGTGAACCGGCACCGATTCGGGCAGCCGGGACAGGTAATCATTCAGATCCTTCTTGAAGTCGTACCTCATCACGATGGGGTCCCACTCGGTGCCTTCGCAGGGGAGCGACACCGGGTCCACGACTTCGGCCCCCGCCTCCCGCAGTACCCGGACGGCTTCCTCGAACATCGCCTGCCGCTCTTCGTCCAGCCCGCTCAGCAATCCTCGCGCAATGCCGATGCGGGCCCCCCGCAGGCCATCCTCCCGGAGGAAGACGGTGTAATCCGGATGGGTCCGGCCCGCGGATGCGGCCGTATCCGCATCCCGCTCATCCGCCCCCGCCAGGGCGCCCAGCAGGATGGCGGTGTCCCTTACCGTCCGGGTAATGGGACCGGCGGAATCCTGACTGTGAGAGATGGGGATGATGCCGTAACGGCTGACGAGACCTACGGTCGGCTTCATCCCTACGCACTGATTCTGGCTGGCCGGGCTGATGATGGAGCCGGAGGTTTCAGTACCGATGGCCGCAGCCGCCAGGTTCGCCGCCACGGACGCCGCCGACCCCGAGCTGGAGCCGCCGACGAAGAGCTCGCCGGGGCCGTACGGGTTGAGCACCTGCCCCCCTCGGGAGCTGTAGCCGGCCCACATGTTGTAGGACATGTAGTTGGCCCACTCCGTCATGTTGGCCTTGCCCAACAGCACGGCCCCGGCCTCCCGCAGCTTGGCCGCGACGAAGGAGTCCTCCGGCGCGATGGAGTCCGTCAGGGCGATGGATCCGGCGCTCGTATGCATCCGGTCATGGGTATCGATATTGTCCTTCAACAGAACCGGGATGCCATGGAGCATGCCGCGTCCGCCCCGGTCCCGCCGTTCACGGTCCAGCTCCCGGGCGATGTCCAGGGCATCCGGATTCACCTCCAGCACCGAGTTGATCAGAGGATCCACCCGGCGAATCCTTTCGAGATACGCCTCTACCAGTTCCTCCGCAGTCAGCTCGCCGGCCTCCATCGCCCTCTGCATGGCGGGTATGTCTTTTTCGATAATCCAGATGTCCAGCTTGGTCATGCCATCAACTCCTCCTCCACCAGCTCCGCTGCCCGCCGGATGCAGACCTCGCAATAGCGGGCGCTCATATTCTCCTTCTTGAAGCGCCGCCGTCCCTCCTCGGTCCGCAGGTCGACGCCCAGAATCTCGCTGCACAGGTCGCTGCCGAACCGGATCTTGAACTGGGCCGCCATCTCCTGAACCTTGGCATAGGTTCGCTCCTGGGCTTCCGTGTCGTCTCCGCGGATCTTCCCATACTTCAGCCCCGCCAGCATGTAAGCTCCCGCCAGCGCCCCGCACGTGCCCTGCAGCCGCCCCATTCCGCCGCCGAAGCCTGCCGCCACGCGGAGAGCCGTATGTTCCTCCAGTCCCAGCTCCTGGCTGTAAGCGGCTACAACCGACTGCGAGCAATTGAAGCCTTCTCTGAACCTCCGAATGGCAAGCTCCACCCGTTGTTCCATCGTTCCTTCCCTCCCTGACGTACCATTTGGCTCTATTATACATCCCGGTGGAGGCGGACGGGAGACGGATTCTTGGGGTACGATGTGCAGGCGAGTTTGTGAGACTGTATGTATTTTGACAGTTACATTCAAAATATATTGACAATTACTTTCACTTTATATAGACTGTCTTTATCAATCCAATATCACTTCTATCAAAAGGTGGTTCGCCGTATGATCCGTTCCGAAAACCGCAAATGGTGGGTGCTCTTCTCTCTGACCTTCGGGCTGCTTGCCGTCGGGCTCGACATGACGGTGCTGAATGTGGCTCTTCCGACGCTGGCTACCGACCTGTCGGCCAGCATCGGCCAGCTCCAATGGATCGTGGACTCCTACAACCTGGTGCTGGCCGCCATGCTTCTGCCTGCCGGCATGCTGGGGGACCGCTTCGGCCGCAAAAAATTCCTGCTCTCCGCCCTCGTCCTCTTCGGCGCCGCTTCGGCGGCTTGTGCCTACTCCGGCATCCCGGCCATGCTGACCGGGATGCGCGCGCTCCTGGGACTGGGAGCGGCCTTCCTGATTCCGCTGTCCATGTCCGTGCTGCCGGTACTGTTCACCGGAGCCGAGCGGACCAAGGCCATGATGATCTGGGCCACCGCCAACATGCTGGGCATTCCCCTTGGCCCCATTCTGGGCGGCTGGCTGCTGAAGCACTATTCCTGGGGCTCCGTATTCCTCATCAACCTGCCGCTGGTGGCGGTTGCCCTGATCGCCGTGGGGCTCCTGATGCCCGATTCCCGCAGCGCCCGGCAGCAGCGGTTGGATCTTCCCGGCGTGGCGGCGTCCAGCATAGGCCTTGTCGGCGTCACCTACGGCGTCATCCGCGCAGGGGAGCAGGGCTGGGGCAACGCCGGAGCGCTGGCTTCCTTGGCGGCGGGACTATTGATGCTGACTGGCTTCGTCCTCTGGCAGCGGAAGTCCCGGCACCCGCTCATCGACCTGTCCCTGTTCCGCTCCGCGAGCTTCACCTGGGGCACCCTCCTGGCCACGTCCGTCTCCTTCGCCTTATTCGGCTTGCTGTTTGCGATGCCGCAGTATTTTCAAGCGGTGAACGGAGCGGACAGTCTGGGAACCGGCATCCGGCTGCTCCCGCTGATCGGCGGGCTTCTGGTCGGCGCCAAGTCGGCCCAGAGCCTGCTCCCCAAGCTGGGCGCCAAGTATGTCGCCGCCCTGGGCTGCGGCTTTATGACTGCGGGTCTTGCGGCGGGTACCTTCACCAGCCTTGGCTCCGGCTACGGCTTCGCCGCATTCTGGATCACTGTCACCGGTCTGGGCCTCGGCCTCGTGCTCCCGACGGCTATGGACTCTGCCTTGGGGGAGCTCTCCGCAGAACGCAGCGGCATCGGCTCCGCCCTCATCATGGCGCTGCGCCAAGTCGGCGGAACCATCGGGGTGGCGCTCCTCGGAGCGGCGCTGAACGCCGCTTACCGCAGCGGGCTCGTCCTCGACGGTCTGCCTCCGCAGGCGGCCGCAGCCGCCAGGATCGGCGTCTCCGCCGGAGCCGCCGCAGCGCGCCGGTTAGGGTCTCCGCAGCTGCTCGGGGCGGTGCAGGACGCTTTTGTCAGTGGAATGGGGAGGATGCTCTGGATCTGCGGAGGCATCGCAGCGGTCAGCACGGTGCTGGCGCTGATCTTCCTTCCCCGGCATACCGTCCAGCCGGAGAAGCCGTCCGGGGCCGAGGCCGGAGGGTTCCACTAAATCAAGGGGTTGTCCCCCTCCCCGCAATCAAGGTAAACTAAGAAGACGAAGTGGTGAGTACGAACATCGTCTTCATTAAGGACCTGCCTGGAGGGAATCATGTCGATGGAAGACCGGATCAAGCTCGGATTGCGTGAACGGAAGAAGATCAAGACCAGGGCCAGCATTCAGCAGCAAGCCCTGCGGCTCTTTCGCGAGCAGGGGTATCAAGCCACCACGGTGGAGCAGATCGCCGAGGCGGCCGAGATTTCGCCCAGCACCTTCTTCCGGTACTTCCCGACCAAGGAAGCGGTTGTCCTGGAGGACGACTACGACCCTATGCTGATCGAGGCCTTCCGCGGACAGCCGCCGGAGCTCACCCCGGTTCAGGCCTTCCGGCGGGCCGCCTGGCAGGGATTCGAGAACATTCCGCAGGAGGACCGGCAGGCCGTGTGGGAGCGGATCTCCCTCTCCATGTCCGTTCCGGAGCTGCGGGCTGCCGCCATGTATCAGGTGGCGAACACCGCCAACATGGTGGCGGAGCTGATGGAGGAGCGAACGGGGCGGAGCGCCGGCGAGCTGCCCGTACGCAACCTGGCCGCGGCCATCATCGGTGCGGTCATCGCCGCGCAGCTCTATTATGCCGAGCATCCCGAGAGGGAGTTTGCGGAGGTGCTGGACGAGGCGCTGTCCCATCTGGAGGCGGGCTTCCCGTTGTAAGATGGGGATGTGCAGGTCAACCGGGATGCTCTGCCCTGTCAGCAGAGTTCGAGCAGAAGCACCATGCGGTATGAAATAGCCCCTTTCGGGGTTATTTCTGCATAAGTGCGCTTGTTCCGGGCGTGCTGAACGGAGAAATAGCCCTTTTCGGAGCTACTTTTGCGGGCGGGCCCCCCACGCTGCGTGAAATAGCTCCTTTCGGGGCTATTTCTGCATAAGTGCGCTTGTTCCGGGCGCGCTGAACGGAGAAATAGCCCTTTTCGGAGCTACTTTTGCGGGCGGGCCCCCCACGCTGCGTGAAATAGCCCCTTTCGGGGCTATTTTTGGATAAGTACGCGTGTTCCGGGCGCGCTGAATAAGAAAAGATGCTGTCCCCCTAAGTAGTTGGGACAGCATCTTTTTACTTGATCATACAAAGACCCACTCGATCGCCTCCCGCTCCCGGAGAAGCCCCGCCAGACCGTCCAGATTCAGCACCGCCGGCGCTGTCTGGCCCTGATCCCGGAAGTACGCCGCGAAGATGAGCTGGATGGCGCACATAACCTGGAAAGCCGAACGGCGCTCGTCCTCCGAGAGGGGACTGACCGATTCGTAGCCCTTCCGCAGGGCGGCCAACAGCCGGAGCCACTGTCCGGGATCCCGGTCCGGGGCGTAGTCCAGTATCCACTGGGAGGTGGCGAGATAGCAGAGGTCGAACAGCCGGATTCCCAGCTTCGTGATCTCAAAATCCAGGAAGCCCAACGCGCCCCCGGGCTCCTCCACCATATTCCCCGGATGGGGATCCCGGTGGATGGGCTGCCTCGGCAGAGTGCGGAGGACCGGGTACCAGGAGACCCGCCATTCCTCCGCAAGCCCCGTGATCCATGCCCGCTCCCGCTCCGACCGCGCCGCCGCGCTGGCTCCGGGAATGGCCCAGTTCTCCAGCTCCCGCTCCAGGTCCATCACCGGGTACTCCGGCATTCCCCGCAGAGCCGACAGCCCCCGGTGAAGCCGCGCCAAACCCTGGCCGTAAGCCGGGCCATCCTCCGGGGTCAGCGCCTGCCGGATCGTTCCCTGCAGCGCCTCCGCCAATACATAGGTCCGGCCCTCCCGCTCCGCCGACCTTCCGCCGCTGCGGACCGGCAGGTAGCGCGGCATCCGGACTCCCGCTTGCTCCAAGGCTCCCTCCACAGCCAGATCCAGGAGAAGCTGGGCAGGGCCCCGGAGCCTCTTCAGGTAGCGGACGGTGCCGTCCGACAGCCGAAGCCGCCACACTTTACCCGGGCTGCCGGGCACCTCCTCGAAGCCGTCGATGAACGCCATCGGCCACTGGACCGCCGCCCATTCCTGCAGCCCCAACGGTCTTGCATGTCCGGAGGCTTCTTCCGCCTCCGCAGCCTCCGTAGGCTTACACACGGCGAATACCGCCGCCTCCCGTTCCAGCTGCCACAGCTTCAGATCCGTAAAACCCGCCTCAGCCAACAGCTCCGACTGGGTCCCGGCCGAGAACGGGATATCCACGTGATATTGCTGCGTCTGCCGGGCGCCTCCTTCCTCAGGCAGGCTGCGTTCACCCGGCTCCGACAGCTCTTGCGCCCTCCGCAGCAGTTCCCGTTCCTTCTCCTCCGGAACTATGCAGTCGCCCTCGATGTAGAGCCCGCCGGGCTTCAGTGCGCCGTGCACCGCCGCGTACAGCTTCCGCTTCTCACCGCTCGTCAGATGGTGCATCGTGTACACGGACACGACATAGTCGTAATCCGCGCCCAGCGGAAGCTCCAGATACGAGCCCTGCACCAGCTCCAGCCGTTCCCCCAGCGCCGCATGCTTCATGCGGAGCCGGGCCAGCATCCCCTCCGACACATCGATGCCGGTTATCCTCGCATTCGGGACCCGGCGGAGCAGAGCCGGCAGCTCGTTGCCCGTGCCGATGCCCAGATCCAGAATGCGGACCGGGCGATCCGTCGTCTCGATCCGGCCGGCCACCGCCTCATAGAATCGTTCATAATCCTCGAACATCTCCCGCATGTGGGCATCATACCCCTCCGCGCTGGCGTCAAAAAACGCACTCATTTCCTCAATCATCCGGCTCTCTTGTCCAGACATGGAGTCATTCCTCCCAAGTTAGGGCCTGTAGCTCGAACCACCCGTCCCTTCGAGAGCCTCCCGACAATCGGCCCGCACTATTCCCCCCAAAAAAGCGTCCCTTCCCGCAGGATGGAACGCTTCGAAGGTACAGACGTCTCATAAGCCCCGGTGTGCGCACACCGTATGCCTAATCCCTCTTCCGGGCGGCATTCCTGCAACGGGTATAAGGGCAGAAGGCCCTCTAATATGCTGCTGCGGTGCGATCCCTTACAGGTTGGCCGGCATACGCGATGCTCCCCTCATTTCCAGATAGCACCACCTTACACCCGGGGCCCCGCCCTTGAATAGGACTATAACCAAACTTTCCGCCCCGCCTCCGCCAAAAAGCAGCCGCCTCTCCCTTCTCCATGAGCCGGGCCTCCCGATCCCCGCGGACCTTCACCTCGACGAGTCCTTCTGCGGCCCGCCTGCCGGCTATGACCCGGTACGGAATACCGATGAGATCCGCGTCCTTGAATTTAACCCCAGCCCGTTCCTGCCGGTCATCGAGCAGTGCCTCCACACCGGCGGAGGTCAGCGCCCGGTAGAGCTCCTCCGCCGTCTCCATCTGGACGGCGTCATGGGCTGCGGCCGGGAGGATATGGACCCGGTACGGCGCTATGGATTCAGGCCACAGGATGCCCTCCGCGTCATGATGCTGCTCGACTACGGCGGACAAGAGGCGCGACAGCCCGATGCCGTAGCAGCCCATTAGGAAATGCTGCTCGCGGCCCTCCGGTTCCTTGTATACGGCGCCCAGCTTGGCGCTGTACTTGGTGCCGAGCTCGAACACGTGGCCGAGCTCCATGCCCCGGCGGAAGAGCAGCCGGCCTTCCCCGCATCGGGGACAGCCTTCCCCTTCCTTGACATTGCGGAAATCCCCGGTCTCCTCCAAGCTGAAGTCCCGGCCCGGGCGAACGCCCCGCAGATGGGTATCCGGCCGATTGGCTCCCGTGACGGCGACCGTCAGGCATGCGGCGCGGAGATCTGCAAGCATCGGAACGTCCAAGCCCACAGGCCCCGCGAAGCCCAGCGGCGCGCCTGTCACCTGCTCGGTTAAGGACGCATCCGCAAGCTCCAGCGTATCCGCCTTCAGATAGGCCTTCACCTTGATCTCGTTCACCTCATCGTCGCCCCGGACCAGCACGGCTACGGGACGGCCATCCGCCACATAGAGCAGCGTCTTGATGATCCTGCCGGCCTCCAGTCCATAAGCGGCAGTCAGCTCTCCGATGGTCCGGATACCGGGCGTAAGGAACGCCTCCGGCCGGTCCAAGATGCCGGTTACGTCCGAGTTCGCCTCGTTCGGGACGGCTGTAACCGCCCTGACGCTTTCCTCGCCTGAATCCGCCTCCGTAATCCCAAGGCCGGCTCCGCCCGCGCCCGCTTCGGCGCTATCTTGGACGGGCTCGACGGTCCGGCTCACCGCTTTTTCCAGATTGGCGGCATAACCGCAGCACTCGCAATACACCACCGTGTCCTCTCCGATGTCGGCCAGCGCCATGAACTCGTGGGTTCGGCCCTCGCCGCCGATGGTCCCCGCATCCGCCTCCACCGCCCGGAACTCCAGCCCGCACCGCTGAAAAATCCGCTCGTATGCTTCGTACATCCTCCGGTACGTTTCGCCAAGGCCCTCCCAGCTCGCGTCGAAGGAATAGGCGTCCTTCATCAGGAATTCCCTGCCTCTCAGAAGGCCGAACCGGGGACGCCGCTCATCCCGGAACTTGGTCTGAATCTGGTACAGGGTCAGGGGCAGCTGCCGGTAGGACGAGAGCTCCCCGGCCGCCAAGGCTGTGATGACCTCCTCGTGGGTGGGACCCAGAGCGAACTCCCGGCCATGCCGGTCCTGGAGACGAATAAGCTCAGGACCGTACTGCCCGTACCGTCCCGACCGCTGCCAGAGCTCCGCTGGCTGCAGGGCCGGCAGCAGGAGCTCCTGGGCCCCGACGGCATCCATCTCGGACCGGACGATGCCCGCAATCTTGTTCAGCACTCTCCAGCCCAGCGGAAGATAGCTGTAGATGCCGGAAGCCAATGGCCGGATGTACCCTCCCTTCAGGAGCAGTCTGTGGCTCGCCGCCTCCGCTTCGGACGGGATCTCCCGCAGGGTGGGCAGGAACAGGTGTTGTTGTCTCATCGGCTCATCATCCTTCCAGATCAGATTAGGGGCAAAAATAAAAACGCATCCGTCCGGGACGAATGCGTTCGTGGTACCACCCGTATTCCACCGCAGGCTGCATCCGGGCGTCCATGACGGTTCATGGGCGCACTCAGGCAGGTACGGTGCTTGATTGAGGTAACGGGAGCCGGCTCCCGGCGGCGGGTTAGGCTCCTTGGGAGGGATGCCGTTCTCCGCCGCAGCTCGCAAGAGGGGAAGGACGAGCCGTGCCGGGAAGCCTCGCAGCCTGGAGCTCCCTCTCTGTTGCGGCCGATGCCGGTCCTTATGGTCTTGGTCAACACTGTTGGAATCTTTTGAATTTTCACTACTTTACAACAGGGCGGCAGCAGTGTCAAGAGGGCTCACATTTCGGATGGGTGAAATGCAACATTTTCCCAAATGCCGCGTTTAATGCTTAGATGATGGGAGGGATATGAACATGTTGACGAAACTGCCCGCTCTCTTGGCCGCCGGAATCTTCCTTCTCCCCTTTGGCGGCATGGCCTCAGCTGAGGAGCAAGCCGTGTCCTTCCACGTGACGTTGATGGAGAACACGCCCTTTTACAGCACGCCTGACGGAGAAGCAGCCCCGGACGGAGCCCTTGCGCCTCAGCGGGTGCGCGTGACTCTGGCCGAGGACCGGTACCAACCGTCCGCCTGGTCCCACAATGCGCCGCATTGGTACCGGTTGGATACCTGGCAGGGTGAGCGATGGATCCAGCTGGTGCCTTATCAGACAGGTGACGTGGAGCAAAAGGACATCTGGCTGTGGCTGCCGGACGTCACGCCGCTGCACGAAAGCGCCTACCCCACAAGCGCAGCCTATCTCCAGCTCTCTCCGCAGGTGGTCCATGCCACGGCCTACTACCGCAGCAAGACGATCGACGCCTTCCAGGTGGACACCTGGGAAGGACCCAAATGGATCACCTCGTTAGCCCAGCCCTTCTTCCCAGTCCGGCAGATCCGCGAATCCGTTCAACTCGCGACCACGGCCTCCCTCTTCGAGAGGCCCCTCCTACCCAGCCGTTCCTCCGAGCTTCCGCCCGGCACCTATACGGCCGATCTGCGGGCTGACGGGGACTGGACCCGAATCGTCACTCCGAACGGGGAGAAAGGCTGGATCAACACGAGGTATGTACAGCCCGAGGGAGCCATTTTGGCGGATGAGCCTGTAGAGGTAACCGTACCCACCCCGCTTGCCAAGTATCCGGACAATTACGACGTGTACATGGGAGAGATCGGGCCGCAGTCCGTCCGTTCCTTCCAAAAGTGGATTCCCCCCCAAGGCGAGACCTGGTACCGCATCCGCACTTGGAAGGGCGATGCCTGGATCCGTCCTCTTCCGGGCGGCTATATCACGAAGGAAACGGCTCTCGAGCTGGGCAAGCGGATGGATCCGGACGGGGATGCGGATTGGAGCGTGGCATTCGAGGAGAATTACCGGCTGGAGCCGTCCCAGAAGGGACGTCCCGTATGGGCGGTAACGGCGGTTTACCCGGCCGGCAACAAGATGATCGTCTGGATCGACGCCGTTACCGGCAAGCAGATCAGCCTGACCGAGATCGAAGGCGGCGGGCTGTAGGAACCGTCACGTTATTTCGCCGCTCACAGCGGGAACAATAGTGACATACTATCCAACCTATAAGGAGCGAATCCATGAACGACATACAAGCGGTCAAGTCTCCGGGCTTGATGGCGAACCGGTTTTTCCAGACCATTCTCTTGTCCAACGTATTGCTGCAAATCGGCATCTGGGTGCGCAACTTCGCCATCCTCATGTACGTGGCTGACAAAACCGGGGAAGATCCCGTGTCCATCTCGCTGATCTCCGTGGCGGAATTCCTGCCGATCTTCATCTTCTCGTTCATCGGCGGCACCTTCGCCGACCGCTGGCAGCCCAAGCGGACCATGATCTGGTGCGACCTGCTGTCGTCGGTGTCCGTCTTCGTCGTCCTGCTGTCCATGCAGCTGCAGATCTGGCAGGCGATCTTCTTCGTGACGCTGGTGTCGGCGATCCTCTCCCAGTTCTCCCAACCCTCCGCCATGCGGCTGTTCAAGGTTCACATCCCCGGGGAGCAGCTGCAGCAGGCCATGGCCTTGTTCCAGTCGCTGGTGGCCATCTTCATGGTCATCGGGCCGTCTATGGGCGTCTTCGTCTATCAGCGCTTCGGAATCGGCTGGGCGGTCATCGTCATGGGCGTGGCGTTCCTCCTCTCCGCGATGGTGCTGTTCCGGCTGCCGGCGGATGAGCCCGTCCAACGGGAAGAGGCGGAATCCCGCAAGGGCCGCTTCCGGCAGGAGCTGGCTGTGGGCTTCCGGTACGTGTACCGGAGCCGGGTGCTCCGCTCGCTGGGGCTGACCTTCATCCTGGCGGGTGTCGCCGTCGGCATCTCTCAGACGCTGGGCTTGTTCGTCGTAACGGAACGTCTCGGGAAGCCCAAGGAGTTCCTGCAGTTCCTCATGATCGTCAACGGCTGCGCCATGCTGTTGGGCGGAGGCGTCGTAGCCGTCATCGCCCGCAAAATCACTCCCCAGCAGCTCCTAGCCCTGGGGATGCTGATCGAAGGCGTCTGCACCATCGGCATCGGCTTCTCCCGAAGCCTGCCGCTGACCTTGTGCCTGCAATTCCTGGCAGGCTTCTTCTTCCCGACCATTCATATCGGCATCAGCACCATGATCCTGAAATGGTCGGAGACCTCCATCGTAGGCCGGGTCAACGGCATCCTGAACCCCATGTTCGTCGGCACGATGACCCTCATGATGCTGGCCGCCGGGCCGTTGAAGAAGGTGCTGCCGCTGGAGGCGATTTTTGCCGCGTCCGGGGTGTTCATGCTGGTGGGAATGACCGTGCTGGTTCCACTCTTCCGCTTGAAGCCTCCGGAGACGGCGGACGTTCCGGCGGAACCGGGCGCTGCGGCTGATCTGCTCGAGGGGTAAGCGGGGAAGGCACATGAACAAAGGCGGCCGTGCAGGGAATCCCCCCTGTTTCGACCGCCTTTTTGCATCATAACCGGCTCAGCACCGAAGTTTCTGCATCCCCGTTTGTTCCGCCCAGTCGCGCTTAAGCTCCCTTTAATCGGACTGGCTCACTCTGCCGTCCGCTCCCGGCTTCTCCCGTCAGGGCCGCCCGGCGCGATGGGGAGATACAGGTCGATGGAGCCCAGGTGCTCGAACTCCTCGTTCACGCCCAAGTGCTCCTCCAGCCACAGATGGCTGCCGTGGACATACTTGCTCTCCGACAGCCACAGGCCGAACCGCTTCCACGCCGCAGGCAGCGCCTCTCCGCCTCCCTTGACATTCATTACGGCGTACAGGCCGCCCGGCGAGGTCATGAAGCGGACGCCTTCCCCTCGCTCCACATAGTCCTCCGGAAGCGTGACCCAGACCACATACCCATATTCCTCCTGCCCTTCCTGCGGATTCGGGTTGTTGAACCCGAAGAAGCGCAGGCCGTCCCGCTCCGTATGCAGGCCGCTGTCCTTCTTCAGCCACTTCGCCAGCCCCCTCCACGCCCCCGTCTCCGGGTCCTTGCCATAATAGCGGCAGGCCGCCACCCGCTGAGGAGGCAGCTCCTTCAGCACCTTGATCTCCGGATACTTCTCCGCCAACCCTGCATCCTGTATGCCGATATAACGTTCCACCACATTCGCCCTCCCGAATTCGAACGCCACCCTCCTGCGCTTCGACTCGCTGGGGAGCATCCCCGCCGCCCTGCGGAAAGCCCGGCTGAACGCCTCGCCGCTCTCGAAGCCGTAGCGCAGTGCCGTCTCCAGGATACCGGCCTGCCCGTCCGCCAGCTCATACGAGGCAACACTTAGCCTCCGGCACCGGACATATTCCTTCACGGTATGGCCGGTCAAGGCGAAGAACAGCCGGTAGAGATTGGCCGGCGACATATAAGCCGCACGCGCCACCTCCTCCAGGACGAGGTCCTCCGTCAGCCGCTCCTCCATATAGTCGATCGCTTGCTGGATCCGTTCGTAATAATTCATGAGGCGCCTCCTTGCGTACCGGTACGAGGATCAGTATAGCCTCCCGGCCCACCCTGCTTCCTGATCTTTTTTCTCAAAAATCCAAGGCCCTGGCCAGCCGGGCAACCCCTTCCCGGATCAGCGCCTCGTCCAGATGGCCGTAGCCCAGCAGCAGCCGGGTCCACCCGCCCTCCAAGGCGGCGGCCCACACCCGCTCCCGGCGGAGCCGCTCCTCCCAGTCCCCGGGCAGAGACCGGTCCAGCTCCGCCACCAGATGAAGGCCTGCCGGCTGGCCGCAGAACCGGAGACCCGCTTCGCCCAGCCGCTCCTGCAGACTTGCGGTCAGCGCATCCCTGCGGCTCCGGTACAGCTTCTTCATCCGCCGGACGTGACGGGCCAGCTGCCCGCCGGCGATATAGCGGGCCAGCGCCCGCTGCTCCACTCCGGGCGTCTGGTAATCGGTCAGCCGCTTCAGACCGATGAAGGGGGCCGTCAGCTCCCGGGGCAGCACTGCATAGCCGATCCGCAGAGCCGGGAACAGGATCTTGCTGAATGTGCCGATATAGATCACCCGCTCCGGCGCCAGGCTCTGCAGGGACTGAACCGGGGCCCCGCCGTAGCGGAACTCGCTGTCGTAATCGTCCTCCAGCACATAGCCGCCCGTTCGCGCCGCATAGCCGATCAGGGCAATCCGGCGCTGGATCGGCAGGATGCCGCCCATGGGAAACTGATGGGACGGCGTGACATAGATGCACTTGGGACGGAGCGCCTCCGGGTCCGGCAGGAGCTCCGTCATCATGCCCCCGTCATCCACCGGGATCTGGCTCAGGCTCGCTCCGGTGGAGGCCAGAATCGTCAGCAGGTCCCCGTTAGTGGGCCCTTCCGCCAACACGCGATCCTCCGGACCCAGCAGCAGGCGGGCGGCCAGCTGCAGCGCCTGCACCGCGCCGGCGGTGACCACGATGCGCTCCGGCTCCGCCGCCACCCCGCGGGTCCGCTGCAGATACAACGCCAGCTCCCGCCGGAGCTCCGGATCTCCGGCGGGCGGCCCGTAGCCCAGCTCCAGGTCCGCTTCCTCGAGGCAGACCCGCTGGAGCAGAGCGCCCCATTGGCGGCGGGGAAATCGGTCCAGTGCAGGCACGCCGGAGCGGAAGGAGATGACCCCATCGCCTTCCCCCGGTCCTCCTGCAGAACCGTCGGCTTGCGGACCGAACGTCGGCTCCAGTGCTACTCTGCCGGGATCCGGCAGACTTGCCCCGCCTCCGCTAATGGCCTCCCGACGAACCGCCGAAGCGCCCTCCGGCATGCTTTTCCGCTGCGCCGGCGACATGCCACCCTCTCCCTGGAGCTGGGCTCCCTCCACCACGTAGGTGCCTGAGCCGGCCCGCCCCTCCACGAAGCCTTCCGCCAGGAGCAGCTCATAGGCTTCCAGCACCACGTTGCGGGACACCCGGAGCTCCTCGGCCAGCTCCCGGGTAGACGGGAGCTTGGCGCCCGCAGCCAGCTCGCCGGACAGCATAGCCGTTCGGAGGGCCCCATAGATCTGGCGGAGCATCGGCTCCTTCTGCCCCTTGTCCACAGAAAACCACATATCACCGGTCCCCTCCTCAAGTGGTACTACCCAAATTGGTTTCAAGCGGATCTACAGCCAACCACTTTCTATTTGCTACAGTATACAATAAATCCCAACTCTGAAGGAGGCCCCCCTCATGAAAAACCGTCCGGGCTTCGCCCACCTGGAATTGACCGCATCCGCCCTCTTGATCGGCAGCTCCGTGGTGGCGGGCAAGCTATCGGCCACCCGTCTGCCGGTATTCCTGTTCCAATCCGCCGCACTGGCTTCCGCCCTCCTGCTCCTCCTGCCCCTCATCCTGCTGCGCCGCAGCCCGCCGGCCAAGCTTACGGCGAAGGACCTGCTGCTCCTGCTGCTGCAAGCCTTCCTCGGCATGTTCCTATTCCGGGTGCTGCTGCTCTATGGGCTGAAGACCGTCTCCGCCGCCGAGGCGGGGGTCATCACCAGCCTGACGCCGGCCATGGTGGCCCTCCTCTCCTTCCTCTTCCTGAAGGAACGGCTCAACTGGCGCCTCGCCGGCGGAGTGGCCCTTTCTCTCGCGGGCGTGCTCGTGCTCGAGGCACCGGGCATGTCCGCCTGGCTTGCCCCCGGCAAGAACCCCACCTCCATGGCCGGCAGCCTCCTGATCCTGCTGGCTGTCCTGGGCGAGGCCATGCTGACGGTCCTGCGCCGCATGTCCTCGCCCCGTGTGACGCCCCTGCTCGGCACCGTCTGGGTCACCGGCTTCTCCTTGATCCTGTTCCTTCCCTTCGCCCTGGCTGAGGGACGGCACTTCGACTGGTCCGGCGCCGGGAGCGGCGATCTGGGGCTGGTGCTCTATTACGGCCTGTTCGTCACTGCGGCCGCCTACGTCCTCTGGTTCAGCGGGGTTAGCTGCACCTCCGCAGGCACCGCCGCCGTCTATACCGGCTTCATTCCGGTCAGCACCCTGCTCCTGTCCTGCGGCATGCTGAAGGAGCCGTTCTCCTATTCCCTTGCGGGTGGAGCGGCTTGTGTCATCGCCGGAATGCTGCTGGTGTCCTTCAGCCGGAATCCGCCGGCTCACCCTAGGGACAGCACGGCACTGACGGCGGCCACCGCAAGCACCCCCACCGAGATGGCGCAGCACACATAGGTACCGGCCGAGCGGCGGTCCCGGCCCCTCCAGGCTGCAGTCAGCTGCCGGACGGCAAAATACGCCCCCAGCACGTTGGCGACCCAGACGGCAGCGATCAAAGCCGCAGGCAGCCACCCGTTGGATGAACCCGAGCCGTGGTGATGGTGGTGGGCCATCTCTGTCGCCGTCCCCAAGAGGACGGGCAGAAGCAGCCAGTGAATGCTGTGCAGGATAATCACAGCCGCCGCAGATATCAGGGAGTAGACGGACCACCTGGACCCCTTGGCCATTACGGCCGCATTACGCTCCATACGAGAACCCCCTCCGTTGTTCATAAGATCATTGTATGCCCCCGCGCGGGGCTCGCAGAACCGGGGATGCCGCCAGGCACACCGGCACTTTCGGAGGTGGGAATATTTATACAGAATAACGGCACGATAATGGGGTAAGTCACCTGAGTCTTCGATGGGAGGTGCGCCGCCATGTCCGCCATCCGAGAGCTGCTGCAGGCCTTCGAGCACTGCTCCGATCTGACGCATGAACGAGCTCCGCAGCTGGAGCTCGATTACCTGTACTTCGAGCATTTGACGGGGAGGGAGGAGCTGGCGCGGGGCATCACCGACCCCTTGAACCGGCTCGGGAAGGAAGAATTGGAGGCCCTTCTGGCCCGATCTGCCTACAAGAAGGCGGAGAGTCCCTCCCATGCGGTCGTCCATATCCTGGACGGCCAGGTCGCCCTTGTGTTCCGGGAGCAGATCTATCTCTACGATGCCGCCGCTCCAAAAGAACGCTCCGTGGAATCCTCCGACACGGAGACCACCATAACCGGCCCGAAGGATTCCTTCACCGAATCCATCTCCGTCAACCTGTCCCAGATCCGGCGCCGGATCAGGAGCACCCGGCTGAAGGTCATCCTCCTGGAGCTTGGCGGGACGATGGCCGTCCGAGTCCGCCTGCTCTATCTGGAGGACGAGGCCGATTCCGATACCGTGGAGGCCATTCGGAAACGGATCGAGGAGGTAACCGGCACCGTTACCGATGTGAACGAGCTGGTCCAGCTTCTGGAGGAGCATCCGTACTCCGTCTTCCCCCAGTTCTATACGACAGAGCGGCCGGACCAGGCCGCCGCCCATCTGCTGGAGGGCAAGATTATCGGGCTGTTGGACGGAAGCCCGCGGGCTTTTTGCGCCCCATCGATGTTCTATGACTTCTTCTCCACCCAGGATGACTATTACCAGCGCCGGATACCCGCCGTCGTGCTGCGGCTTCTCCGTTTCGCCGCCCTGCTGGTAACCTTCACCGCCACGCCGCTCTATGTATCGCTGCTCACGTTCCATTACGAGATGATCCCGAGCACCCTGCTCTTCAATCTGATGGAGTCCCGGAACAAGGTGCCGTTCTCCCCGCTGATCGAGGCCATCGTCATGGAGATGACCATCGAGCTCCTCCGGGAGGCCGGCTCCCGGCTCCCTACCAAGATCGGCCAAACCATCGGCATCGTCGGCGGTATCGTCATCGGCCAAGCCGCCGTTCAAGCCGGCATCACCAGCAATATTCTGATTATTGCGGTGGCGGTGTCCGCCGTGTCCTCCTTCGCCGTTCCCAGCTACATGATGAGCACCTCCATCCGGACTGCACGATACGGCATCATCCTGATGGCCGGTCTGTTGGGCAACTTCGGGATCATCATGGGCATCGGCTTCATGGTGGTCCACCTGTGCTCCCTGTCCTCGTTCGGGGTTCCGTATATGTCCACCACCTTCAGCAAGCTCACGCTCCGGAAGAAATAATGGCTCCCCCTTAGGAGGTGGCGACATGGCCAAACCCGGCATAGCCAGCATGGTCTGCTTGACCTACACGCTGCAGAGCGGCGTCTTCATCTTCATTCTGCCCCGGCTCCTGGCCCAGACCCTCGGGACCAATGCCTGGCTCCTGGTCCCGGTCTGCGGTCTGGCGGCAGCCGGCAACATCGGGCTGATCGCACTGGTCCACCGGCTGGCCAGAGGACGTCCGGTTCCCGAGCTTCTGGAGCGGCTCCTTCCCAGAAGGCTCCTGACTGTCCTATACGGGATTCTGGCTCTGTTCTGGGCTACCCTCGCCGAGCTGGTGTGCAGGGAGCACACTCTGACCGTCCAACTGATTTCCTTCCCGGCCACCTATCCCATCGTCCTATTGGTATTCGTGGAGATCGTCGTCCTTTATCTGGTGATCAAGGGCTTCGAGACCATCTGGAGATCTGCGGTGTTCTTTTTTGTCTTCAACTTCTCGGTGGTCTTCCTCGTGACCCCCATCCTGCCCCAGGTGGAATGGGCCCGGTTCACCTCGTTTTGGGGGAAGGAGGGGCATTACAGCCTGATGGGTCTTCTGGATATCTACAGCGGGTTCCTGGGTTATGAGATGTTCCTGTTCCTGTATCCCCATGTCAAAATGGGCAGGCTGTTCACTGCCGTCCAGCTGGGCAACGGCCTGGTGACCTTCGTCTATACCTGTGTCGCATGGGTCTGTATGGGCTTCTACAGCCTGGAGCAGCTGAAGATCATCAAGTACCCCGTTCTGAACCTGATGGCTTACGTGGAGTTCCCCTTCCTCGTGCGGATTGACGACTTTATCTTCAATCTGCTCTTCCTGAAGATCCTGATCTCCACCTCCACGTTCACCTGGGTCGGAGCCTCCCTTCTGAAGCGAACCGTCGGCACGGGCAAACATCGTGTGGAGGCCCTCCTCATTACCGTCTCTACAGCCGGGGTCCTTCTGCTGGTCCCTCCCACCATCCAGGATACGGCTCGGGTGCTCAGCTGGTTCGCGGCTGCCGAGACAGCCGTCGCCTTTTTGCTGCCCCTTGCCGCACTCTTGTGCGTGGGTCTGGTGCGAAGGAAGGAGAGGCGAGACTCCTATGCATAACAAGAGGATTTCCGTTTGCGCTGCCGGAATGCTGCTGCTTGCCGGTTGCGGAGAGCAGCGGAAGCTGGAGGATCTGGGTATGATCCACGCAGTGGCCCTCGACAGGATCTCCCGCGGCACCCTCCAGGTCGGGGTCAGCATCCCGAAGCCTTCGGAGGGAGGCAAGCTTTTTAGCGAATATCAAACGGTCCAGGCAGATTCGGTCAAGGAGGCCCGGACCAAGATCCAGCGGAGAACCGGGGAGATTCTGGTCTCCGGCCAGCTTCGAACCATCCTCATCGGCAAGGACCTGGCAGAAGGCGGGATATGGCGGTATATGGATGCCTACCAGCGAGATCCCATCATCGGGGAACGGACCCTTATCGCGGTGGTGGATGGACCGGCCAATAATATCCTCTCGTCGGACTATCCGGACAGGCCGTCAGCCGGCGATTACGTGAACAAGCTCCTGCTGCGGGACGCCAAGATTCATGAATCCCCGGATGTAACGGTATACAGCTTCGCCCGGGACTTTTACGACGATGGCATTGACCCCATCGCCCCCCTGCTCAAGCTGGAGAGCCGGAATGTCAGCATCAGCGGCATCGCCCTGTTCCACGGCGACTCCTATGCCGGAAGCGTGGCCGCCCAGGATATTATCCGGTTCCTGCTGCTGTACGGCAATGCCCGTCAGGGAGAGATCGCCATGAAGCTGGACGGGAATGAACAGGTCATGATCAGCGGGCTTCTCTCCCACCGTCGGACGAAGGTCATGCACAGCAAAGGCGGGGAACCGGAGGTGGAGATCCAACTGCGGATCCGGGCCTCCGTATTGGAATATATCGGAGAGAGAGATATCGGCAAGGAGGAGGATCAGGAGTGGATCATTCAGCAGATTACGAAGCATCTGGAAGCCTCGATGCAGGATCTGGTGGCCCAACTGCAGGAGAAGAACGCGGATGCTCTGGGCATCGGCAAGCGGGTCCGCAATGCCATGGGATACGATGAATGGAAGGCTTACGACTGGAACAGCCGGTATCCGAAGCTGAAGATCGGCGTCAAGATCCGACTGCTGATTAAGGATTTTGGCATTAAGGAAGGGTAGGCGGAGAGCACAAGGACGGGCTTGGGCCAACGTCAGGTCAGCAGCCGATACACCGTCAGAACGGTGCCTGCCGCGAAGATAGAGGTGAAGATCGTCTTGTTATGCTTGGCGAGCCACTCGGGCAGATAGATGTCGAAGCCTGGGTGCCGTTCGTCGGTATAGCGGTAGGCCCATACGGTCAGCGGGCATCTCCACTTGAAGGCCAGGAGGACCACGCCCTCCAGCACCACCAGACCGATGGCGGCATACACGGTTCCATCGATCCGGTCCACGATGCCCGCATAGACGATGTAGCCGATGACGGTCACAAAGAAGGCCCAGACTACAGTATGGGCGATTTTCAGGGCCAGCAGCTTTTTGGCGTTCATGGCATTCCCTCCTCCTCTTCTAGCACCATTATACCGGATCCTCATGCCAAAAAGACGCCCTCCAACGAGGACGTCTGATTCGGCCGGATCCCTGCCGGCCGCGCGGTTATGTCTGCAAGAGAAGGAGGATAATGGACGAGAGGCTCAGGCACACGCTTAAGAGGCACAGGAAGGCCACCACTTGCTTGGGGTTCAGGCCCATCCGGAGCAGCCGGTAATGGGCTTGTCCCGCATCCGCCTGGTAGATGGGCTTGCCCTGGAGGAAGCGCTTGACCACGACGAACAGGTTGTCGAATATGGGGACGCCCAAGGCCAGCACCGGCACGAAGAGCGACAGGATGGTGGCCTGCTTGAAGGCGCCGTCCAGCGCGATGACGCCCAGGATGAAGCCCAGGAAGGTGGCGCCCGCATCGCCCATGAACACCTTGGCCGGCGGCTTGTTGTACCGGAGGTAGGCCACGGTCACTCCGACGAGGATGATGGCCATCATGGCCGAAGAGCCCTGCCCCTTGGCCAAGGCTACCACGAAGAGGGTGACGCCCGAGATGCCGGCCAAGCCTCCCGCCAGGCCGTCCATCCCGTCGGAGAAATTGATGACCGTCGTCACGCCGAACAGCCACATGATGGTCAGGACAAATTGCAGCCAAGCCGGAAGCACCTGGAACTCTCCGGTCAGCGGATTGTAGAAGCCTTCGAAGACGATGCCCGAGGTATAGACTAGAACGGCGGCGGACACCTGCACCAAGAGCTTCGGCAGGGCGGGAAAATCCTTCCCCCGGGTCTTGTACCAATCATCCACGGTCCCGATGGCCAAGAGGAGCAGAGAGCCCCCGAGGATGGCCAGGGTCGTCTTGGTGAAGCCGCCGGTAAACAGCGGATAGATGGCGGCGAAGCCGATGAAGATCGCGTAGCTGGCCGTGAGCGGAATGGGCTCGCGGTGGATTTTGCGCTCCACGTCCTTGCGGGGCTTGTCCACAAAGTCGATCCGGAATCCCCACCGTCCGAACGGAGGAATCAAGACATAGACGATGCCAAACGACAGCAGAAATGCGAGCATATACAACAAGCGCCATCAACTCCTCGTTAGGTAGGGGCATTGCACCACTCTTATTATAAGGCACGGTGTCGGACCCCGTCGATTGCTATTATCCAAAAATATCCTCGGGCCCGTACAGCCCGTGGTCCCGGCCCACCGCCCATCCGGCCGCCTGCACGGCGCCCCGGGCAAAGGCCGTCCGGCTCTCGATGCTGTGGCTCAAGTTGATCCGCTCGTTCTCCCCGCTGACGAATTGAACGGTGTGCTCGCCCACGATTCCGCCTGCGCGGATGCTGTGAACCGGAATGTCCCTCTCCTGCGAACCGGCCTGCCGCCTCTCCTCCAGGATGATCTCCCGCAGCCGCTTGGCGGTGCCGCTGGGACGGTCCCTCTTCCCCTTGTGGTGGGACTCGAGAATGTCGATGTCCGTCTCCTCCTCCATAAGCCGGGCCGCCAGCCTTACCAGCTTCAGGAACCGGACCACCCCGGCGCTCAAGTTCGGCGCCAGCACCACCGGCACATGCCCGGCCAGCTCCCGGATCCGGCTCTCTCCCTCGCCGCAGAAGCCCGTCGTGGCCAGAACCAGAGGCTTGCCTGCCTCCCGGTAGGCGGCTACATGCTCCAGGAACGCCTCCGCGCAGGTGCAATCGATATAGACATCACAAGCGCCGAAGGTGTCCCGGATGTCGTCCGTGATGAGCCGGCCGGTTTCCCTGCCGCCGGTCAGGACCGCCAGATCCCGCCCTACATACGGATTTCCCTTGCGGGCCACCACCGCCGCAGCCTCCATCTCCCCATCCCCCTCCAGGACGGCGAGGATATCCCTGCCCAGCTTGCCCGTTCCTCCGATGACCGCTGCTCGTATCATGGTCTCTCTCCTTTGGTATGGTGCATGACCTCTTCCATTAGCTTATTCCGTTCCACCGGGGGGACAGCCCTTATGCGCGTGATGTTCCAGCCGGGCATTCTTCAGAAGGCTGTCCACGCCGCTGGTTCTGTTCCCAAACCGGTCACCGGTCAAGGAGCCGGCCGGTCGGCCGCATCCAGCTCCAGGAGCCGCCGGAGCTCCGCCGTTTCCTTCTCCTGGAGCATCGCCCGCTTCCTCCGTCCCTCGATGGCCAGCTCCAGCTTATCGCCCCGCGGCGTGATCCACATCGCATACACCCGGTGCTCGGCGGGCTCCTCCACCCGGAAGCTCAGCCTATAGTCGGGCTTCCGCTCCATCAGGGCTTCCGCGTCTCTCCAGTCCGCATCGTGCAGCAGCTTGTAGAGGGAGGCCAGTCGCTCCCCCTCGAAGGCCCCGATCTCCCGGAGCTCCCGGTAGGTGCCGTCCGGCTGGCGGCGCTGCAGCACCGCAGGCTCATACCGGTAGGCACCCGGACTCCGGGAGGGCACCTCCATCTCCAGCTCGCCGTACCGGTTGTAGGCCTTCATCTGCAGCTTCTCCATCTCCAGGAAAGCGTGCCAGATCCGATGCCACTCCGGAAGCAGGATATTCGCCTCCACCGTCCGTCCTTCGGAGTCCGTCAGCTCGATCCGGTCGATGTCCGGGTCCCGGATGTACCCGTAGACCAGGTAGGGCCGGCTTCCGTCCTCCTGGTCGATGCCCGTCATATCGACGGTGACGGGCATTTCGGCGGCCTTCGCATGGGAGGAAAGCAGCTTCCAGCCCTCCCGTTCGTTGTGCCGGAAGACCGCCAGTCCAAGGCCCTCCTGCCCGTTGTCGAAGGGAGAGCGGTAGAGGGCGAAGGTTTTGTCCCCCGCCTCGCCCCGATGGAGGATGCTCTGTCCCTGGCGCTTGTGGGTCTTGGCGAACTCCTCTTCCAGCGTTGCGCTCTTGCAGCCTGATGCAGCCAGCCAGCAGCACACCGACAGGAGCAGCAGCCCGTATCGTTTCATGGAGGCGCCTCCCTCCTTGGCCCCATATTTTGCTAATTGGACGGCGGAGGTCCGCAAGAAGTTGCAATTCCCGTCGAAAAAAACTCTGATGCCGCCGGTTCGCTCAGGTGCTGCGGTGTAACCAGGCTCCTTCGCTCCATACAAAAGCCTCCATTCCCGCCCCATGGCGGTTGGAGGCTCTTGCTCAGCGACGCTCTATGATCATCAGCATGATAGAAGGCCCGCCTTATGCAATCGACGTCGGCGTGCCGAAGATGGTCGTGTACCCGGGGATGGAAGCGAGAATCGTTTCTGCCTCCTCCGAGGTCATGGACCCGAAGCGCTCCGCCGCATCCACGATCTTGGGGAACAATCGGGTATCCCCTGCGCTGGCAAAGCCGGCGAGCCCCGGGAAGGACAGCACGAAGTGCACGCAGGCGTCGATGACCCGCTGCTCGTCGAAGGGCTCATACCAAGTGGCATAAGGCCGCTCCGCACCGGGCTCCCAGGGAGCCTTGGCGATGGCCTTGATGGCGCGCACCGCCGTCTCCTGCTTGGCCGCCTCCTCCATCAGGGCGTCGAAGGCCTCCCGGTACTCGGGCAGGGAGTACAGGTAATAATTCAACGGGAGGAGGACGGTAGCGAACGGAAACCGGCGGAGCGCCTCCAGATGGACGGCCGGCGTCTCATGTCCATGGCCCGTAATACCGATGGCCTTCACGATTCCCTCGTCCCGGGCCTCAACGGCCGCTTCCAGGGCGCCGTTCTTGGCGGTGCACTGGTCCAGCTCCTCCATGGTGCCTACGGCGTGCAGCTGGAGGAGGTCCACACTGTCGACCTGCATCCGCTCCAGGGAGCGGTAGATCTCGGCCTTGGCCTTCTCCTTCGTGCGCTCCCCCGTCTTCGTCGCCAGAAAAATGTCCTTCCGTACCTTATGGATCATAGGTCCCATGCGGAGCTCCGCATCCCCGTAGCTGGCCGCCGTGTCGAAATGGTTCACTCCATGCTCCAAAGCGTAAGCGATCGAGGCATCCGCCGTCTCCTGCTGCACGTTCCCCAGGCTGGCGGCGCCGAACATGACCACAGAGCCCTCATAGCCCAAGCGTCCGATCTTCCGTTTCAACATCCTCCCGTACCCCTTCCCTGCGTGTAGAGTCGCTGCCTACCTGTAAAGATTTCCCTGCCCATTGTATTCGATACGGCGGGGTCGTATTCCTGCCCTCCGGGCTGGGGGCCGTCACCACCCTCTTCACCTTCGGGGAGAGAAGACTTGCCCGAATAGCACCTGTATAAGATCGACACAAAATCCGCCCCCTTGGGATCTCCAAGAAGGGCGGATGCATCGTCTCTCTTGCGGCTAGAATTGGAAGTATATAAAATTGCTCTGCTCTCCCTGGCTGGCGAGCACCAGAACCGTCAAAGCCAACGTGTAGACCCCTGCCCGCACCGGAGCCGGCACCTGCTCCTGCCACCATGCGGAAATCTTCCCCGCATGGGTGAACAGCAGGTATTCCAAGAGATGCAGCATGGCCAATCCCAGGATGATGAGCCAGAAGTGGTGCACCCAGCCGGGGAATATGAAAGCGCTTGGCATTAGCATCCTGCGGATCAGCACCAGCGCCTCCTTCAGATGCTCCGTCCGGAACAGCACCCAGCCGATGCAGGTCAGGGCGAAGAAGACGGCGACTGCGGCCCCCTTGTAGAGCCAGTGCTCCGTCAGCCGGGTCCAGCCCGCCGCACGCAGTCCGTTGCGGTACAGCTTATGGGCGATCAGAAGCCCGCCCTGGTACATACCCCAGAAGGCAAAGGTCCAGTTGCTGCCGTGCCAGATGCCGGACAGCGTCATGGCGGCGAACAGTCCGCCGTACTGCCGGATAGGTCCGTGCCGGGAGCCGCCCAGCGGAATGTAGATGTAGTCCCGGATCCACGTGGATAAGGTGATGTGCCAGCGCCGCCAGAATTCGGTGGCATTGGCGCTCACGTACGGTGTCCGGAAGTTGGCCGCCAGCTTCAGGCCGAAGAGGAGTCCCAGCCCGACGGCCAGGTCGCTGTACCCGGAGAAGTCCAGATAGATCTGGAAAGCATACAGGGCCGCCCCCGTCCAGCCCTCGGCCCCCGACAGCCAGCCCGGATGGGTGAAGAAGCTGTCGCAGTAAGGCGCGATGGCGTCCGAGAGAACGTTTTTCTTGAAGAGTCCGAGCAGGATCAGCAGGAGGCCCGACCGGATCAGCTCCGGCTGCCACCGGATGGCGGACAGGTTCCGGACCTGGGGCAGGAACTCGTTGCCCCGCATGATGGGCCCCGCAATCATGTGCGGGAAGAACATGATGAACATCCAGAAGC
Organism: Oryzibacillus soli; assembly: GCF_051594765.1. NCBI lineage: Bacteria > Bacillati > Bacillota > Bacilli > Caryophanales > Paenibacillaceae > Oryzibacillus > Oryzibacillus soli. The sequence continues at coordinate 144,794 of NZ_JBPPGJ010000014.1, forward strand.
GGAGGAGATGGCGCTCCGGCTCGATTTTGCGCTTGCGGACATCCACCAGGTAGGAGATCAGCTCGAAGGTATAGAAGGAGATGCCCAGCGGCAGCACCAGATGCAGCCAGGTCTGGTCATGGGAGACGAGATGGAGGTTCAGCACCCGCTCCACCGAACGCAGGAAGAAGTCCGTATACTTGAACAGGAACAGGTTCCCCACCGGAACCGCGATGCCGAGCCATAGCAGGAGCCTCCCGTATCGGCCGCCCATACCCAGGGCGCACAGATACACCACGGTGGACACCGCGCCGAACAAGAGCAGATACCCCGCCCCCGCATAGCCGTAAAAAATCACATTCGCCACCGTCAGCATCCACAGCCGCATGCGGGGAAAGGCGTAATAAAGCGCCAGTGTCGGCAGGAGAAACACGGCGAAATCAAGCGTCGTGAACATCATGGCGGCGTGCCCTCCTTGGCCGAATAAGCTTGCCACACCAGCCGGGCCAGCTCGCGGTAGCCCTCCGGCATCAGGTGCGTATGATCCGTATAGAGCCGGTCCGGCAGCAGGCCGTCCACATTCAGGAATCGGGACGGAAGGCCGGACAGATAAGCATTCAGCCGTTCCGAATTGGCGATGAAGCCGGGCTTCGAAACATAATCCTTCATGAGCTCCCGGTTGATGCCGGAGAGAACCACCAGCGTATCGGCATTCGGACTGCGACGGACGATCTTCTCCAGGAAGAAGACGTCCGGGCTCTTGGCCCCCAGCTCGAACGGCTTGTCATTGAACGCGAACCGGATCTCCTCGCTGGCCAGGTATTCGGTCAGATTGCCGTAATCCTTCTCGTACCAGGCTACCGGAATGGCCAACGCGTCGCTCGGGTCCTCCTTGCGGTTCAGCCGCCGCCATTCCCGGCCGATGCCCTTCGTCAAATAATCCTTGTACGCCACCAGATTGTACCGGAACCAGAGCTCATCCCGGAACCAATCCCGGATGCCCTTGCCCAGGGCGGACGGATGGAAGGGAGGGGTATGGTCCTTCAGCTCCTCCGATTCCTTATATGGCATGGAGCGGTATGTAACCGGGTCCAGCCGCTTCAGCTCCCCCATCCACCAGAAGAGGGGCTTGGTCCAATACGGCCTCTCCACGAAGCTGCCGTAACGGAGGTTCAGAATCAGATGCTCGGTCGAAATATGCCGCTCCTTCAGCATGAGGGTCAGGGCATACATATCCCCCACTTGAACCGCAGGCAGGGACAGATTGAAGATGGCCGGCGGCTCGCCCGTTCCGTACCCGGGCCAGTCCTTCTCGATGAAGGCGTTCATGCTCTGTTCGGATCCGCCAGGGCTTCCATAGAAGACAGAGTCCCCCAGAATGATGACGTAGTGCTCCAGACGCCTCCGCTTGATCTCCCGGCTCAGCTGGTCGAGAGCCTGTCCGATGGAGCCGTGCCGGTTCAGCAGAATGTTGTAGTCCAGCCGGTTATGATAGACCTCCCGGAAGGGGACGGCCATCGGAACGAGCAGATGGACCAGAAGAAGATAGACGATCAGATAGGGAGCGGTTTTTCCGGTCCTTCGCAGCAGCGTATGCATCCATTTCACCCCTCTAATAGACGATCATAGCTGGTAAATGTTTCGTTGCCTACCAAAAAATTCTCGAATTTTGGTGTGGGCATCCGCACCGCTCCATAGCAAACAGGGACCGCCCCCGGACCGTATGATACGATCCGGGGGCGGTCCCTTTCTTATTCGTACGCTGCCGTCTAATCCTCCGGCGGCTCCCACAGGACGGGACGCCCCTGCCGCAGGGAGGCCGGCACATCGAGGAGCCGCTGGTTGGCCGAGCCCCGAAACCGCAGCTCCAGGCTCCGCCGCCCCAGCACGAAGGGGCCGTCCACCAGAACATCCGTCTCCTCCAGCAGCTCCCTCCAGCCCGGATTAGCCTCCGCTCCGGCCAAGAGGCGCTCGTAGGTGTAGCCCGTATAGGTCATGACGTGGTGGCCCAGCCCCTTGGCCCGTCGGGCCAGCTCCGCCATGGCCGGCGCTTGGGCGAAGGGCTCGCCGCCGCTCAGCGTGACGCCGTCCAGCAGCGGGTTGGACCGGAGCTTGGCCAGAATATCGTCGATCCGCCAGACTTGTCCGCCGCCCGCCGCGTGGGTCTGCGGGTTGTGGCAGCCCGGACAGAGGTGCGGGCAGCCTTGGGCGAACACCGCCAGCCTGAGACCCGGCCCGTCGACGATGGAATCCTGCACCACGCCGGACAGCCGGAGCAGGCCTGTTGCGGCGGTGCCGAGGGCTGCAGCCTGCGGGCCAGGGCTGGACGGATTTCTGTCAGGTCCGGCGGCAGCCGCAGCCGGCCGCTCCGCCACCCCGACGCCGCCCGGAGACTCTGCCCGCCAGAAGGGTCCGCTGTGTGTGATGCCCCGCTTACAGGTGCTTGACACGGTCCCGCTCCTCCGCCTTCTTGGCATCGTTGAACCGGTCCAGCGTGCCGACCAGGTAGCCGGTGATTCGGCGGATCCGCTCGAACGGCACCGCTCCCGCATCCTCCGTCCGCCCGCAGGACGGGCAGGAATCTCCGATGACGCCGGAATAGCCGCACAGCGGGTCCCGGTCCACCGGATGGTTGATGGAGCCGTAGCCGACGCCGCTTTCCTTCATAGCCCGGACGATCTTCTCGAAGGCCGCCAGGTTCTTGGCCGGATCGCCGTCCAGCTCCACGTAGGTGATGTGCCCTGCATTGGTCATCGCATGATACGGCGCCTCGAGACGGATCTTCTCATACGCATTCAGCTTATGGTAGACCGGCACATGGAAGCTGTTCGTGTAATATTCCCGGTCCGTGATGTCCGGGATGGAGCCGAAGCGCTGGCGGTCCAGCTTCACGAAGCGGCCGGCCGTTCCCTCCGCCGGCGTGGCCAGCAGGGTGAAGTTCAGCCCCGTCCGCTCCGACTCCCGGTCCATCCGCTCCCGCATGCGGGTGACGATCCGGAGTCCCAGCTCCCGGGCCTCCTCCGATTCCCCGTGGTGGCTGCCGATGAGCGCCTTCAGGCACTCCGCCAGACCGATGAAGCCGACGGACAGGCTGCCGTGCCGGAGCACCTCCCGGATCTCGTCCTCAGGGGAGAGTCCGTCCGAATCGATCCATACCCCTTGTCCCATCAGGAAGGGGAAGTTCTTCACCTTCTTGCGCGCTTGAATCTCGTAGCGCTCCATCAGCTGATCGACCGTCAGGCTGATCAGGCGGTCCAGCTCGGCGAAGAAGCCGTCCGGATCCTGGCGGTGGAGCAGCGCGATGCGAGGCAGATTCAAGGTGGTGAAGCTCAGATTGCCCCGGCCGTGAGTGATCTCCCGCGCAGGATCCGCCACGTTCCCGATGACCCGGGTCCGGCAGCCCATATAGGAAATCTCCGTCTCCGGACGGCCCGGATGGTAATACTGCTTGTTGAACGGCGCATCCTGGAACGAGAAGTTGGGGAACAGCCGCTTCGCGCTGACCCGGCACGCCAGCCGGAACAGATCGTAGTTGGGATCGCCGGGGTTGTAGTTCACGCCCTCCAGCACCCGGAAGATCTGGATCGGGAAGATGGGAGTCTCCCCGATGCCGAAGCCCTTCTCCGTGACCAAGAGGATGTTGCGGATCACCATGCGGCCCTCTGGGCTGGTATCCGTTCCGTAATTGATGGAGCTGAACGGGGTCTGGGCCCCTGCCCGGCTGTGCATCGTGTTCAGGTTGTGGATCAAGGCCTCCATGGCCTGGTGGGTGCTCTCCTCCGTCTCGGCCAGAGCCGCTTGCTCCGCCAGCTCCTGGGCCTGCCGCAGGGAGGCCTCGTCCCAGTCTCCGGCGGCTGCCAGAAGCGCGGCCTCCCGCTCCCGCTCTTCCGGCGGGCGGCTCAGGCTGGGCCGGACATAGCCAGCAGTGGCCTCCAAGCCCTCGAGGTCCCCGCGGAGCTTGTCCGCTCCGGCGGCGTCCAGCCGGCACAGCCAGGTATAGGCCTTGACCAGATTCCCCCGGTAATGCCGCACGTAGGTCTTGGCCACGCCCTCGGCCAGCCCGTAGTCGAAGTTGGGGATGCTCTGGCCGCCATGCTGGTCGTTCTGGTTGGACTGGATGGCGATGCAGGCCAGGGCCGCGTAGCTGCGGATGTCATTGGGCTCCCGCACTCGGCCGTGTCCGGTGCCGAAGCCTCCGTGGAACAGCTTCACCAGGTCGATCTGGCAGCAGGTGGTGGTCAGCGTCAGAAAATCAAGATCGTGAATATGGATGTCGCCCTTGCGGTGGGCCTGGGCATGCTCCGGCTTCAGCACGAACAGCTCGTTGAACTGCTTGGCCCCCTCGGAGCCGTACTTCAGCATCATACCCATGGAGGTATCGCAGTCGATGTTGGCATTCTCGCGCTTGATGTCGCTCTCCGAGGCTTCCTGGAACGTGATGCTCTCATAGGTCTTCATCAGGCGGGTACCCCGCTCCCGGATCTTCGTGCGCTCCTCCCGGTACAGGATGTACGCCTTGGCGGTCCGGACCAGCCCTTCCTTCATGAGCACGCGCTCCACCGTGTCCTGGATCTCCTCCACCTGAGGAGCGCTGCCGGCCCCCTCCCGCTCCAGCGTTGCAACAACCTGCATCGCCAAGAGGGAGGCCCGTACGGCCTCCGCTTCATGGGTGGCCTCCAAGGCCCGCTCCAGGGCTTGCTCAATTTTGGCCAATGAGAATGGCGCTTCCCGTCCGTCCCGTTTCCTGATGCACTCGATCATGCGTCCAACAGCTCCCCATCCAAAATAAAAGTGCGCCTTCCACCGCCTGCGAAGACGACAAAAGACGCACGGCCGCCAGCTACCCTCCGTCCATACAGACCGCAACCGGTCCGCACGGGTCTTCCCGCCGGGTATCTGATTATCCGAACCGTATCGAACACGTCCCCCATCTCCGTAGGTGTCATGTGTCCATGAACGGGCAGGTCTCCTGGCTCTGGCGTCGTCGCCCCATAGGGCCTTCCCGGCTCATGCGCCAGTGGTTCCCCCCTAAGGACTCTTCCATTACAGTGGCGGGACCGCGCCGGCATCGCACCGGACTTCCCTATTAAGCCTGACCGGCGGTCGACGCCGACCGGTGCAGACACCCTGTTCATAACTACATATAGTGACAATGTTACGAGAGTACACCAATATATTGATAGTGTCAATGGAGGAACGATGAACAATGACGAAGATGGGGCTTTGGTCCCCCTCGCCTCAAGCCCGTGTAATCTGCACCCATCCTAGGGTTAAATCTGCCGGGCGGCGAGGGCATAGAACGGAATTCCGAGGGGGGGCCGAGGGGGGGCCGAGGGGTTGTTCTCCTGGGCTCTTGAGATATATCAAGCCAGCCTGCCGGTGACACTTCCACTTGCCAATAAGCAGCAAAGACGGCCGGGCGCCATCGCCCGGCCGTCTTGCCTTGAGAACCACTTACTTTTCGTACCAGTAACCCTTCAGGCCCTTCTCCATCCGGAGGAGCGCTTCCAGGTAGTAGTAGTCGCCCCAGATTACATGGTCGTCGGGGGAGGCGCCGCCGCGAACGGAATAGGAGCCCCGCTTCAGGAGTCCCTGCGGCTGCGGATCCGAGCCGGTGGAGTAGTTCTCCACCAAGGAGCGCATGGATTGGGTCACCTGGCCGGCGAAGTAGCCATAGTCCGGGTGGGAGCTCTCCAGGTGCTCCATCAGCTCCAGCGTACCGGCGGCCGCGATGGCGGAGGCGGAGCTGTCGCGCTTCGTCTCTGCGTTCACCGGAGCGCTGAAGTCCCAGTAAGCGACGCGGTCGCGGGGGAGCTGCTCATAGAAGTAGCGGGCCAGGCGTCTCGAAGCCTCGAGGAACTTCACGTTGTTGGTGTAGCGGTATGAGAGGGCGAAGCCGTAGATGCCCCAGGCTTGGCCGCGGGTCCAGGTGGAGCCGTCCTCGTAGCCTTGAGCCGTGCCGCCGCGGATGGCGTTGCCGTTGGCCGGATCGAAGTAGAAGGTGTGGTAGGAGGAATCGTCGCCCCGCACCAGGAAGCGGCGGCTCTTCTCCGCATGGAGGGCGGCCACTTCCTTGTACTTCGGATCGCCGGTCTGCTCATAAGCCCAATACAGAAGCGGCAGGTTCATGAGACAGTCGATGATGATGCGTCCGCCGTTGACCGGATCCCCCTGCGGTCCCCAAGCCTGGATCAGCTTGGCTTCGGGACGCCAGCGCTTCAGAAGCACGTCGGCGGCTTGAAGGGTCAGCTGCCGGGCGGATTCATCCTGCTCGATGATCCACTGGGCCTTGCTCGACAGGGAGTACAGGAAGCCGATGTCGTGGTGGTCCAGATTGATGTTCTTCTCCAGCCGGTTGCGGAAGCTCTCCACGGTCCCGACGGCGGCCTTCTTGTAGGCTTCATCCCCTGTATATTCATAGCTCAGCCACAGCAGGCCGGACCAGAAGCCTTCGGTCCAATCCGTATTGTGTGTCAGCTGGTAATCTCCGCCGTCGATGCCGACATGGGGGAACTGCCCCTTGTACCGGCCGATGTTCACTTTGACTCTGGAGACCGCCTCGTCGATCGCTTGTTTCCACATAACCTGTATCCTCCCCGGGATCATTCTCTTGATTAATCGATGAATGACTTTAGCTTCATCATATTATTTAAACGTTTAAATTGCAAGGGTCAAAATTGCTCTCACGGCACAAAAAGAAACACGCCACCCTTAGGATGGCGTGTCAGAACGGCCCTTCAAGCCGGTGATCATGTAATCGGATTCCCTTATGCTTCCCCAGCCCGCTCGTCCGACAAGCGGGCGGCCAGCCGGTCCAGCTCCACCAGCAGGCCCTTCAGCTCCAGCACCGAGCCCATGACCCGGTCCATGCTGATCTGCTGGCTCTTCGAGGCGCTGCCGATCCGGTCCACCTCCGCCGACACTTCCGCAGCGGCACGGGCCATCTCCTCTACGGAGGCGGCCACCTCCTCGGAGCCGGCGGAGAGCTCTTCCGAGGCGGAGGAGATGTCGTGAATCTGCCCCGCCACCTCCCGGGTGCCGTTCAGGATGGCGGCGAAGGCGCCGCCGGCTTCTTGGGCCGCCCGGCTTCCTTTTTCCGTCTCCTCGACGTTGTCCTTCGTCAGCTTGGCTACCTGGACCATGGATTGCCGGATCTTGTCTACCAGCCCGCCGATCTCCATGGCCGACTCCCCGCATTGCGTCGCCAGCCGGCGCACCTCCGCTGCCACTACCTGGAAGCCCCGTCCGTGCTCACCAGCCCGCGAGGCCTCGATGGCCGCATTCAAAGCCAGAAGATTGGTCTGCCTTGCGATGTCCGAGATGACCGCCGCTATGGTGCCCACCTCTTCGGAGTGCCCCTCCAGCTGCTCCACCGCGCCGGAAATATCCCGGGTCGAGCTCTGCATGCGGACGAGCTGGCTGACCATCGACTGTACAGCTTCCTCTCCCGCCCCGGATTGACGGAGCATTCCGGCGGATTCTTCGGATACCTGTGAAGCCGCCTCTGCAATCTTGCCCAGCCCCACCGCCATCTCGGCCATGGCCCGTGCGCTCTCCGACGCCCCCCGCGTCTGGGAGGCCGTCGCTTCCCGGGCTACCTCTACCGCCCCGTTGACGGAGCTGCTGGCCGCAAGGGTTGCCTGCGCATTCCCGGACAGATCCTCCGCCAGCTCAAGGAGCTTGCCCGAAGCCTCCGCCAGCTGGCTGACCGTATGTCCGATCAGCCCGTTCTTCCGCTGCTTCTCCTCCTCCAGTCTCCCATTCAGCTTGCGGTTGAACAGGATCTGCTGGATGGTCGCCCCCGAGGTCAGAAGCAGGAAGACCGCGTGCGCCAGCACCATGGAGAAGGAATAATGATGGGTGCCGTAGACCAGCGCGGGAAACCACAGGTAGCCCCCAAGATGCTGGACGGCGAATAAGGCCGTAGAGAGAAGGATCATGTCCACCCGCTGGAAGTATGCTAGCGAGGCCACGACCATGAAGATGGAAAAGTGGAATTCCACCATGCCTTGGGCTCCGGCCACGGTCGACATGCTGAAGAAGGTCAGCGAGCAGGTGATGAGCCACGATACGGCTTCATCCCGCTTCCGCAGATGCATATAGAAAGCAGCGGCCCAGGTAAGAGCAGGGAGAAGCAGCAGCACGATAGACTCCGCCTCCAGCCGGGCGGCGCCAGGATCCTCCCCGTGCCCGTAGAGCAGGAAGCCCGCGTGAACCAGCACGGATAAGACGGCGCCGAGCAGAGCGTAGGTGAGCATCAGCCGGTTTTTTTCTCTAAGCATGAATCCAGTTCCCCCCTGATGAATGTTGTGATCTCTCTAATTATATCGTATTTTGTCGAATAATGTCGATAATCTTTCCAGATGTATGCTACCAAAATGAAACTATCTCCCCCGGCCCAACATGGATATAATGGGATTAACAAAATTTGGGAGGTACGCTCGAATGACTCATTATCAGTCCCTCTTGCCCACGGATGACAGCTGGAAATGGCCGGTTGACCCTGCGGTCCCCGCTCCCCTTCGCTCCATTGCATCCAACATCGACCAAGCCAAAATGTATATCCGCCGGGGAGCCGCCGGCCTCCAGGAGGAGCATCTCTGGAAGCGACTGACCGGCACCTCGCTTTCCATCGGCAATCTGCTGCTTCACTTCCGGGGAACCGAGCACCAGTGGATCGGCCAGAAGCTCGGAGGCCTGCCGCTGGACCGAGACCGCGATCTGGAGATGAACGCGGCCGGCGGGTTCTCCTTGGAGGAGCTCCTGGCCGCTCTGGACGAGACGGACCGGCAGAGCCGGGACATTCTGACCCGGTTGACCGAGGACGATCTGGCCCGAACGTATACGGAGCAGCAGCTGTCCGCCGAGTTCATCCTCCACTACACGGCCCAGCACCTGGCCTACCATGCCGGGCAGCTCATCCTGCTCCGCAAGTGCTTTGAGCCGGGGTTCCTGCTGTTCCCCTAAGCGCCACAGCCGATTAGAAGAAAGCCGGAGGCCTAGGCCTCCGGCTTTCCCCTGCACGCGTTTCTTGTATTCGCTGAAGGCCAGGGCAGAATGATCCGCGCGGCATCATAAGAAAAACCGCCGAGCGGGCTCGGTCCCGTTCGGCGGCTGGTGTATGACACGATTCGATTGGTTAGTGGCCCATGGTAGCGGAAGCCGGCTGGATTGCGGGCTCCTCCCCTTCCTTCAGCTTCGGCTTGCGGAGGAAGATGGCGATGCAGGCGCTGCCGACGGCGATCCATGCCGACAGGAAGAAGGTGTCGCCGAAGGCGGCCACCATCGCAGCGCCCTGGTTCCCTTGTGCGGCCGCCATATGGTCGGTGATCCGCGAGGACAGGTAGCCGGTAAGTCCGGCCACGGCGAACGATACGACCACCTGCTGGGCCGCCGTGGTCAGCGGGGTAACCCGGTTGACCAGCTTGCGGGGAGCGGCCTTCAAGATGTGCGTGTTCACCGGCATCATCGACATGCCCATGCCGGCGCCCATCAGCATGAGCGAGCCGATCACATAGAAGGTGCTGGTGGTTAGGCTGATCTGCGACAGAAGGAACAGGCCGGAGGAGATGAAGGTCAGGCCCACGATAGCCAGGTAGCGGGCGCCGATCTTGTCGAACAGCTTGCCTCCGATGGGGATCATCAGGGCGGACATGAAGACCTGAGGCACGCTCATCAGACCCGACTTCAGCGGGCTGAACTCCTTGACGGTCTGCAGGTACATCGGCACCAGCAGGAACGAGCCGAACAGCGCCATCATGGACAGCCAGGAAATGATGATGCCGCGCGTGAAGTCGGAGGAGCCGAAGACCCGCAGCTCCAGGAGCGGCTCCTTGTGCCGCAGCTCCACGAAGATGAAGAGGATCAGGGCGATGCCCCCTACGATCAGGCCGGTAATGGTCTGCGTGGAGCCCCAGTCCTTGCCGCCCTCGCTGACCGCATAAGCCAGCGTGGCGAACGCCACCGGCGCCAGCAGCATGCCGGCTACGTCCAAGGCCGGGACGGTTTTGCGCTCCACGGTGGGCAGGAACTTCATGCCGACCAGGACGGCTACGATGCCGATGGGCAGGTTGATCAGGAAGATCCAGTGCCAGCTGGCATATTCGACGAGGAAGCCCGACAGCGTCGGCCCGATGGCCGGAGCCAGCATCATAGGCACCCCGAGGAAGCCCATGACGGCTCCCTGCTTGCCGGGAGGCGCCAGCCGGAAGATAATGGCCATGCCGATGGGAGATACCATCCCTCCGCCCAGGCCTTGAAGGACCCGGTACAGAACCAGCTGCTCCGGCGTCTGCGCCAGGGAGCACAGGACGGAACCGAGGGTGAACAGCACGATGGTGACGAGAAAGACCTGCTTAGCGCCGTACCGGTCCGTCAGCCATCCCGCCAGCGGAATGACGGCCGACAGCGCCAGCGTGTACGCCGTGATGGACCACTGCATGGTGGATACTGTCGCATGGAAGTAATTCATCATGTTCGGCATAGCCACGTTGACGACGGTGCTGTCCAAAATGACCATAATCATTCCGACGACCACTGCCATCAGGGGGCCCAGAATCGTCTTGATCGAAAAGGGCTGCTCCGGATGGCCGGTTCCTTGATTGGCTGCATGTGACGCCATGTTATCCCTCCGCTCCTTCACTAACATAATTTATAAATTATACCAAGTGATAATAATTATCGTCAACGGAAAGTTATAGGCTCGTCCGGTTGCTCCGGCGTGGCCCCGCTTTAAGGCGCTCCGCAGCCTTATCCGCCCGGACTTCGGCGTCGGGCGGAGTTTAAGGCGGTGCGGCGTCTTATTGCTCTGGCGCTGGCCGGCTGCTCCGGCCGGAGCAGAATCAGCTTATTGTGCTGCAGCAAAAATTCGGCTATGATAGGGATGGGGAACGTTCCCCACTTACGTTGGCATCATGAAAGGGCGTGCTTGGAATCGCTAGCATCCTGGATATTGCGAAGCTCGCCGGCGTATCCAAAACGACGGTATCCAAAGTATTGAACCACCAGTACGGCGTCCACGAGGAAACCCGGAAGAAGGTCTGGGAGGCGGCCGCCGCGCTGCACTACACCCCCAACATCGCTGCCCGGGCGCTGGTCACCAGCAAGACCGGCGTGATCGGGGTCGTCTACGATTCCTTCAAGTCCCCGATCTACTCGGAGATGGCCGGACAGCTGGAGCGGTGGGCCCGCGGGATGGGCTACCATCTGGTATTCTGCAGCTGCAACCAGCAGCAGGAATCCAAGCAGCATTACATCCACTACTTCATGGGCGGGGCGGCGGACGGCGTCATCCTGTACGGCAGCTCGGAGGATGACTATCCCGTGATCGAGCGTCTGATGGCGGTCGGCTTCCCCTTTGTGGTCATCGAGAACCACTACGAAGAGCTCCGCATCCCGAATGTGCTGGTGGACAACGCAGGCGGGGCCGAACAGGCCGTCCGCTACCTGCACGGACTGGGCCACCGGAGAATCCTCCACGTGACGGGCAACCTGAAGCATCGGGTGGCGGTGGACCGCCGCAACGGCTATATACAGGCGATGCGGGAGCTGATCGGAGAGCCTTCGTCGGAGGACTTCATTGAGACGGACGGCTCCATCGGCTGCGGCGAAAAGGCCGCCCGGCTTCTGCTGGAACGGTCGGATCAGACAGCCCGCCCAACGGCTCTGTTCGTCTTCAACGACCTCATCGCCTATGAGATGATGGACACCCTGCATCAGGCGGGCTGGCGGATTCCCGAGGACATCTCGGTGGTCGGCTTCGACCATCTGGTCGGGCTGTTAAGCTTCAAGCCCGGCGTGCTGGAGCTGACCTCCGTCGAGCAGCCGCTCGGAGAAGTGGCGCGTGCCGCCGTCGAGATGGTGGTGTCCGCCGCATCGGGCACATCCCCGGAGCCGGATTCCCGAGCCTTCGCCCCGGTGCTTCGGGAGGGCAACACCTGCAGGCGGATCTAGCCGGAAAGGGGGCCACTGCCCCGATTTCTTCGCAAGCAGACCGCCAAGACAGAGAGAAGAACCTGATCTTCATGTTTCCGATCGAGCGCTAATTGCGTAAGATCTCTTTTTTTAAATCTAATGGGGAACGTTCCCCATCCGAGGAGGAACACTTTTATGCCAACATTCGGCCATTTTTCTCAGGAGGGTTCAGAGTTTGTCTTCACCACCCCCCGCACGCCCCGCCCCATGCTGAATTACCTCTGGAATCCGTATCTCCTGTCCGGCGTGAACCAGACCGGCGGAGGAACGGGAGCGTACGGAGACCGCGCCGCCGCCTACATCGACCAGGAGGGCAAGGGCCGCGCCGTCATCATCAAGAACGGCAACCGCTACTTCTACATCCGAGACGAGGAGACCGGCGAGTTCTGGAACCCCGGCTGGTACCCCGCCAACCGGGAGCTGGACCATTACTCCTGTGTTCACGGGCTCGGGCATTCGACGATCAGCGGGGCGTATGGGGAGATCACGGCGGAGGCCCGGGTCTTCATCAATCAGGAGGATCCGGCCGAGATCTGGACGCTCACCCTTACGAACCAATCCGGGCGTGCCCGGGAGCTGAAGGTCTACTCCTTCGTCGAATTCTCCTTAAGCGGGTATAAGGTCTACAGCAATTATTATTCGAACCTGTTCACGGAATTCGACTCCTCCCACAACCTGATCATGGCCTATAACACGACCCAGGACCGCACTCATGCCTGGTTCAACGGCTTCATTGCCGCAAGCGCTCCCGTCTCGGGCTTCGATTCGTCCCGCAAGGCCTTCGTCGGCACCTACGGCCACCTGAATGCTCCGGCTGCGGTCGTGGCAGGCCGCTGTTCCGGCAGCCTAGCCTCCAACGAGGATATGGTCGGCGTGCTGGAGCATACCATCACCCTGCAGCCGGGCGAATCGTACCGCTACCATATCCTGATCGGCGCAGCCGACACGGCTGACCGCGCCCGCTCCATCGCCGCCAAGCTGTTTGAACCAGGCGCCATCGAGCGCGACTTCGCCGCCCTGCAGGAGTCCCGGCAGGAGCTGAAGGAAACAATCCGGATCACGACGCCTGACAGCAAGGTGAACAACCTGATCAATGCATGGATCAAGCAGCAGGTCCAGCTCTGCGCCGAGGCCGGCCGCGACACCGGCAAAGGGTTCCGCGACCAGCTCCAGGATGCCTGGGCCATTACCTCCTTCAATCCTGCGCTGGCGAAGGACAAAATTCTCGAGACCCTGCGCTACCAATACTCGGACGGCCGCTGCGTCCGAGGCTGGCTGCCTCTCGATCCCCACATCTACTCCGACGGTCCGACGTGGATCGCGCCTACGGTGAATGCTTATCTGAAGGAGACCGGCGATTACGGCTTCCTGAACATCCGGGTTCCTTATCTGGATGAAGGCGAGGCTACGGTGTGGGAGCATATCCTGACGGCGGTTCGCTATTCCTCCGGAGATACCGGCGAACGCGGCCTGGTCCGGGCCCACGACGGGGACTGGAATGACTCCCTGAACGGCATCGGCATCGGCGGGAAAGGCGAGAGCGTCTGGACCTCCATCGCGCTGTACTACGCACTGCACCAGACGGCGGAGATGGCGGCTATGGTCCTGAAGGACGAAGCGGTCGTCAACGAGATGAACGAGCGCGCCGAGATCATCGCCCGCGCCGTCAACGACAAGGGCTGGGACGGGGAATGGTATCTGGCCGGGTACAACGACGCCGGCGACAAAGTGGGCACCCATACGGAGACGGAAGGCAGCATCTATCTCAACAGCCAGACCTGGGCCCTGATGTCGGGACTCGCGGCCGGCGAACGGATCGGACAGTGCCTGAAGGCCATCGATGAGCGCCTGGATTCACCCTACGGCCCGCTGACCCTCTCCCCCACCTACACGAGCTACAAGCCCGAGATCGGCCGCTTGACCGGCTTCGTGCCGGGCATCTGGGAGAACGGCGCCCCCTACTGCCACGGGGGGACCTTCAAGATCGTATCGGACTGCTGTCTGGGCAGAGGCAATGAGGCCTACCAGACCATGCTCAAAATCATGCCGGACAGCCCCACCAATCCGTCCGAGTATTCCGGCTGCGAGCCCTACGTACTGACCAACATGTACTTCGGGCCGGACAATCCGAGAGCCGGACAGACCATGTTCGCCTGGGTCACCGGAACGGCGGGCTGGATCTTCCGTTCGGCCACCCAATACATGCTGGGCTTCCACCCGGGCTATGACTCCTTCAAGCTGGAGCCGGTTCTTCCGGAGGATTGGAAGGAGTGCCGGATCCGCCGCAGCTACCGCGGCGACATCTACGAGGTTCAGATCCTGAACCCGGATGGCGTTCAAGCCGGCGTGCGCAGCATCACCCTCGACGGCATGCCGGTAGAAGGTACCACCTTGCCCATCCAGGGCGATGGCAAGACCCATCATATTGTCGTCCTCATGGGGTAATCCCACAATTTTCCCCAAAAAAGCTCCTGCCCCAATTTCGGGCAGGAGCTTTTTTTGCGGAGCAAATCCGCGATTCGTTCATATAACGCCCCACAATTCAAATCATCCAGTGGAGACCATACTTGGCCCCACTGGATATCTATTACACCTTATACGCCTTCATGGCCTTGCGCAGCTCCTTCAGGCTCGGGCGCTTGCCGTAGAGGAGCACGCCCGTGCGGTAGATCTTGGCGGAGAGCCAGCCCAGCCCTAGTATGGACGCGATCATGATGGCGATGGAGAGCCATACCTCCCACACCGGCGGATCGATTACGCCCAGGCGGAGGAACATGATGAACGGCGTGAAGAATGGAATGTAGGAGGTCACCGTGATGAAGGTGGCGTCCGGCGTTGCCAGGCCGAAGATGGCCAGATAGAACCCGCCCATGGACAGGAAGGTGACCGGCATGACCGCCTGGCCCAGGTCCTCCGTCCGGCTCACGATGGAGCCCACGGCCGCATATACGGTCGCATACAGGAAGTAGCCCAGCAGATAGAAGAGCAGACCGTAGGCCAAGAGCACGGGGTCGATATCCTCCAGGCGGATGTTCATATCCTTCAGCGTGCTGACGTTATGGGGCAGCAGCGCATTGCCCAAGGCCACGGCGACCAGGAGGGCGATCTGGCTGAGTCCCACCAGCAGCATGCCGATGATCTTGCCGAACATCTGAGCCAAGGGGGAGACGCTGGTCACCAGCACCTCCATGACGCGGGAGCTCTTCTCCGCTGTAATCTCCGTGGCGATGAGCTGGCCGGTGATCATGACGCCCATGAACAGCAGGATGATCATCGCATAGACCAGGCCGGTGGAGAGGCCCACCTCCTCAGCTGTCTTGCCGTTGCCGACGGAGCCCGCCCCGCCTTCGGTGGTCGAGATCTGCACGCTCTCGATGGCTACGGGCGCCAGAATACGCTGCAGCGTCTCCTTCGGCAGATCCTTGGCGATGGACTCGTTCTTCAGATATTGGAGCCCGTTCTGCAGCTTGCCCGTCAAGCCAAAATCCATGGTGGACGTCGACTTGTATGTCACCTTGGGGAAGCCGAGCTCCGTGTTGGCGCCGAACTCCAGATAACCCTTGATCTCGCCGCTCGAGAGCTTATCCTTCAGCAGCTTCTCGTTGGCCTCCTTGGAGCCCTGGTCCGGGAACTGCTTGATGATGACGCCCGGCTCCTCTTGGGATGCGAAATACTGCTCCAGCCTGCCCGGCAGATCGCCCGCCGCGGCGCCCACCTGAGCCGGCTTATCGTCGGTGAAGAGGGAGATGAGATAAGGAAGATTGACCGCTACGCTGACCAATACGGCGATGATGACCGATGTGACGATGAAGGACTTGGACCGGAATTTATTCCGCATCGTGAAGCCCATTACCGTAAACATTCCGTTATTCATGGACGTCCCCTCCTACGGCACGGATGAAAATCTCGTTCAAGGTCGGCTCCATAACCTCGAACCGGTGCACGTCGGCCTGCTCCAGAGCCGCGGACAGGATCCGCCGGGCCGCCCCCGGATGGGTGATCCGGAGCTCATAGCCGTTCTCGCCCCGCTTCACCTCCGATACGCCTTCGAGCTCCGCGAGACCCTCCACTTCCTTGGAGACTCCGAGCATAATGCGTTCCTTGGGGAAGGAGCTCTTGATCTCCTTGATATTCCCCTTCAGCACCGTGTTGGACTTGTGTAGGATGGTCATGTTGCGGCACAGCTCCTCCACGTGCTCCATCCGGTGGGTTGAGAACAGAATGCAGGTGCCCTGGTCCCGAAGCTCCTTCACCGTAGTCTTCAAGAGCTCCACGTTCACCGGATCCAGCCCGCTGAACGCTTCGTCCAGGATAAGGATCTCCGGATTGTGAATCACCGCGGCGATGAATTGGATCTTCTGCTGGTTCCCCTTCGAGAGCTCCTCCACCTTCTTGCCGTAATACTCCGGCACGTTGAACCGGTCCAGCCACCGGCGCAGGCTCTCGTCTGCCGCCTTGCGGGACATCCCCTTCAGCCGGGCCAGATACACGAGCTGATCGCTGATCTTAACCTTCGGATAGAGCCCGCGCTCCTCCGGCAGGTAGCCCAGAAGCCGGGATATCTCCTTGGAGTACGGCCTTCCCTTGTAGAGAATCTGCCCCTCATCCGGGTAGATCAGCCCCAGCACCATCCTCATTGTCGTTGTTTTCCCTGCGCCGTTGGCGCCAAGCAGTCCGTAGATCTCCCCCCGGTCGACCTGGAGCTGGATCCCGTTGACCGCCGTTTTGTCCCCATACTGCTTGCTGACGTTTGCCACTTCCAATACGCTCATGGCAAATCTCCTTTCCGATACACTCCCTCTTCATACGGGACAGACCGGAAAAAAGTTCATTCTGATCCAAACTTTTTCTCCATTTACTTCACATTCCCGATAACGATGCTCTCCACCCAGCGTCCGATCGGCAGAAACAGCCATTCATTGGCCGTCTGCGGCGTGAAGGGAGGCATCCCCAGCCGCTTCGAGAGAAACAAATACACGCACCAGCCGAGGAAAAACGTGAAGCCCAGCTTCTCCCGCATCCGCCCATCTTTCTTAAGCGCGCGAAGACCCAACACCCAACAGCCTGCAAAGAACAATAGAATCACCATGGTGCTTCCCCATACGTCCACCCGATCAGTCCTCCATCATCTTCCGGAATGCCTTGTTGCTTAGTCCGATCCGTTCCAGTGTCACCTGAGCCTTGACCGTCAGCTTCATGGACTTCCAGTCCGTCTTCTTCTCCTGCTTCATCCGCTTCCACTCTTTGGGGTTCTTCCGCTGGATGATCGAGGACAGCCCGATCACATCGGCATCCATCCGGTTGACCGCCTCCCAGGCGGACATGGAGGAACGTTCGATCTCCTTGGCGATACTCTCCTCCATCTTCCGGATCACTCCGGGGTCCAGAAGATCCAGGGCACAGTCCGCTTCGTTCAGCCGCCCCTTGGACTTGATCTCCACCTGAATGTCGAAGGACTTCGTATCGGGATTCAGCTTGGGCTTAATCTCCGTCTTGGAACCCGTCAGGAGGTACGTGGCGTCCAGCTTCTTATCGTCTCCGGTGCAGGAGAACGGCATCTGCGTCCCCTCCACCTTATTCTTCAAGAAAGCCGTTCCCAGCGCCTCCTCCCGGGACAGCCAGCCGATCATCTTGTTCTCCCGGATAACCGCAAGGCGGCCCAGCTTCAGCTTGGCCGGCTGACTGGTACCCTTCAGCTTGTCCTGCTTGGTCAGATCCCCCGAACCGGAGATCATGATCTCGGGCAGGACTCCTGTCTTCGGCTCTCCCAGCAAGTCCATCGTAAGCTGATACAGCCGCACGTTGGCGACGTAGGACAGGTTCTTCTGTTCCTGCTCCAGCAGCCGCTGGATGCCCTGGCCCGGAATCCGCTCGATGCTCATCAGCTGCTCCAGGATGCTCCGGGCCTCCCCGGAGGTGACGACGACGCTGACCGTCTCCCGGGCCTCGTGGTTCCGAAGGTAAATGTCGAGGATCGGACTGACCCCTTCCCTGGCAGCCTTCTCGCTGATGACCAGCGTGCTGTTGTGGCCGATATACAGCTTCCGCGGGGTCTCCAGATGACTCAGCGCCGCTGCCTCCCGGATGGTCTTGCTGGTGACGGAATGGACGATGATGGGCGCTTGACCCGAGGTGGCCCCCCCTCCACCCAGACCGCCTGATCCGGAGATACTTCCGGGAATAATAACTTGATAAGAAACCTTCCAATTGTCCTTTTCCTTGTCGATGGCCGTAGCGGAGGTGATGGACAGCTCGTTCAGCTCCGACCGGTCCCAGCAGCCGGCCAGCAGGAGCAGGACCGGCAGCCAGACCAGCCTCCTTATCTTGATGGGCCTCATACGGCGGATTCCCCCTTTGGCTTGGGCGGACGGTCCCGGCGGAGCCAGAGGCCGATGCCGATCAGGAGTGGCAGGAGCAGGTTGAAGGACAGGAGCTCATAGGGCGTTCCCCACCGGTTCACCTGTCCGAAATGCACGTCGTCCCGGTAGGAGGACACCGACGACAGCATGATGAACAAGAGCAGTGCGCCCAATAACGTCTTGGACGGGCGGAGGTGCAGCGCCTCCAGCAGGCAGTGATAGGCCCCGAACAGAAAAATCGCCATCTTGATGTAGATGGTGCAGATCCAGAAGGCAGAGAACAGGATGTCGATCCGTTCCAATGTAGTCCCGATACGGATAACCTCGATCATGCTGAAGCTGGGGTATTGATAGAGCTGGGGCAGATTCGGGCCAAAGACCAGAATGGCCAGAATCACGGTGACCGTCAGATGAAAGCCTGATAGCCCCACGCCCCACAGCGCGATCTTCCTCGCCTTGCTGCGGTGTTTCAGGTATGGCGCGAGGATCAAGAGCACAGCGATCTCGGAGAACCAGCCTGCCGGAAGGAGGCCGCTATAAGCCAATACTCCCGGCGGGTGCTGGAAGAAGGGCCATAGCCGGCCGAAATCGATCAGCTTCTGGAACAGCAGCAGGCTGAAGAAATAAGGCACCATAGAGATCGCCGTGACGAAGACATTCGAACGGGCGATGGCCTCCAAGCCCGACACCACGGCATAGCCCGTTACGATCAGAATGATGATCATGACGATGAAGATCGGGGTATGCGGCAGGATCTGACTGGTCATGATGCCGGTGAACTCCCGCAAAATAATGGTGGAGATGGTGATGTAGTAATAGGCCAGCAGCAGGCTGACCGCCGTACCGGCGAACCGTCCCAGGCGCCGGGTCACCCAGGCCTGAACGGTGATGCCGGGATTGTGTGCCACAATCGTTCCGACGAGCAGCGCTGCGCAGACGCCCAACAAGGTCGCCATCAGAATGGAGATCCAGGCATCCTGCTTGGCGTGGGTCATCACCACCCCCGGAATCGTCAGAATCGCAGTGGGCGTCACGGTGGTGTACAACAGGACGATCGCTTGGATATTGGTTATCATCGGCTTCATGGTGGCGATCCCCCTTCCGCGTTGTCCCCCGGTTTGGGCGGCTTTTTGGGCTTCCCCTGTCTTCTGCGGTCGGAAGGCTTCGTAAGGAAGGTCGGACGCAGGCTCATGCGGTTCAGCGGGAATCGGATCAGAATATCCTTCATATCCTTGAACCTTGTCGGTGTAAGCGGGGAGAGATAGGGCACTCCCATGGACCGAAGGCCGGTCATGTGGATCAGAATGATCATGAGCCCGGACATGATGCCGAACAAGCCGAAGGTACCGGCCAGGATCATCATCGTGAACCGGAGGAGGCGGGCCGAGATAGACATGCTGATGGAAGGGATGACGAAGTTCGAGATGGCCGTAAACGAAACTACGATGACCATCGCCGCCGACACCAAGCCCGCCGATACCGCCGCTTGCCCCAGCACCAGCGCGCCGACGATGGAGATGGCGGGACCGATGGCCCGGGGCATCCGGACCCCCGCTTCCCGGAGCACCTCGAAGGTCAGCTCCATCAGCAGCGCCTCGATGATGGCGGGGAACGGCACCCCCTCCCGCTGAGCGGCCAAGCTGATCAGCAGCGGGGTGGGCAGCATCTCTTGATGGAATGTGGTGGTCGCAATATATACGGCCGGCAGCATCATGGAGATGAAGTACGAGGCAAACCGGATCACGCGAAGGAAGGTGGCGATATCGGGTCTCGCGTAATAATCCTCGCTGGCTTGGAAGAAGCTGACGAAGGGCACCGGAGCCAGAAGCACGAAGGGGGAGCCGTCTACGATCACAACGACCTGACCCTCTAAGAGCCCCGCCGCCGCCGCATCCGGGCGCTCCGTATTGATGATGGTGGGAAAGGGAGAGAGGGTGGAATCCTGAATGAACTCCTCGATATAGTTACTCTCCAGGATGCTGTCCGTGTCGATGCTCCCGAGACGGCGGCGGACCTCATCCACCGTCTCCTCCTTCGCAATCCCCTTGATGTAGACCAAGGCAATGTCCGTCTGGGTCACATTCCCGATCCGCATCAGCTCCGACGAGAGCTGGGGAGACTTGATCCTGCGCCGGATCAGGGACAGGTTCACCCGCAGGCTCTCCGCGAAGCCCTCCTTGGGCCCGCGGATGACGGTCTGGGAGCTGGGCTCCTCCACGTTGCGCTTCTCGCCGCCGGTCGTATTGGCCGCCAGTCCCCTGCCATACCCGTCCAAGAGGACGATGGTGAAGCCGCGGAACAAATATTCCAGCAGCATGTCGAAGGTGTCAACCTGAATAATCCCTCCTACCGGAAGGTATTCCTCGGTCAGATAGCAGATCAGATCGACGGATGGGAGCCCGTCCGGATCGTCCTTCGGCAGGCCGAAGCCGGGCGCCAGCAGCGGCTGGATCACGTCGCGGTTCATGATCCGATGATCGACGATCCCCTGAATGTAGATCGCAGCCAGCCGGAGCCCAGCCCCCCGGTTGACCATCTTTTTGACGATGATATCGGTGTTCTCGACGAATTGGTCCTTAAGGGCCTCCAGATTCCGCTCCAGCTGCGGGTACAGGGCTTCCCCCATGGGATGTCCCTCCTCTGTCATTTGGCCTGCTCCGGCTTCGGCTTGCCTCTAATTCTCATGACCAGCCACAGAACGATCGGCAGAAGGATCGTGAAGATTGGGAAATGGTACTTGGTGTTCAGCTTGAAGCCCACCCACACATGCTGCATCAGACTCCGGAAGGCGAAGGAGGAGAGGTAGAGCATCACCCCCATGGGAAACACCAGCCGCCTCCAAGGAATCCGGGTCATGGTCGACACGGCCAGCACCGCTCCGAAAAAATAGAGGGTCTGCTTCATGATCACCCCCGTATAAAGCAGCAGGACCACCAGCGGGTCCATCCGCTCCACTACCCGGGAGAGCTCGATCATGCTGGCTGCCAGCATCATCGGGATGCCTCCCGTGCCGGCCAGCGGCCCCAGCACAGCGATGAGCACCACCGTCGTTCCGACCAAGAACACGCCCGCCAGGACATAGGCCAGCACGGAGACGGAGACCAAACGTTTCTTGTCGGACGAATACTTCCAGAACATCAGGAAGACCGCCACCTCTCCAAAGGGAAAGGAGATGACCTCCGGGAGTCCGGCGTCGGCGATGGTCAGCAGATCTTGGTTCAATACAGGCAAAAGCCGCTCCAGCTTGAACAAGCCCGTAACCGCAAAAGCTGCGAATAGAAGAAAATAGATGAGGAAGACCAACGGAAGCAGGAATTCCGACACCCGGAAGAGCACCTCCACCCCCTTGTAGACCGCGTAGGAGGTGGTGAACACCAAGACGAACATGATGAAGCCGAGAGGCGTTCCGGGAAGCAGATAGAGAATGGTCAGATCCCCGAATTCCCTGACGTTGCGCATGGAGGAATACATGAAATACAACACGAAGGCGCCCGAAAAGACGTATCCGAGATACGGCCCCATGTAGCGCCGGCTGATCTCTACCAGGTTCCGGTCCGGCTCCTGCTTCTGGATGGCAAGGAAGACAAAGCGAAGAAGGGCCAATCCGGCCAGCATGGCCATGGATACGGCGATCCATGCGTCCTGCTTCGCCTCGCTGGCCAACAAGAAGAGCGGGGAGCTGCCGACTTCGAACAGGATGATCATGGAAGCTAACTGCCGCTTGCTGATCCGCACCATAGGAAGACCCTCTCCGTCCGTATCATTGGAAGATATTCTTTTCCAAAGCTTACATCACTATGCATTGACCGCCAATTTCCCGTACAGCAACAAAAAAACGGGTGCGCGGCTTAAGTGCCGTACACCCGTCTGGGGCTTCATTCCTTATGTCCGTACCTTATCGACCAGCTTCTGCTTGCGGTAATCCCCTGGAGTCATGCCAGACCACTTCTTGAACATCCGGATGAAGGAAATCGAATGGTTATAACCGACCCGGAGCGCAATGTCCTGAATCGGATCATCGGTTTCGAGCAGGAGCTGCTGCGCCTGCTCCATCCGGATCCGGACCAGATAATCCACGAACTTCTCTCCGAACTCTTCCTTGAACATGGTGCTGAGGTAGGCCGTGCTGTATTGGAATTCGTCGCTCAGGTGGTTCAAGGAGAGATCCGGGTTGGCATAATGGACCTGGAGATACTGCTTCACCTTGTGGATCAGAAGAGAGTTCACCTTCCGCTTCCGGAAGGCGGACACCTGACCCATAATCTCGGTCAGCTCTTCGGTCCAGGCCGACTCCAGCTCCTCCAGCGATTCGGAGGTCTCCAGCGCCTTATCCAGCCTGGGAGCCGCCGTGGCCTGCCAATACTGCTGCATCTCCTGGGACTGGGTGGACATCTCCTGGCTCAGGTTGAACAGCAGGAACCGGAACAGTCCGTTCAGATCCTCCTTGGACAGGAAGCCGGAACGCACGGCTTCGAACAGCTGCGTGAGCGGTCCCTCCCATTCCTCGCCCTTGCGCAGCGCCTGGACGAGCGGTCGGATCAGCTGCAGCGGACGGGACAGGTCGCCCCCCTTATCCTCCGGAACCTCCCGGTAGGTGATCAGCCGGTTGCCTCCGTAGGTGATCTTAAGCTGCAGCGCCTTCTCTCCGTTCTGCCGGAGGACAGCCAGCTCCTCCATACGCAGGGAAACCGGACTTAGTCCCACTGTAATGGTATGGCTCAGATTCTTGCGTACCCAATCCACCGCTTTCCGGCAGACCGCAGCGTAGAGGGCCTCCGCCTCCACGGTGCTACCGGCATCGGAGAGAAACAAGAGGCTGAGCCGGTCCGGAGACAGCCACTCCGCCATCACCCGCAGCTTGGCCTCCTGGGCCAGCTCCTGGAAGACGCTGGCGATGACATACTTCAGGAGGACCTGGTCGCGGTTGGTGTAAGCGGACGTGAAGGCGGAATACTGGTCAACTTCCACGACCCCCACAGCAAGCTCCCGGTATTCGCCGGGGAGGCCCAGCTTCTCCATCTCCTCCTCCCACTCTTCGCGGGAGAGGGTCTGTTCCCCCTCCATAAGCCGGAGGAGCAGCACCTTCTTGCGGTAGATCAGATTCTCGCCGTACTTGGCCTCGAAGGAATTGGCGACCTCCACCAGGTTCTCGAAGGCCGAATCGATGAATTGATAATCGTCCACGCCCTTGCCGGACAAGAGCTCGCCCTTCTTCTTGTTCGTGTAGGTCTGGATCCGGTTCAGGATCAGCTCAATGGGCTTGTAATTCCGCTGGCTCGTGATGGTCAGCATCACCACACCCAGCACCACCGCCAGGAAGCCCAGCAGGAAGTAGATCCGGGACATGGTGGAGATGACCCCGAACAGACTGTCCGAACGGATGCCTCCGGTGAAGGTCCAGCCGGTGTAGGCGGACTTCAGCACGGTGACCTCCTTGCCGCTGGCCTTCACCCCATGGTCGAACAAGGGATGGCCGTAACGGTCCGCCACACTGATGTAGCTCAGGCGGTTGCTCTCGAAGGGCTCGATGATGCGGTACAGGTCCTCGATCTTAATATTGGACACGATGACGCCCTCCGCTCCGTTGAAGAACGGGTACGGGGTCACCAGGGAAATCACTTTCTTGCTTCCGTCCATCCGCTGGAGATCCGTATACATCCGGGGGTCGTACCAGGACAGGGTCGTCGGCAGCCCCTCCACCCGCTTGATGAATTCCTGATCCCCGAAGCCGGACAAGGCGGTCACCCGGTCCTCATTCAGGACAGTGCCGTCCTTGAAGCGGACCATATAGATGGAGTCCAAGAGAGGCATCGTGCTCTTCAGCGCCTCCAGCTGCTTCCATAATCCGAACTTCTCGAAGGTGCTGGGCTCCTGGGAGGAACGGAAGAAGCTCTGGAGCTCCGTATTGTTCTCCCCCTCCTTCTTTAACGAGTAGGCGATGGAGGACAAGGACTGCTCCAGGGTCTGGACGACCTGCCCGGTGACCAGGCGGTTCGCTTCCTCCGTCTGTTTCCGTGTCAGCTCGCTGATCGCCAGGAAGAAGGTCGCCACCAGGATCAGCACGACCAGGAAGAAGATCGGGATGTAGGACAGCAGCAAGCGATAGTAGCCTTTTCTTCTCATGGGATTCTCTCCTTCCGGGCCAAGACGGCTCGTTCGGGTCCGGTTATACCGTTCACGTTACCGGAATTGCTCCGGATGGGCAATATACATTTTGCCGGAAAATCAACCATTCCGTAACCGGAACGCCCAAATAGCCGGTCCCCGCAGGGGCCGGCCGCATACCGCATTATTTGGGCATCTTCTTCATGGCTTCATAGATGTCCTTGGTCAACAGAGCCTTGTCTTTGTTCTCAGCGTACCAGGTCTTGTAGAATTCTTCGACCTTGGCGCCGCCGGCCTTGCTCCAGAGTTCCTTCGCATCGGCGATGGCCTGCTCCGGCGAATACTTGGCGCCGTCGACGATGGCGCGGGCTTCCAGGTCATACAGCTTGCTGTTGCTCATGTTGTTGAAGCTGCCTACGTTGTCGACGATCAGCTGCAGATCCTTCGGCAGCGTCGGCATCCATTCCGGATGGGTGACGTGCGGCATCTGGAAGCTCGGGTTCATATACACATCTTCCGCTGCCTGCCAAGCCTTGTAGATCTTCGGCTCCTTGTCCTTATCCACCGCTGCGCCGCGGGAGTTGCACTTGCCGCCGAACATGAGAGCGTCGGAGGCCAATGTCCGCAGAGCCGAGGTGTAGTACTTCTTGGCGTAGGAGGCGGAGTCGATATTCACCGGACAGCCGTTGGCGTTCAGGTTGTAGACGGTGCCCTTGCTGGCTTCGTCATAGCCGCGCAGCACCTTGGAGGTATTCTCCTTGATCAGGAAGTCGAGGAACTCGATGGCGGCTTCCGGATTTTTGGCGCTGCGGTTGATCATGGTGGTCAGCTGGTACGGCGGATTCACGATCATGTTGAATTGTCCGGCCGGGGACTTGGGCAGCGGCAGAATGTTCACGTCCGCCGTCGGCACATTCTTGAAGAGGGTGTTCAGCATGGTGGTGTCGTTGTTCAGCGCGTAGATGCCCAGACGGCCGTTCATGAAGTCCTGCTTGGCACGGTCGCCGTTCTTGTCGGTCAGGTAGTCCTTGTCGACCAAGCCCTCCTCGAACAGCTTCTTCTTGAACTTGATCAGCTGCAGGGCGTTGTCCCAATCGCGGACCATCTGGCCGTCCTTCAGCGCCCACTCCACATTGCCGAAGGTGGTATCCAGCGCGATGTGGCTGTGCGCGTTGCTGAAGGCCATGCCCAGGGTATCCTTCTTGCCGTTGCCGTCCGGATCGTTCTCCACGAAGGCCTTGGCCACCTTGTACAGGTCGTCGGTGGTCTTCGGCATTTCCAGGTTCAGCTTCTTCAGCCAATCCTCCCGAATAAACCAGTAGATGGAGGGCAGCGGGGCGGAGATCCGGCCCATCTCGTACATCTTGCCGTCAGGACGGGTAGCCAGCTTCTTCAGGCCCGGATACTGCTCCAGCAGCTTCTTGTATTCGGTGCTGTTCTTGGCGATCAGATCATCCAGCGCAAGCGCTTGCTTCTGGGTGTACAGCTGGTTGCGGAAGTTGGCGTTGGTCTCGTTCAGGATGTCCGGCGCGCTGCCCGAGGCCAGCAGCACGTTAACCTTGTCTGCGGAGCCCGAGAACGGGATCGGAACGAAGGTGATCTTGTGTGGGCCGTTGGCATTGATCCATTCGGTCCAGCGGTTCTTGTCGATGGTGCCTTCCTCCGGCGGAACGGCGCCGCGGTCCAGCACCTCGACGGTTACCTCTTTCTTCTCCTTCGGTGTCGGAGCGGCTGTTGACTTGGTTCCGGCGGAAGCCCCCGCAGTGGAGGACGCATCTGTGCTCTTGTCGCTGCCGCAGCCGGCCGTCAGGCCGACGGTCAGGGCTACAGTGGTGGAAAGCATGAGTGCTTTTTTCATGTTTGCGTTCAAAGGAAACCCTCCCTGATTGTGATCTTACCCTTTTCCCCCGCATATTACTATGGTTCATCAAATGCTGCGCTGCCGATGCCTCGGGGCATCACCCCTTTCAAATTCATCTGGAGGTACCGGACCGGATCAGCCCTTCACGGAACCGATCATGACCCCTTTGACAAAGTACTTCTGCAGGAAGACGTACACCACGAGCATGGGAATCAGCATGATGAAGATAGCGGCGGCCTTCAGGCCTTCCGAGGTCATATGGCTGACCTCCTCGTTGCCGAACATGGTCAGCTCATTCAAGAGCTGCTGGTTGGCGATCATCTGCTGGACCATGACGGACAGGTTCTGCTTAGTGGCATCCGTGATGTAGAAGAGCACGCCGTTGAAGTTGTTCCAATGGGCCACTCCGTAGAAGAGGGACAGCGCCGCCAGGGCTGGCATGGACAAGGGGAGGAAGAGACTCACGAGCAGGCGCCATTCCTGGCAGCCGTCGATCCGGGCCGCCTCCACCAGCTCCTCGGGAATGCTCTCGAAGAAGCTCTTCAACACGAGCAGGTTATAGGCGCTGATGACGCCGGGCAGCCACAGAGCCCAGTAGGTATTGATCAGGCCCAGCGACTTGATCAGGATGAACATCGGAATCATGCCGCCGCCGAACAGCATCGTGAAGATGATGACCAGCGACCACCCCCTGCGGAAGAGGAAGATGCTGCGGGACAGCGGGTAGGCGGCGGTGATGGTGAAGAGCATGTTGAGACTGGTGCCGATGGCGGTGATGATGATGCTGTTCTTCAGGCCGGTCAGAATGTTGGTGCCCTTGATGATCTCCTCGTAGGTGGAGAGCGTGAAGCCCTTGGGCCAGATGCCCACGATGCCCGACATGACGGAGGTCTGATCGCTTAAGGACAAGGACAGGACGTGTAGCATCGGCGCCAGACAGCTGAGCGCCAAGAGAAACAGGAAGACGTAATTGATCCGGTAGAAGATCCTTTCGCCCCATGTGCTTTTCATGTGTTGCTCCTTCCCCGGATCAGAAGAGGTTCTGTCCGAATTTTTTGGCCAGCTTATTGGCGGTCAGGACGAAGGTCAGGGCCAGCAGGGAGTCGAACAGGCCGAGAGCCGCGGTGATGCTGAACTGGCTCTTCCGGATGCCGACCTCATAGGAATAGGTGCTGATGACCTGGGAATAGTCCGATACGATGGAGTTCTGCAGGTTGTAGACCTGGTCGAACCCGACGTCCATCACCTTGCCCATGGAGAGGATCAGGATGATGATGATGGTGGGCCGGATGCCCGGCAGGGTGATGTGCCACATTTGCCGCCACTTGGAGGCGCCGTCCAGGGCCGCCGCTTCGTACAGGGCCGGGTCGATGCTTGACAGGGCCGCCAGGTAGATGATGGCACCGTAGCCCGCATCCTTCCAGATGCCTGACGAGAGGAAGATGGCGATCCAGGACTTGACCTCGTAGAGGAACTTGACCTCCTGGCCTCCCAGCGCCTCGATCACCTTGTTGATGACGCCGCCGTTGGCGAAGATCGTGACCACGAAGCCGCCGACGATAACCCAGTTCAGGAAGTGGGGCAGGTAGACGAAGGTCTGGACCCCCCGACGGAACGCCATGTTCTTCGCTTCGTTCAGGAGAATGGCCAGCAGGATCGGCGGGATGAAGCCGGTCGCGATAACCAGGAAGCTCAGCATGAAGGTATTGCGGATGATGCCGAAGATCAGCGGGTTCTCGAACATGAGCCGGAAGTTATCCAGGCCCACCCACGGGCTGCCGAGAATGCCGTCGAAGAAGTTGTAGTCCTTGAAGGCGATGACGAGGCCGCCCATCGGGATGTACTTGAACGTGATGTAATAGGCGATGGTGGGGATAAAAAGCAGGTAGAGCGGAATGTTCGCTCGCAATATTCTTTTGGTTATGCGCTTCCGGGCGGGTTTGGCCTTGCGGCCGACAGGCTTGGCTGCAGGCTGTTGAATCAATTCCGCATGCTCCACGGGAAGCCCTCCTCTCATTTCGTACAGGCTATTCTTGGCTGCCGTAGCCCCAATGTAATCCGCTTCCGGGGGCCCGGGCAATATACAATCCTTTCAGTTCCGCCGACTTACGCAATGGTATATCGGCGATCCCGATAGACCTGGCTCAGGCTTATCGGACGCGGCTTGCGCCGGTCTCTGCATGGACCAGAAGCCTGACGCCGTAAGGCTCCAGCTCCTCATCGCCGCACAAGAGACGGCCGCTCAGAAGATCGGTGCAGGCCTCATTCAAGCGGACGGTCCGGGACTCTGCGGCATGGTTCAGGACGATGATGAAGGCTATCCCGTCCTTCACCCTTCGAGCCGCCTCGACATCGACAGGGGTCTCCAGCACTGGGGCGATCCCATGCTTGCGGACGGCCCGACGGACCCATCCGGCCATGAAGCGGGGATCGGCATCCGTTGCCACATACCACGCCTCTCCCTCACCGAACCGGTTGCAGGTGACTGCCGGAGTGCCCGCATAATAATCGCCGCCGTATACGGCATGAACCTCCGCCCCTTCGGTATGCAGAATGTCGCACATGAGGGTGCAGTCGAAGGCTTCCCCCGGCTGGAGCAGCGGCGCTTCCGGAGTCGTGTGCGCTGCATCGGCTTGGCTGGTATGGGCCGGGGCAGGCTGCGGTGCGACCACCCGGTTCTTCACGCCCGGCAGCAGAATGTCGCTCTCCTCCACCCAGATGCCGAGCAGCTTCCGGAGCGGTCCGGGATATCCGCCCGTCACGATCCGGTCATGGGCGTCCGCCAAGCCGCTGAAGAAGGTGGTGATGAAGGTGCCTCCGGCAGCCGTGAAGCGCTCCAGCTTCTCCGCCAGCCCGTCGGGCACCATATACAGGGCCGGCGCGGCCAGGATGTCGTAGCCGGCGAAGTCCATGTCCGGATGCAGCAGGTCCACCTGAAGGCTCTGATCGTAGAAGGCAGTGTAGACCTTCAGCACTTGGTCGATATACTTCAGATCCTTGGTCGGTCCGGCGCACAGCTCCAGGGCCCACCAGATCTCCCAGTCGAACAGGAGGCCGATCCGGGCGGGCGTCACACCCCCGACCAGCGTATCCCCGAGGCACTCCAGCTCCCCGCCTAAGGCCGCCACCTCGCGGAAGACGCGGGTACCGCCGTGCCCGGCATGGGGAATCACCGCCCCGTGCAGCTTCTCCCCGCCTCCGCGGGACTGCCGGAGCTGGAAGAACATGACAGAGTCCGCGCCGCGGGCCATTGCCTGATAGCTCCAGAGCCGCATGACGCCGGGGCGCTTGGGCACGTTGTAATCCATCCACTGCGCATGGTCGGGCGCCTGCTCCAGCAGCAGGAAGGGCTGGCCGCCCTTCAGGCCTCGCATGAGGTCATGCCACATGGCGGTCCGGGCGGGCGTATGCCCCGGCTCCGGATAGCTGTCCCAGGTGATCACGTCGATCTCCCGGGCCCACTTGAAATAATCAAGCTCCTTCCAGTACCCCATGAAATTGGTCGTCACCGGAACGCCCGGCGTGATCCGCTTCAGGATGGCGCGCTCCATCCGGTAGCATTCCAGGAGGCTGTCGGACTGGAAGCGCATATAGTCCAGCACCATGCCGGAATAGCTCGCTTTGGAATCGCCCCAGAAGATGGTGGTCTCCGTCGGCGTGACGATATCCTCCCAATCGTAGTAGAGGTGGTTCCAGAAGGAGGTGCTCCAAGCCTCGTTCACCCGCTCCACCGACCCGTACCGCTCCTTCAGCCAGCGCCGGAACGCGTCCGCGCAGTTGTCGCAGTAGCAGTAGCCGTTGTACTCGTTGGACACGTGCCAAATGGCCAGAGCGGGATGGTCCTTGTAGCGCTCCGCCACCCGTTCCGTTAGGGCCGAGGCGTACCGGCGGAAGACCGGGCTGTTCGGGCAGAAATTGGCCCGTCCCCCGTACTTGCGCTTGCGCCCCTGAAAATCCACCCGCTGCAGCTCCGCATGCCTGCGTCCCAGCCAAGAGGGATAGACTGCGGTTCCGGTGCCCAGGCAGGCCCGGATGCCGTTGGCCTGCAGCAGGTCCAGCACCCGGTCCAGCCAGCCGAAGTCATAGACATCCTCCTCCGGCTGAATGCGTCCCCAGCCGAACACATTAACGGATACCATATCGATGCCGGCCTGCCGGAAGAGACGCATGTCCTCTTCCCAGACCTCCTCCGGCCACTGCTCCGGATTGTAATCGCCGCCGTACGGCATTTTGGTCAGCTTGATCATGGGCGGACACTCCCTTCGGACTTCGGTTCGGATTGCTCCCGGGCATGGTAATAAGCATGGATGGGACCGGGCTTGACGGGCATCCGCAGCTCCAGCGGAACGCCCGCAGCTCCAGCGGGCAGCCGGAGCTCCACCACTCCGGCTAGCTCTTCGGCCGCACGGAGCGCCGGAGTCTCCGGATCCGTACCGAGGGTCAGCGCAGCCGTGAAGAAGGCCCGCTCCATGTCCTGGAGCCGGAAGCCCTGCCGGGCTCCGCTGTAGAAGACGAAGTCGAGGCAGATCCGGTCCGGGCTCCGGCTGATCTCCCACCGGTCCGCCGGCCGCTGGCCCAGGAACTCGCCGGGCCCGCACTGCAGCTTCAGCTTCACGGCATCCAGCTGAAGCTCCCAGCTGCCCGCCGGACCGGCCGGCTTCGGCAGCTCGACCCCGTCGAGGGAGCCTCCGACCTCCAGGCGCAGCCGGAGATCATGGGCCTCAAAGGCTCCGTGGACCATGTCCATCACGGGCGTCCAATCTCCGCCGTCGGTGGCGAAGCCGATGCCGAAGAGCACGTCCAGCTTCCGCTGGGCGGAGAGGAAGACGGCGGATGCGAAGTCCCGCCCGTCCTTCAGGAAGCGGAGCTGCACATAGCCCGGCTTCCGGCCATTGTTCATATACGCGATCAGATTCCGGCGCTGGTTCCACATGATCTCCCGGTCGAAGGTTCCCAGCGAGACCCGCTCATCCATATAGGTGTAGGCGTGAATCCGGAAGGAAGGCTCCTCCTGCTGGATCTTGACCAGGTCCTTCAACTCCCGGGGCGCCGGGTCCGACAGCAGCCGGGTCAGATCCTCTGGACAGCCGTCCAGCCGGTACAAGAAGTCGTATGGATACCCCTGCAGGATCGACTGGTAGCACCGGCTGTGAGGGCCGGACCATTGGCCGGTGGGCACGTGGTAATGCCCCGTCACCGTCCCCCAGGCCAGCCGCAGCAGCTCGGCGCAGAGCGCCTTGGCCCGGGGATGCCGGACGTGCCGGTCCAGATCCAGAATCTCTTCGATGGCGACGGAGGTGTAGGTGGGGCTGTTGAATTCCTCGAAGTTCCCCGTTCGGGCGGTGTAGGCATGGAAGGTCTCCAGCCGCCGGAGCCCGTAATCCAGGTAATCGGTTCGGCCGAACCGTTCGCCCGCCAGCAGCGTCACCATGGCCCCCATGATGGCGATGTTGGTGTAGTGGGGCCCGACGTTGCGCTTGATGATGGCGTCGCAGGCCCGGAAGATGGCCTGCCCCATCCGCTCCTTCAGCGCGGGAGCCAGCCGGTCCTCATGGCCGAAGAGGATCAGGAGCAGTCTTTTGCCCAGGAAATCGGCCCAGTTCCAGTCCGGCGGCGACATCTCGTCGAGAGACTCCTCCCAGAACCAAGGCCAAATGCCGTAGGTGGACTTGGACGGGTCCGTCTCCTGGAGCTTCAGCACCCGGTCAATGATGCCCGGCGCCCGCTCCCCATAGGCCGGAATCCCGCTCTCCAGCAGCCGGTGGGCATAGGTCAGGCTCTCCCGTATGGTGTGGACGAACGGGGTCTTCTCCTTGGTCAAGGTCGTATGGTAGCCGGGGCCGTCCAAGGGAATGCGAAGCAATCCCACCTCCGGGTTGTAGCGGTCTTCATCCTTCTCCAGCTGCTTCAGCAGCTCATCCTTGCTCATCTGCATGGTCGGAACCCTCCCCGTATAGATGCCGGTTCAACCGGATCAGCTCCACGCCCGCCAGCAGTACGATGCCGACGCCATGGGTGTCATTGGTGACGGCGCTTAAGCCGTTCTTATAATATTGGGCCGAAAAGGAATAGCCGGAGCCCTGGCACACGCCATAGAGATTGCCCGTAGCGTCCACAGCCCGGCCGCACAGCCCTTCCCAGGCCCGCCGGACGGCTGTCTCATACAGCCTTGGCTCCTCCAGCCATCCGTACCGGATGCCTCTAGCGAAGGCGTAGAGGAACATGGCCGTACAGGAGGACTCCTCGAAGGAGCCGGGGTCTGTCAGCAGATTGTGCCAGAGGCCGTCCTTCCCCTGGAGCGCCAGATAGCCCTCGCACTGGTCGCGGAAGAGCTGCAGCAGCTCCGCCCGCGCCGGATGCTCCTCCGGGAGGGCCGGCAGCAGCTCGGACAGGGAGAACACGGTCCAGCCGTTGCCCCGGCCCCACGGAATGCCGTTGGCCTTGCCGTGGCGGACGAAGTAGACGTGGCTCATGATTTTCCGGTCGGGCATGAACAGATAGTCCCGGAACTTCAGGAACTGATGGGCGGCATCGTCCAAGTACGCTTTGTTCCTTGTCCGCGCCGCATACCGAACCAGGAACGGCGTGCTCATGTAGAGATCATCCGCCCACAGGGTGTCGCGGTTGAAGGGGATGTCCGGCGGGTCCCGGTAGAAGGCGCCGTCAGGCAGGCGCTCCTGCTGGTCCCGCATATAGGCGCCGATGGCTCGGACCACCTCCTCCGCCCCCGCCGGCATGCCGTCCTTCATGGATTCGAGCAGCGCCGAGCCTTGGGAGCCGCAGTCATCCAGCATGTCCATAGTGGCCAGCAGATGGTTCACGGACGGCATGCCGTACTCTTGGGCGTCCCATAGGCTGTAGCGGTAGAGGGAGGTGCAGGCCTCCATATGGTCCAGCACGTAGCGGACCAGGTCCGTCCGGCCGAGTGTGCGTCCGGCCTCCAGCAGACCGTAGAGCGTGACCCCCAGGGGGTAGCTCCACTTCCCGTATTGAGGATTCTCGGCGTAGACGCGGATGTGCTGGCCGGGCTTGTCAAGCCTCCAGTAAGCGGCGCGTCCCTCCCACTCCGGCAGGCGGTAAAGGGTGGTCAGCCGATCCGGCTCCAGCGTTTCGCCTGCCGGGAATGGACCGGCGTACAGCCATGCGCTGTCGCCGGCGCCCTGTACCGGGGCCGGCAAGCAGAACGCGACGGGAGTTCCGTCTGCGTTCCGCAGTTCCGCCGTGAAGCCCCACTCCCCCCCGCCGGCAGGGCACTCGCTGCGCAGAAGCAGGTCATGCGGCCCTGCGGCGGCGATGAAGTGAAACTCCGCCTCCATCCAATCCGGGGCGGCGATGCGCCCGATCTCGGCGCCGTCCACGTAGACGGCGGCATCGCCGCGGAAGCGGCCGCGGAGCGTGAAGCCGGCGGCGTGGGTGGCCGCCGGGACAGGGCTGGCTTCGGCGGTCCACCGCGTCCAGCCGTAGGCGGACTCGCCGGCGGCGGCTTCCGCGTACATCCGCCGCAGCTGGCCGACGGGCCGACGCTCCAGCGCCGCCTCGCCTGCCGGAGCTGCGCCTGCCTCCGGCTGCCCCGCCGCTGCTGCTTTCGCCGCTCCCGCAGCCTCCGGCCACTCCAGCTCCGGCAGCCAGCTCCACCCGATGGCCGATTCCGCCAGCGGCCCTTCGGCCGCCTCCGGCGCTTCGGCGGTCCGGGCGATCAATGCCTGCGCGTCCCCCGCGTC
Source organism: Oryzibacillus soli (assembly GCF_051594765.1). Classification (NCBI taxonomy): domain Bacteria; kingdom Bacillati; phylum Bacillota; class Bacilli; order Caryophanales; family Paenibacillaceae; genus Oryzibacillus; species Oryzibacillus soli. The sequence continues at coordinate 178,792 of NZ_JBPPGJ010000014.1, forward strand.
GTCGAAGGGCCCCGCCAGGATCCACCCGGCCTGCCCGTCCCGCTCTAGGGACGGCGCCAGAACGTGGAAGGGCACCCACTTCGGATGCGCCGCTCCGAGCACGCCCCCGAAGCCAATCAGCGTCCGCTCGAAGGTCAGCACCAGATGATTCCACCCCCGGCGCAGCTTGGCCGTGAAGGGGCTCCTTATTTCATGGACGGTCTCCAGTTGGTGCCAGGAGCGGAAGGCCGTCTCTCCGTTCACGCTAACGGTCAAGGGACCGCGGCAGCGGACAGCCAAGGGCAGGCCGGCATCCTTGTCGCTCCAGACCTTGGCCCAGGCACAGACCACCGAGCCTACGGGAGCGTCTGCGTACCAGCGCTCCAGCTCGAAGCAGTAGCCTCCGTGCCGGTCCATGCGCACGCCATGTGAAGGATGGACCCGGAAGACATGGGGGAGCTTCGGGTTCGCTCCGATATATCGGGAAGCCACGGCATCCAGAACGGATGCGGGCTCTCCGCCGGTTGCACGAAGGATGCCCCGGCCGGCTTCGAAATAGTGCGTCATCGTTTTCTCTCCTCCTTTGGTGTGTGCCTAGTCTAACCCCGCCGCCGGAGGACGCTCAATAAACATGATTTGCGATAATAGATGTGGAAGCGCATCCACCCGGACGCAAAAAAGACGGAGCCCCGCATCCGGTCCGGGCTGTTGTCAGCCCTCCCAGCGGTACTCCGTCCTGTATGATCAATTCCGAATGAACTATTTGCCGCCCTCATCTTCGCCTTCCGGCTCCTTCACCGCGCCAGGCCCCTCCACGTAAGGGAACAGATCTCCCTTCTTGCCATAGTTCTCCCGCTTCAAATCCTCGAAGAAGATAAAGATCACATCCTTCTCGACCTCAAACACTTCAGACACGGCATCGGTAATCCGGCGGACCAGCTCGCGCTTCTGCTCCGTCGTTTTTCCATCCAGGGCCTTCACGGTAATAAACGGCATTCGGCTATCCCCTTCCCTTAGGTTTAGAGCTATTATACAGAGAAGTATCAGAAATTGGAAGATTTGCCCAAGGAGTTGTTTCCACCTGCCTAGCTGCTGAGCTCCCATACCCCTTCCGTCCGATCAACGGCATATTTGCCCTTCGTTCAACATCTCCCCCATCATCGGACTAGATGAAAGTCATTTATGCCGTTGATTCTGGGCGAGAATCCTCTTTTCCACCTCCACCGGTTAACAAACGGCATTTTTGCCCTTGATATCGGACTTTGTTTTTTACCCGGTGCAACCAAAGGCATCCGTGCCTTTGGTTACGGCAAGGACTCGAAATCATGCGGATATACGACTCATCGCATTAATCTGTTATCCTCCCCCGGTCGAACTCCAAGTCATAACCACCGGCTTAGCCGGTGGCTTCCATTAGCCCTATAAGGGCATGTTACTAGCCGGCGCCTAAAGGCGCTCTGAAATGGCTGCCAACCGCGTGGGTTCACGGGCTAGCCCCTGAAAAGGGGCCTCGTTACCTGCCCTTTTTCACCGACTCACCCGTAAACGGGTCGATCAACTCTTTCATCGTTAGCTGCTCGTAGTTTTTGTCCTCTTCGAGTTGGTTACGTATGTATTCTTGGATGATTTTCTTATTCCGTCCTACCGTATCGACGTAGTACCCTCTACACCAAAATTGCCGATTTCCGTACCGGTACTTCATATTTGCGAATTTATCAAATATCATGAGCGAGCTCTTCCCTTTGAGATATCCCATAAATTCCGATACGCTTAGCTTTGGTGGGATACTTACGAGCATATGGATATGATCCGGGCAGGCTTCTGCCTCGATGATTTCGACTCCTTTTCGTTCACATAGCTCCCGTAAGATCTTCCCAATTTCTCTTTTCAGTTTTCCATATACCACTTGTCTCCGATATT